>JAXFQY010000079.1:0-37044 GCA_034178705.1 Eubacteriales bacterium | reverse complement strand
CTTTGTCAGACAGATACCCCGGTCATAGTGCTTCCACCATTCGTGTATGCGGATTTCCTTCACGGCGCCTTCCGTATCCAGTGCCTGAATGCCGCTCAGCAGTTCCTCTGCGGTATTGGAATCCCGAATGATTTCCTCCAGGAAACGTGTTTCCGGTTTTGCTTTCGGATCCTCCGCTTGACCGGTTACCGGAACCGTTGTGAGGACGGTTGTCTGGGCGTCAGTCACGGTAGTGCTTTCTGTCGGTTCCGAGGTTCCCGGTGTTGGCTGAGCCTGGGTACAGCCCGCGAGGAGAATGGCGCACAGCGCCGCACAGAAGGCAGAGAAGAACTTTGTTTTCATGAAATACTCCTTTTAAGATTCGAAGAGCGATTAATCGGTCAGACGAAGAAATCCAAAGGAAAGTTCCTTTTTAGAATACCATATTTAGAATACCATATTTTGTTTTTTTGTCAACAGCAAATACCCTCTGTCCGTTTCCGGACAATACACTGCCGGCAGGCAGCGCTTGAGAAACTGTCGGGAGATCTCCGGAATGAAATTTTTTAAAAATATTCCTGCAACCTCTTGACAAACGCGAAAGAAAGGTTTATACTTTTGCAAAACCGATGAGGTCGAGGAAGTAACGGGTGTGACTCCGGTATAGAGAGCTGCGGGAGGTGGAAGCGCGGCACGGAAGGCATCGGCGAATGGGCGACCGAGGGCAAGCCGAACCGTTTGGTAGGTGCGCCGCAGGGGGACTGCGTTATCAATACCGGTACGTAGCATTTGCTGCGTAACAGAGTGGGCGCAGAATAGCGCCAAGCAGGGTGGTACCGCAGGTTTTTCCTGTCCCGGCAGTTAGCCGAGACGGGATTTTTTGTTTTCAGGAGGAAGAGCATGAAAGACACAAAACGATGGCGGAAAAAAATGAATTTCTGTGTGCTGTGAAAATTCATCATTCTATTTCCGTATTCCGTAAAATTTTGTATGCCGCCGGGCGGCAGAAAGGAAAAATCATGAAAAAGCTGTTTTCGGGGCTTCTGGCCCTTCTCCTTCTTCTTTCCGCATTCTCCCTTGTGTCCTGCGGGGAAAAGAAAGCCGACTATACCATCGGAATCTGCAACTATGTTGATGACGCTTCCCTTAATCAGATTGTGGCGAATATTGAGGCGCGCATTGCCGCTGTTGCCGCGGAACGCGGCGTGACTGTGCAGGTCAAAACCGATAACTGCAACGCCGATGCCAATGTTATGAATCAGATCATTGCCAACTTTATCGCAGACCGGGTTGATCTGATGATCGGGGTGGCGACTCCCGTTGCTATGGCTATGCAGACGGCAACGGAGGACAACGGAATCCCCGTTGTGTTCGCCGCTGTTTCGGATCCTGTTTCTGCCGGTTTGGTTGCTTCTCTGGAGGCCCCGGGATCCAATATTACCGGAACCTCCGATTATCTGGATACCGACGCAGTTCTTCGCCTGATTTTCGCGCTCAATCCGGATGTCAAATCCGTCGGACTGCTCTATGATATCGGGCAGGACTCTTCCACTACGGCGATTGCTGCTGCAAAAAAAGCACTTGCCGCAAAAGGAGTAAAGGTGGTGGAGCGGACCGGAACCACGATTGATGAGATCCGTCTTGCAGCCGAGGCGCTTGTTGCCGATGGGGTGGATGCTGTTTTCACACCGACCGATAACACGGTCATGAAGGCGGAGCTTTCGATTTACAAAACCTTTGCCGACGCCAAAATTCCGCAGTTCACCGGAGCAGACAGCTTTGCCCTCAACGGTGCCTTCCTCGGCTACGGTGTGGATTATGCGAACCTCGGGCAGGAGACTGCCGACATGGCTCTCTCCGTTCTGCTTGACGGCGCGAAACCCGCGGTGCTGCCGGTCCGTACCTTTGACAACGGCACCGCTACCGTCAATGTCGAGACCTGTGCTGCGCTTGGTTATGATTATGATACCGTTGCTGCGCTCTTCGCGCCTTTCTGCACAAAGGTACAGAAAATCAATACCGCAGAAAGCTTCGAAAATTGATCTGAACAAATCCGAAGGGAGCGTTTTCCGTGTCAAGCCTTCTCGTTCTCGGGCAGACCGCACTGGAGCTGGGACTGATCAGTTCCCTTACTGTGCTTGCCCTTTTCCTCAGCTACTCCATGCTGAATGTCTGTGACCTTTCGACCGACGGCTGTTTTACCCTTGGCGCTACTGTTGGAGCCGTTGTAATTCTTTCGGGACATCCCGTGCTTTCGATACCCGCCGCGATGGCGGCGGGTATCCTTTCCGGCTTTGTGACGGCTCTCCTGCAAACCAAACTGGGAATTGACAGTCTCCTGTCCGGAATTATCGTCAATACGGCGCTTTATTCCGTCAACATTGCCGTTATGGGCGGATCGTCTCTCATGAACCTGAACAAAAGTGAGACGGTATTTACAAAAATGAAGGAATTCCTTTCCGGAAGCTTCCTCTCGGGACAGTATAAGCTGATCACGGCGCTGATTGCCGTTGTTCTTGTTGTGCTGTTCCTTTCGCTGTTTCTCCGGACCCGTCTCGGACTTGCCATTCGCGCGACCGGAAATAACCCCGCGATGGTTCGCTCCTCCTCGATCAATCCTGCCTTTACAACAACCGTCGGACTCTGTGTTGCAAACGCCTTTACCGCGCTGTCCGGCTGTCTGCTGGCACAGTCGCAGAAATCGGTCAATATCGATATCGGTACCGGTATGGTGACCGTAGCGCTTGCTTCTTTGCTGATCGGGCGTGCCTTCTTCGGCAGGGGACCGATTGCGCTGCGTGCTGTCGGCGCGGTTTTCGGCGCGATTGTATTCCGTTTTGTCTATACCGTTGCGCTGCGGTTCAATATGCCCGCTTTCCTGTTGAAGGCGGTTTCCTCCGTTATTGTGATTATTGCGATTGCCGGACCGTATCTGAAAAAGCAGCTTCCGGTTCTGCGCCGCCGGTTGGCAGCCCGCAGGGAGAGGGGGACGGAAAGCGATGCTTGAGCTGATCCATCTGAAAAAGACCTTCAACCCCGGCTCGCCGGATGCGCGCGCCGCGCTTGACGGACTTTCCCTCTCGGTTGCGCGCGGGGATTTCCTCTCGATTATCGGTGCGAACGGCGCAGGAAAATCCACGCTTTTCAACGCCATTGCCGGCTCCTTTCTTACGGACAGCGGCAGAATTATTCTGGACGGCAGGGATATCACGCTTCTTTCCGAACACAAGCGCGCGCGGGAGATCGGCAGGCTTTTTCAGGATCCTCTGCTCGGCAGTGCCGCCGGGATGAGTATCGAAGAGAATCTTTCCCTTGCCGCCGGAGGCGGAGGCTGGCTTTCCGTTCCCGGCAGGCGTGACCGCGCCCTGTTCCGTGAAAAGCTTGCCGCCCTCAATATGGGGTTGGAGGACAGAATGTCACAGGCGGTCGGTTCTCTCTCCGGAGGACAGCGGCAGGCGCTGACCTTGATGATGGCGACCATCCGCCCCCCGAAGCTTTTGCTGCTTGACGAGCATACGGCGGCGCTTGATCCCGCGACGGCGGAAAAAGTGCTTTCTCTTACCGAACGTATCGTCCGCGAGGAGCAGCTGACCTGTCTGATGATTACCCATAATATGCAGTCGGCACTGGAGCTCGGAAACCGGACCATCATGATGGATCGCGGACGGATCATTTACGATGTCGCCGGGGAAGAGCGGAAACGACTGACGGTTCCCGATTTGCTTGAACGGTTCCGTGAGGCTTCCGGAAAGGTTCTGACAAACGACCGGATGCTGCTCAGTTGATGTGTTCGGCTCAAAGGAGAAAAAAGATACAGACTATGAAAAACGGATTTTCCATTGTTGATGCACACTGCCACTGTTATCCCCCGCAGATTGCCGCAAAGGCTGCGGTGAATATCGGAAAATTCTACGGTACCCCGTCTGAATGCGGCGGAACCGCAGAAGAAATTCTGAAAATTGATGCGGCGTGTGGGATCGATCTTGCTGTTATTGAGTCGGCGGCAACCGTTCCGCATCAGGTCCGCAGTATCAATGAATTCATCGCGGAGAACGTTTCCGCACATCCCGATCGCTTCCTCGGCTTCGGAACATTGCACCCGGCGTCGGAGGACCCGGAAGGAGATGTTCGGCACCTTCTTTCCCTCGGCTTGCGCGGCGTTAAAATACATAACGATTTCCTGCGTGTTCCGCTTGATGCGCCGGAGATGGATCGCCTTTACGACCTCTGCGCTGACGTGGGGCTTCCCGTTCTTCTTCATGCCGGAGACAGGCGTTTTGATTTTACCAACCCCGAGCGTCTTGCGCGTGTGCTTGCCGCGCACCCGACTCTTCGCGTCCTTGGCGCCCATCTCGGTGGCTATTCCGTTTGGGAGGACGCGGCACGGATTCTGCCCCGCTTTCCGAATCTTATCGTAGATTGCTCCTCCTCTCTGCGCTACCTCGGTGCGGAAAAATCGCTCGAAATGATCCGCCTTTACGGCGCGGACCGTGTCCTCTTCGGAACCGATTTCCCCTATCACGACCCCTCGGTGGAGCTGGATATGTTTTTCTCCCTGGATTTGACGGATGAGGAACGGGGAAAGATTCTTTCGGGAAACGTCGCGTCCCTGCTCGGTCTGCGGCTTTGATTTCCTTTGCAAAAGCTCTTGCGCCTTGCCGCAGGGCATGCTATACTGAGATTCCGATTAAATTTATCAGAACGGAGATAAAAGAATGAATATCGTATGTCTTGACATGGAGGGTGTGCTTGTTCCGGAAATCTGGATTGCGTTTGCCGAAGAAAGCGGAATCCCGGAGCTGAGACTGACTACGCGCGATGAGCCGGACTATGACAAGCTGATGAAATACCGGCTTGCGATCCTGAAGGAGCACGGACTGGGGCTTCCGGAGATCCGCTCCACCATTTCAAAAATCAATGTGATGCCCGGTGCAAAGTCTTTTCTCGACAGGCTTCGCTCCCTGACGCAGGTGATTATTCTGAGTGACACCTTTGAACAGTTCGCCGCCCCCCTGATGGAAAAGCTCGGTATGCCCACAATTTTCTGCAATACCCTGGAGGTTGCCGGAGACGGCGAAATTACAGGTTATATCATGCGTTGCCCGCAGTCGAAATTAACAACTGTCCGCGCCCTTCAGTCGATCGGTTACGACACGATTGCGGCGGGAGACAGCTTCAATGACCTTGGAATGATTCGCGCCAGTAAAGCCGGATTCCTTTTCAAAAGCACGGACAGTATCAAAAAGGACAATCCGGACATTCCCGCGTTTGAGGAGTACTCGGAGCTTTTTTCCGCTATAAAAGCCGCCCTCTGACCCCCCTTCCGCTTTTTTACAGAGGCACCGCAGGGAGAAAATTCGCACGGATTTCTGAAAAATATGGAAAAACCGCGGTCAGCACGACCGCGGTTTCCTTGTTTTAGCGTTTTAGAAAAGAGGAGAGGCAGAAAGGGTTCCGCCCGGACGCGGAGCCCGCCCTTCAGGGCGTGTTCTGGATAAACAGCGAAGGGTTTCTGTTGATTGCGGCGATCAGGGCATGCACGGAGGAGGCAACCATATCGTCATCCAGACCGACGCCCCAGCTTGCGCAGCCGTCGTTTGCAATAACCGATACGTAGGTAACCGCTTCCGCATGGGTGCTGGCTTCCAGCGCGTGCTCCGAATAGGTGGCACGGGAAAACGGAAGCCCCAGTTTGTCACGCAGGGCGTTGACGACCGCATCCAAACGGCCTCTCCCGTCCGCTTCCAGCTCTCGAATGGAGCCGCCAAGCTCCAGTTTGACGGACGCATGGGTCAGCGTACCGCGCCGGAAGCTGTAATCCAGCACCCGGAGCGGCGTGTTGATATTGACGAAGGCAGAGGAAAAGGCGTGATAAACATCCTCTGCTGTGATAACCTTATGCTGTCGGTCGGAGTAGCGTTTGATTTCGGCCGCCACGGCGCTGCGCATTTGCTGTGGAAGGACAAAGCCGAACCGATGCTCCAGCAGATAGCCGACGCCGCCCTTGCCGGACTGCGAGTTGATGCGGATAACATCCTCCTCATATTCCCGCCCGATATCTGCCGGATCGACAGAGAGATAGGGAATTTGCCAGGGGCCTCCCTGCTTTTCGCGGTGTGAAAGACTTTTGGCAATTGCGTCTTGATGGGAGCCGGAATAGGCGGCAAAAACCATTCTGCCGCTGTACGGCTGCCGTTCATGGATCGGGGACCGGGTCAGCCTCTCGCAGACGGCGCTGATTTTCGGAAGATCGGAAAGCTCCAGCCCCGGATCCACTCCCTGCGTATAAAGATTCAGGGCGAGTGTGACGATATCGGCGTTTCCGCTCCGCTCCCCGGTTCCGAACAGCGTTCCTTCGATCCGTTCCGCCCCGGCAAGCAGTCCCATTTCACAGGCGGCAACGGCGGTGCCGCGGTCATTGTGTGTATGGACGGAGAGAAGAACCGAATCCCGCCGACGCAAACGGTGATGAATATACTCGACGGTGTTGGCAAAAACATGCGGCATGGATAACTCGACTGACGCGGGGAGATTCAGGATTGCCTTGTGCTCCGGGGTCGGCTCCCATTCATCCAGCACCGCTTCTGCGACGGAAAGCGCATAATCCGGATCGGTTTCGGTAAAGGATTCCGGTGTAAACTCAAAGGTATAATCCGTTCCGTTTTCCTTTTGCAGCTGCACCATAAGGCGAGCCGCCTCGGCTGCCAGCTTCCGCACCTCCTCCGGACTTCGGTGCAGAACCTGCTCGCACTGAACGGGAGAGGTCGAAAGATAAAGGTGAATAATCGCATGTCCGGCTCCGCGGAGCGCGTCAAAGGTCCGCCGCAGGATTGGTTCGCGCGCCTGTGTCATGACCTGAAGCGTGACATCTTCCGGCGCCAGCTTCCGTTCGATCAGCTCCCGAAGAAAACTGTACTCGGTTTCGGATGCAGCGGGGAAACCAACCTCAATTTCCCGGAAGCCGATATGGCAGAGAAGGCGGAACAGCTCCAGCTTCTCCGCCTGATCCATCGGAACGGCAAGCGCCTGATTTCCGTCCCTCAGATCAACCGAGCACCATACAGGTGCCTTTTCTATCTTTTGCTTCTGAACCCAATGCGGCGCCGTCAGTGGGGCCGGACAGAAGCGATTGATATATTTTTCGACATTTTTCATTTTGTATTTCCCGGTGTTTACATGTTTCTTTCAGTATATCATTTCCCGTTGCGGGTGTCAATTGCAGACGGCTTCTTTTTTGTCTTCCTGCGGAGCTGGAGGGAAAAGCGAAATCCGCCTTATTTTTTTATTCTGTACTTGATTTACAGACGGGAAGAATGTATAATAAAAAAAAGGCTTCTGCGGATGCGGGAGAAGTTTATTCTGAGAAAAAGGGCGGCAGCACCGCGAAAGGAAGGTAAAATGAAAAAGAGACAGCCGATCGGCATACTGGCGATTCTGTTATTCGTCGCGGTACTTTTTATTCCCTCATACATAGCAATTGCGGCTTACCGGAATGTGGAAAATACGCCCCCGGATATCAGCGCCGCGACCAAACTTACCCTGAGTGATATAAATGGAGTCACTTACCGTTTTTCGGAGGATGATGTTGACGGAAAGGCGGTTATCGATCTTTTCTCCGGCATGATTTCGGGCGCGACCCGGACGGAGTCTCTTCCGGTGCCGACAGGCACGCCGTGCTATCTGATTTCCTTCTCGGTAGACGACACGGAGAAGCTGTATCAGTTCTATTTCAGCAAAACCGGAGATTCCTACATGGTTGACAAGGACGCGAAGGTTTTCCGCGTTCCGACCGAAAAGGTTTCCCGTTTCCTGGATACGCCGTATGCAGCGGCGCTTTACACCGCAAGCGCCGCCCCGTCGCTTTTGTTTAACGACACCACCGCGGTTCTGCCTCAGACAATCGACTGGCGCTACCGTGTGTCCAAGGACAGCACTATGGTGCGCGTGGATCCCGCAGCCCTGAAGCTTGCTTCCGACATTCCGGCGGCGGACTCTGACGGTAGTTTTGATCTTTCCTTCTCCCTTCAGCCGAACCGTACGCTTGTCACGGTTGTCGATGATGCGGGAAAAGAGCTCTATAACGGTGCTTTTATCAACGATGCTCTTTCAAAACTGTCCGGCGAGCTGAACATCAGGGAAAGCGGGACGCTGACCGTTACGCTCCAGGCGGAGTGGAACGAAGCCTCCGAGCTGGATTACAGCGGCAGCGCAACCTATGTTTTCAAGGTTGATTTCTCTGCTCCTGCAGAGTTCTCTCTCGGTTCTTCCTCGGTAACTGCCGGCGGCCTTGTCGTCCTGAACGCAAAGAACGCCAAGCATGCGGACCGTATCGTTTTTTCTTCCAGTCCCGCGCTTACGGCCAACGGCAAGGAGATCAAGCCTGTTTTCTATTCGGACGGAAAATCCAGTGTTGCTCTTGTGATGATCGATTATACGACCGACGCAAGGGAATATGAATTTACCGTCTCCTACGGCGCGGTCACTTCTACCCTCAAGCTGACGGTAGAGCCGCGTAACTACCGTACCGGCTATACAAGCGATGTCAGTGCGGCGATTGCCCGCCAGACCCACTCGGAAACCGCGGTTGAGGCATTCAACACGCTGATTCGTGGGCTCGTTTCCAAGACGAGCGGAACCCCGCTGTTTTCCGGAAAGTTCGGGCTTTCCGTGACCGGCAATCCAAGCTATGCCCTTGGGTTCGGACACAGCCGCACCATTACCTCAACCGGTGAAACCTATCGGAATACCGTTGTGGATTACTATGTTGCCGAAGGCAGCGATATTGTCGCCGCGCAGGATGGGGTTGTCCTTTATTGCGGCGTTCTCGACTATCCCGGAAACTTTGTTGTAATTGACCACGGACTCGGCTTGTTTACCGCCTATCTCCATCTCGGAGAATACAGCGTTAAGGCCGGGGATACGGTTCGCCGCGGAGACACAATCGGCACGGCGGGAACCTCGGGTTTCATTGCTGCCAAAGGGGCAAATCATTCCATCGCCTATTTCCAGGACGGAAACGCCTTCTGCGGATATGAGTTGGAGGAAAAGGGTCTTCCCGGAGTCAATTGACCGAAGAGGCGGCGGGCAAAGCCCGCCGTCTCCGGGTTTGGGCCGGAATTTATGCATGAAAGTGATCTTGGAGGCATAAGCTGTTATGAAAGAAACGAAAAAGAACGCTTCCGCAGGAGCGGAAAGATGGAAAAAACTTTGCCTTGCGGCACTGTTTGCGGCGGCGGTTTACGTTGCTACCGGTGTATTGCCGCGCATCCCTGCGGGAGTCGGTTATCTTCATATCGGGGACGCGGTCGTCTATCTTTCTGCCGTTTTGCTTCCTCACGGCTATGCTGCCTGTGCTGCCGCAATCGGTGCGGGGCTTGCCGATCTGACCTCCGGCTATGCGCTGTGGATTCCGGCAACCGTTGTGATCAAGGCGTTGACCGTTTTCTGCTTTTCCCGCGGTCGGGTGATCTGCAAGAAGAATCTTCTGGCCTTGCTTGCGGCTGCCGCTCTTTGCGTCGGAGGATATTATGTGTGGGAGGCAATTGTCTATCACTCTGTTGCCGCGCCGCTTGTGTCCCTCGGCGGAAATCTTCTTCAGGCGGCGGCAAGCGCCGTTCTCTTCCTGCTTGCCGGCGCTGTGCTTGATCGCCGGAAAACAAAGAAATAAAACGCTCAAAAAGGAGATACAATGGAAGGATTTGAAGGCATCCTCCCGGAGGCGTATTCCGCCAATTTTATCCGGGCTATCAAGGATATGGGACTTTTGATCTGCGGAACGCCGGAGCATTATAACGCCATGACGGTCGGCTGGGCGCAGCTTGGCGTTTTGTGGGGTACTCCTGTTGTGACGGTCTATGTTCGTCCCTCCCGTTATACCTATACGTTCGCGTGTGCGAGCCGGAAGATGACGCTTTCCTTTTTCGGGGAAGAATGCCGGGAAGCGCTTTCCTTCTGCGGGAAAGTCAGCGGAAGGGACCGCGATAAGCTTTCCGAATGCGGACTGCATCCCATGACCGATGGAGCATTTGTGACCTGCCGCGAAGCACACACGGTGTTTTGTCTGGAAACGCTCTATGAGCAGGATCTTGCCCCTTCTGCATTCCTCGAAAAGACGCCGATGCGTTATTATGGAGAGGGGCAGGGAGGTTTTCACCGCGCGTTTGTCTGTGGGATCAAGCAGCTTCTTGTACAGGAAAAATAAGATCTTTTCTCTGAATCCGCCCCTGCCGGACAGATATCCGGCGGGGCGATTGTTTTTTGCGGGTCGGATCGGACGCGGGAAACGAAAACTGCACTGACACCGTTTTTGCGGTATCAGTGCAGAAAAATCCGGCACTTTAAGAGTGCCACGACAAGTTCCAACAGTTCCCTGTGCTGACCGGGTTGGCTTTCAGGAGAAATCCGGAGAGAAGCCGAACAGACGAAGAGAAGGCTCACACTTCGAGAGAACATAGCGGTAATAGCCGTTTTGTTTTTCCGGAGGGCAGGTAAGATACTCAATTGCCTGTACGATACAGTCGGGAATCAGCTCATCGCGGGAGCCGTCATAAAGGTGAGCAAGGTTGATCAAAGAAATCGCGGCATCCCAACGCCCTTCAACGGTTTTTTCCGTAATGGCTATGGCACGGCGGTAAAGTGTTTCCGCTTCTTCCGCGCGATGAAGATCGGCAAGAGCCAAAGCATAATTGTTGTACAGACCGGCAAGGCGGGTATCGTCCGGAGAAAGCTCTTTTTCATATACCGCACGTGCGCGCTCATAATACGGAAGCGCACGCTCTGCAGCCCCAAAGGCCTTCATTGTCGTTGCCGCATTCAGCAAAACCGTTGCGCCGCCGACCGTGTCCGCAACGTCCAACTCCTCAATCAGCGCAAGCGCTCTGTCGACAGCCTCTTCGGCAGGCTCCTTTTGGAGCATCTTCCGGTAGAGTCCGAGCTGCTCGCTGACAACCGAAAGCTCTCCCTTCCGGTCCCGCAGAGCCTGTGCCTCGCCGCGCCAGTAGCAGAGAAGCCGATCTGCGGCAGAATAATCCTCAGTATCCAGCAGAGAATCCAGACGGGCGGTCATCCGGCAAAGATCAATGTGTCCTTCCGGCGTATCGCTTCCTTTATATCCGCAGGAGGCACAGCCGAAATTAAATTTCAGATCGTCCTGTCTCATTGGATCGGCTCAAAATCCGCAGCCCCGTGCTTACAGAGCGGGCAGACAAAATCTTCGGGCAGAACGTCTCCTTCATAAACATAGCCGCAGATTTTACAGACATAACCTTTTTTGCCCTCGGTTTTCGGCTGGGGCTTCACATTGGCATGGTAGTATGCATAGGTCATGGTTTCCGCTGCGGAGATCACACGTGCCTCGGTTACGCTGCAGATAAACATTCCGTGCGTGCCAAGATCCACATACTCGTCTACCTTCAGAGAAAGGAAGGAATTGATATAACGCGGCAGAAAGACAAGACCGTTGTCCGAACGGAGAGGGGCGCAGTCCTCAAATTTGTTCACATTTCTTCCGCTTTGGAAGCCGAAGGTTTCAAAAACCTTGAAAGGCGCTTCCACGGTCAGACAGCAGACATTCATGATTCCGGTCATACGGATGACATGGTGAGAATAATTGCTCTTGTTGATCGTGACGGCAATACGATTCGGCGAGTTTGTTACCTGTGTAACGGTGTTGACAATCAGACCGTTGTCTTTCTTTCCGTCATTGGAGGTGACAACATACAGGCCGTAGCCGATATTGTTGAGTGCGGAAAGATCGTTTTTATTCGCTGTCTCCCCGCTTTGTGCAAGATAATCCCGGCACAGCTCTGCGCCAAGCTTTTCCAGCGCCGCGGTGCTGTCTGCGTCCAGCGCGGAACGAAGCGTAACCGCTGTTTCGCAGAAGGAAAGATTCTTTGCTTCCTCCAGAAGCTTTTTCATCGTGCGCGCTGCAAGCGGAGCCCAGGAACCGTTTTCGATCAAAGCAACCGTACGGTTCCGGAAGCCCCGCTCGGTCAGATGCTCGATAAACTGTCTCATAAAGGGGAAAATATCCGCGTTGTACGTGGTTGTTGCCAGAACCAGCTTGCTGTACCGGAAGGCGTCGGCAACACACAGCGCCATATCGGTACGCGCCAGATCGTGAACAATCACCTTCGGGCAGTTGTTCTGCTTCAGCAAGTCGGCAAGCTGCTCCACCGCTTTTTTCGTGTGTCCGTATACCGAAGTATACGCGATAACAATTCCCTCGCTTTCGGGGGCGTAGGAGGACCAGGTATTGTAAAGCCCGAGATAATGACCGAGATTTTCGGAGAGAACCGGACCGTGCAGGGGACAGATAACGGCAATGTCCAAAGAGGATGCTTTTTTGAGGAGCGCCTGTACCTGCGCGCCGTATTTACCGACAATTCCGATATAATAGCGGCGTGCTTCGTCGTCCCACGGTTCGCGTACATCGTTTGCACCGAACTTTCCGAATCCGTCTGCAGAAAACAGAACCCGGTCCCGGGAATCATAAGTGACCATAACCTCCGGCCAGTGAACCATCGGTGCCGTTACAAAGGTCAGTGTATGCGTGCCCAGGGAAAGCGTGTCTCCTTCGGCAACGACAATACGCCGATCCTCAAACTCCGTTCCGAAAAACTGGCGCATCATTGCAAACGCTTTTGCCGTAGCGACAATACAGGCGCTCGGGTATAGGCGGGCAAAACTTGCCACGTTTGCGGAATGGTCCGGTTCCATATGCTGAACAATGAGATAGTCCGGCTTTCTGCCGCCAAGCACGCTTTCGAGATTATCCAGCCACTCATGCGTGAAACCGGCATCCACCGTGTCCATCACGGCGATCTTTTGGTCAAGAATCACATAGGAATTATATGCCATGCCGTTCGGCACAGGATACTGCCCTTCAAAGAGGTCAACTTGATGATCGTTTACGCCGATATAGCGGATGTCGTTTGTGATCTTCATTTTTCTTCAGCCCTCCTTTTTTCAGAGCGTTTTCTTTCTTTTCCGTCGATGCTTTTCAGGATTTCCAGAGACCGTGCAGGTTGCAGTAAGCATAGGCAGCAACAACCTCATCCCCCTCGCAGATCGCGAAACGAACCTGCGGAGCATCGCCGGGCTTCAATGCCTTTCTCTGATTTCCGAATTTGGTCTGCAGGGAAACCCACTGAATGCTGTGCTCGGGCGTCATCGGATGTGCGACTGCCCCGACGTCAACCGTAACAAGCTGGCCTTCAACCGTGACCACCGGGACATGCTTTTCCGTGGAAGCGTCCACGGTTCCCGGAACCAGCTCTTCCATACGGGAGCCGCAACACATGACCGGAACGCCCTTGTTATCCACAAAAGCGATAATATTGCCGCAGTGTCTGCAAATGAAAAATTTCTGTTCCATAATAAAAACCCTTTCTTTTATCATGCGGCTGTGCCGCGAATTGAAAAACTTAATCCACATGTTCTTTTTCCCGACCGGTTTTCAGACAAACCGGTCGAAAGCAGTACGGATTTGTGCCGTCGCAAAGGTGATAGTACCCGCCGGAGATTTCGATCTCCAGCCCGTCAAGAAGCGCCTCGGCAAGCTTTCTGCGTGCGGAGGCATAGATTTCCGCCACAGTTGTGCGGCTGATGTGCATCTGTGCCGCGGTTTGCTGTTGCGTACGTCTTTCATAGTCAATCAGCCGGATCGCCTCAAATTCATCGCAGGACAGAGTCACCCGATCACCGGAGACCTGTTCGCCCTCCGGCAGAAAGCGTTCGACACGCGGTGCGCTGCAAATATTACGACATCTTTGTTTCTTTGGCATTTTCACCCTCGAATCCGTCATATGTCGGATTCATTATACCATCCGACTGGAGCTCTGTCAAGAGGAAAAGGAGAAAAACTTTATTGACTTTCGGGTCGAAAAATGATATTCTTAAATACATACAAAGGTTTATCGGAATGAATAGAAGGCAATTGGAAAGGAGCCGCTTATGGATTCCGCTTTTTCTCCGGAGGGTCCGGATTCTCCGACCCCGACCTATCCCGCCGCTCTTGCGCGGCGTGCCTATGCTCGTGTCGGTCTTGCTTTTTTTCTGTTGTTTCTTGTCGTTCAGGGTTCCGCACTTCTGATTACAGTGCTTCTCAACAATACCTGGATTGTTCGCGCACCGTGGTTTTCGATGCTGCTGTCTGTTGTCTGCATTTATCTGATCGGGCTTCCGGTTCTTCTCGCAGTACTGCGAGGGCTTCCGGTGCTTCCGCCGCCGCCCGGTAAGATGAAAACCGGCGCTTTTCTTTGCTCCGCCCTGATGGTTCTCGGTCTTGGCTTTACTGCCAGTATGCTGGGAAATTACCTGATCGGCATTCTCGAGGGGCTGCTGGGGTTTCCGCTTGTTTCCAACCTGGACGCGGCGCTGGAGGGCAACAGCACACTGGTTGCTGCTTTTTTCACCGTGATTCTCGCCCCGATCGGGGAGGAATTCATTTTCCGGAAGCTTCTTTGCGACAGAACCGCCGCGTATGGGGAGTGGCAGGCAATCTGCCTCAGTGCTGTATTCTTTATGGCATTTCACGCCTCCCTTCAGCAGGCTTTGTACACACTGTTTGTCGGTGGTTTCCTGGCGTTTATCTACATCCGCACCGGTAAGCTGATTTATCCGATTCTGCTGCACGCCGTTTTCAATTTCTTTGGATCGGTGCCTGTTCTTTTGCTGACCGAATACGCCGGACTGGAGGAAGCGCTGGATCAGCTTCTGCTTTCCCCTTCTCTTGAGGTCCTGAGAACATATGCGCTGCCCCTGCTGCTTTATGCTTTGCATCTCCTGCTTCTTTTGACCCTGTCGCTTGTCGGGATCATTTTATTTTTCGTGAACCTCAAAAAGATGTGCAGGGCAACGCTTCCCTCCCCGATGCCATACGGCTCACGGGCATCGATTGTCTGCGGCAACCCGGGCTTTTGGCTCTTTCTCGGTTCCTCGTTTTTCCTGATCGTTCTCAGCGTTCTCAGTTCTGCACTTCAGGAGTTTATTCCATGACAAACAAAGAAAGATTTCTTGAACTTTTTCGCACAAAAATTACCCGGGAGGGAGCGGATCGCCTCCTCGATTATCTTCTTTCTCCGCAGTCCGATTTTTTTACCGCCCCCGCCAGCGCCCGTTTTCACGGATCCTATGCCGGGGGACTGCTCGATCACAGCCTGAATGTTTATGATTGCCTTGTGGATTACCTTTCCCGCCCGCGTGTCCGGGAGCTGTACGCCCTTTGCCCGAGCGAGGAATCGGTGGCAATTGCCGCGCTTCTCCATGATCTCTGCAAGGTCAACTGCTACAAGGCCGGATCCCGCAATGTGAAGGATGAAAACGGTATCTGGCACAGCGTTCCTACCTTTGAGTTTGCCGACCCTCTGCCCTACGGGCACGGGGAAAAATCGGTTTACATTATCTCCGGCTATATGCGCCTGACCCGGGACGAGGCGTTTGCCATCCGATATCATATGGGCTTTTCCGGAACAGAGGACAACCGCACGGTCGGAGATGCGCTTCAGCGCTTCCCGCTTGCTTTTGCCCTCTCGGTAGCCGATATGGAAGCATCTTATTTTCTGGAGAAAAAATAGTGATCAAAACTTTCCCTCAAAGGCTTTTCTGCCTTTTCTGTGCCGCCGCGCTTTCCGCGTCGCTTTTTTCCTGCTCCGTCTTATCTCCTCTTGAAACAACTTCTGAGACAACCGTACCAAGCGAATCGCTTCCCTCTGAATCCGTGAGCGACCCGGCGACTTCTGCTGTTATAACTGACCCGCCCGCCGCAGATCCTACGCCTATTGAAACGGACGGCGGGGTCGTTCTGATCGGATCGTTTGAACGGACGGCTGAGGGGTGGTTTTTTCTGCCGGAGGTACCGCTGGACGTTACCTTTACCTACTTTCTGGATTATCCGATGCACTTTGAGTCGCTGACGCGGATTCCCACCTTTGACAAATCGGTCGACGGTTTTGACAAATCCCTGTATGTCGGAATGGCAGTTACCGTGCGCGGCAAGCTGGAACTGCCGCGCGGCACCGAAACGCTGCATCTGCTGCCGTACGCCATTGACCGCGGCAGAACGGAGTCTGTTTGCCGTTCTGCCCCGGAGCTTCAGCCGCCAAATCCCTGGACTGCCGACTATGATCCCACGCTTCCTCTTCCGGAGAAAATGCAGATCTCTGTCAAAGACGGGCACTATGTCTTCAACCCGTACCGCCTTTCGGAGGAAACGCTTGCTTTTCTCGGCAACGGTTTTTGCACGGTCTGGATAGACTTCGTGGATGCGCTTCTGAATTACGAAACCTCCTGCCCCTGCCCGGAAAAGCAATATGCCGAGCTGCTTTCATCTGTTGCGTATTATGAACTTCCCTTGTTTTCTGAAAAAATCCAGATCAATCCTCTGACCGACTGGAAAAACGGCATTCTGACCTGGACCTACGAGGAAACCCGGCAGGAGCATGAAGCGCGCATTGCTGCTGTTACCAATGCTGCAAACAGTTATCTTGCCGGCGCCGATCCCACCGCCGGAGAGCGGGAACGGGCACGGGCCATCTACCATGCGTTCTGCACACAGATTCACTATGACTATGACGCGATGGAAACCCGAATCGGGGTTGAACCATACAATGCCTATCTCAGGAAAAGCGGTGTCTGCGTTACCTTTGCTGAGGCCTATGCCCAGCTGCTCTGTCAAGCGGGAATCCGGGCTACCCTTGTCACAGGGGTTAACGAAAAGGGCGAAGTTCATGCCTGGGATCTGGTTACACTGGACGGCGAACAGGTCTTCTCGGATCCGACATGGGAAACCTCTTTTCAAAACGGCTCCGGTTATATCTATTTTTCAATGCCGGTCGGAGACCGGATTTCCGGCAGTTCCAGTCTGCTTGCCCAGAATTTTCACATTGGTCGGTATTGAACCCGATCATCAGCTCGGAGCGCATTTTATATCGTACAGCACTGTGCCCCGGCGGAAGCTTCCGCCGGGGCACAGTGTTTTTTCAGACGAGAAAAGCGCGGAACGAAGCAACGTGCTCGGATTTACAGTTCCTTGGTTTCTGCCGCTGTCTGCGGCGTTCTTTTTTTCATTTCCTTGCAGCGCACACAGAAAAAGGTTGCCATCAAAAAGGCGATAAACCAGCCGATCGGCCAGGAAGCCCAGATACCCGCGTACCCGAACGGACCGGAGAAGAGATAAGAGAGAATAACCCTTATCACAAGATCGGTGAAGGTAGCAAGCAAAAACTGCTTCATCCTTCCGGTTCCGCGAAGTACGCCGTCGGCGGCAAGCTTCGCGGCAATCATCACATAGAAGGGAGCAACAATATAGAGAAACGCGGTGCCGGAGGCGACGGCATCCGCCGACGGATCGCGGATGAAGAAGCGGACAAGGGAATCCGCTTTGATCAGATATACGGCGGCTACGGAAAGCGAGAATACAGAGATCAGCTCGAGAGCGGTAAAATAACCGGCACGGACCCGCTCCGGCTTGCCGGCACCCACGTTTTGTGCCGTGAAATTGGATCCGGCGGTAGCAAAGGCGTTTGCCGAGGTGATGAAAAGGTTATTCAGCTTGATGGCGGCGGAATATCCTGCCATAACCCCGGAGGCAAAGCCGTTGATGACGCGTTGGATCAGAACATTTCCGACGGAGATAGAGCATTGCTGCAGAATGCTCGGAACGGCAATTTTGCCGATTTCACCGAGGAGGGAAAAGGAAAAAATACGGCTTTCTTCCTCCGGTAGCTTCCGCAGACGGAACAGCAGAAAAAACACCGCAAGCACGCAACTGATTCCTTGACAGAGAAAGGTTGCCCAGGCCAAGCCGGCAACTCCCATACGGAAGACAGAGACAAACAAAAAATCCATTCCGATGTTTGCCGTTGAGGAGCAGGCGAGAAAAAGGAAGGGGGTACGGGAATCCCCGAGAGCGGTGAAAATTCCGGTTGCCACATTATAAAGAAAGACGAAGGGCAGCCCGTAGATGTAAATGTTGAGGTACAGTGCGGAATCCGCAAAAACATTATCGGGGGTGTTCAGCATCCGGAGAAGCGGAACGGAAAACAGAAGACCGAGAAGCATCAGCAACCCGCAAAGCGCACTGCTGCCGAGCAGGGAGGTATGAACGGCGGTGCGAACGTCCCCGAAGCGCTTTCCGCCGAACAGGCGGGCAATCACGACAGAGCAGCCGATATTGCAGCCCATGGCGAAGGCAAGAAAAACAAGGGTAATTTCATAGCTGTTTCCGACAGCGGCAAGCGCGTCTTCGCCGATGCACTTCCCGGCAATCAGACTGTCTGCGATGTTATAGAGCTGTTGGAACAGAATGCTTCCGAGAAGAGGAAGACAATAGAGAGGAAGCACGCGTTGCGGCTTCCCGACGGTCAGATCACGGATCATGCTTCACCTGCAAGTGTTTGGATTCCTTCCAGAAAGGCAGAGCAAAAGACGGCGACCTCTTCCGCCGTGTTGTCTGACGAGAGGCTGACGCGCACGGTTCGCCCGGTTTCCTTTTCGGTCAGACCGAAGGCGGGAAGAGCGCTTTCCGGTTTTTTCGCATGCGAGGAGCAGGCAGAGCCGGCGGAAACGCAGATTCCGCGCGCAGAAAGAAAATGAACCAATGTTTCGCTGCGGACGCGCGGATTGGTGATGCTGAGAATATGAGGCGCGCGCACGGGAGGAAGGTTGAAACGGATTCCTGCATTTGCCGCCGTCAGCAATTCTACGATCTGACGGGAAAGGGCAGAGGTCGTTTCGGAAAATTCTGCAATTCCGGCTGCGTTTTCGCGAACGGCAGCCCCAAAGGCGGCAATCCCCGCAACATTTTCGGTTCCGCTTCGCAGACCGGCTTCCTGTCCGCCTCCGTAGATTACGGGGGACAGAGCGCGCCTGCGCTCCAGCTCGGGGGAGAACCAAAGTGCACCGACGCCCTTCGGAGCACCGACCTTGTGTGCGGAAACGGAGAGGGCATCGCAGCCGAGCCGATGCACGGAGAAGGGGATCTTCAGAAATCCCTGAATCGCGTCGCAGTGCAGCAACGCTGCGGGAACGCGCCTCCGAGCCTTGGCAAAGGCAGAGGCCACATCATAGACGGCGCCGGTTTCATTATTGACCAGCATCAGAGAAATGATGACGGTCTCCGGAGTCAACGCCGCGTCAAAGGCGTCCGTGTCCAGAGCGCCGCCGCGGGTCGGGATCCTGACCACGTCCCACCCGGCAGAGGAAAGCAGTTCCGCCTGACGGAGGATCGACGGGTGCTCACTGTCAGTTGTGATGAGGCGGGGCGTCCCCCGGAATTTCTTTGCACGTGCCGCTCCGAGAACGGCAAGGTTGTTTGCCTCGCTCCCGCAGCCGGTAAAGACAAGTCTTCCCCGAAACCGATCGCTGCCGAGCGCGGAAAGGACGGACATTCGTGCGGCGGTCAGCTCCCGCTCCGCGGCCGCGCCGAGTGCGTGCAGGGAGGAGGGGTTTCCGGGGATGGAGTCAAGAACCCGGAGCAGGGCCTCCCGGGCGGCGGGGCAGACCGGAGTGGTCGCGCTGTTGTCAAAATAGATTGTATTCATTATAGCTGATTACATAAAGCGGAATTCCGCGAGAATAATGCCGACCTTTTCCAGGTGCTCTTCGTATTTTTCCGGTGTCGCTGTGAAGGTGAATATATAAATGCTGTCTCCCCTTACACAGTAGACCTGCAGGATTTTATAATCCGCTCCCGCGGATTTTACGGAGTATACATACTGTACTGCCGGCGTTTCGTCGAGCGTGGTGTCGGAGACTTCGGGTTCAGACATCTCCGTGAAAACGGAAGAAATCTCCTCGCGGTGTTTTTCGAAATAATCCCGTGCCGTTGTGTCTTTGTCGGGCAGAGCATAGGAGGTGACAGAAACGTTTGTGCGGTCGCTTGTACTGACATAAGCCGAGGTAATGCCGGTTGCGGAATTGACGGTCCAATTTCCCGGAACAAAAAGGTAGTAGTCGGCAATCTTTCCGCTGGCCAGCATCATGCCGGTCGGCACGCTCACATCCGAGCCGCAGGCACTGAGAGAAAAAAGAGACAGCGCACAAAGAAGAAGGGCCATGGTTTTTTTCATAATCGTTCTCCTTAACAACAGGTTATTTTTTTGCTTCCGCCACGCGCCGCGCGGCGCCGAGAATACCGATGCTGCCGCTCTCATAGGTCAGACCGCCCTGAAGATAAACACGGAAGGGAGGACGCAGCGGTCCGTCTGCGGACAGCTCGATGGAGGAGCCGTTTACAAACGCTCCTGCCGCCATGATGACCTGGTCGTCATAGCCCGGCATGTCCCATGGCTCCGGGGTTAAAAAACTGTCGATCGGCGAGTTTTCCTGAAGTCCGCGGCAGAATGCGCACAGGGCATCGGCGGAACCAAGCTCGACGGTCTGGATGATGTCTTGCCGCACTTCTCCGGCAGCAGGGGAAACGGCGTAGCCCATGCGGGAAAACACATAGGCGGCGAGCTGCGCGGTTTTCAGGGCTTCGGCGACAACATGAGGGGCGAAGAAAAGTCCCCGGAAGATATTTTTATTCTGACCGAGCGACGCTCCGACCTCTCCGCCGATGCCCGGAACGGTCATCCGACAGGCGGCAAGCTCCACGGCGCGCCGCGTCCCCGCAAAATAGGCTCCGCTGTCAGCCATGCCGCCCCCCGGGTTTTTGATGAGGGAGCCGACGAAAAGATCGGCGTGACACGGTTCGGTTTCATCAACGAACTCCCCGTAGCAGTTGTCTACCATGACAAAAGCGGAGGAATGTTCATGAACAAAGTCCGCAAGGGTATTCAGCTCCTCCGGGGAGAGCGTGCGGCGCGCGTCATAGCCGCGTGAGCGCTGTGCGTAAACAACCTTGATTGTCGGATCGCCGGAGAGAAGCTGTCCGAGTGCAGGGTAATCGATTTCCTCCCTTCCGGAGGAGCGGTCAAATTCCAACTGGCGGTAACGGATTCCGAAATCGGGAAGGGTTCCTTCTCCGGTTTTGCGTTCCACTACGCCGCGCAACGTGTCGTAGAGTGTTCCGGTTACCGAGAGAAGCGTATCCCCCGGCCGGAGAAGCCCGAACAGCCCGATTGTCAGGGCATGGGTGCCGTTTGCCACGCTGTGGCGGACAAGGGCGGCCTCGGTACCGAACACTTCAGCATAGGACGCTTCGATCAGCTCCCGCCCGCGGTCATTGTAGCCATAGCCGTCGCTTGCGGCGAAATGGGTGGCAGCAACACAGTTTTTCCGGAATGCGGCAAGTACCTTTTCCGTATTCTTCTGCGCGATTCTGCCGATTCTGCGGAAAGCGGGCGCAAGCGCCTCCTCCGCTTCGGCGCGCAGCGCTTCAAAATCGGTATTCATTCTTCTTTTCCTCCAAAAAGGCACAAATGAGAGCAGAAGCATCCTCACAGTCCCGCAGAGACAGTGTTTCCTGCGTTCCGCGCGGGTTTCGGCAGACAAGGGAAATCCCCGCGGTTTTTGCGCCGAAGCCGGATGATTGATAAACAAAGGCCTCAGACGGCTCTTTGTCCAGTTCATACCGGACAGAAATCCCCGCTCTTTTGGCCGCAGCCTCCAGAGACAAGACGGTTTCCCTGTCGCAGACCGCCATCCCATCCATCAGCTTCAGAGCGATTCCCTCGCCCGGAATCAGGGTTTCACTTTCCGGACAGATACCGACCGTAACGGCAATATCCGGAGAACTGTTGAAAGCGGCTGCTTTCGCCCCGCGAAAGCCGACCTCTCCCTGTACCGTAAAGGCAAAGACGATGTTGTCGCGGGGATGGTTCAGCTGCTTTGCCGCGTCAATCAGAACGGCACACGGAACGCGGGCGGAAAGCGGCGTTCCGGTAAGAAGCGTATCCTGCTGCTTCAGCGTATGGGAATACGCCAGAAAATCCCCCGGGCAAACCGTTCCGCTGATATCGGAAAGGGCAGCGTGCAGATCGCGCGCATTTTTCACCTCGCCGTCTCCGTTTTTGCGCAGAACCGCATGCGTCCCGTTTTCAAGCGTTACCGAGGCACCGTCGGCAGCGTCCAGAGCAGGCTCTCCGACCGCGGCAAGGTCAAGTGACTCTCCGTCGGTAACATAAGTGACGGCAAACCCCGCTTCATCCATATGGGCGGAAAACAGAATGGTTTTGTCCCCGACAGTCCCTTTTTTTGTGCAGAGCAGATTCCCGAGCGGATCGCGGCGCAGCTCGTCAACATAGGGGGCAATTTCCGCTTCTATTAGCTCGGCTACCGGGCGCTCCCCGGACGCGAGGGCAACCGGAAGCATCAGTTTTTCAATCCATTCAAGCATATCTGTCTCCTTTATCCGAGTCGGGAAATATTCTCGGCGATGGCACAGGAGAGACGGAAGATCGCTTCATAGTCCTCCCGGTGCGCGACACAGACGGCAGAATGAATATAGCGGGACGGAGCACTGAGCGCCAGAGTGCGAATCCCGCCCGCCGCGCGGTGAACCGCGCCGGCATCATTGCCGCCGGATACGAATTTTTTCAGCTGTGCGCGAATTCCTTTTTCCGCGGCGAGCTCCAGAGCAAAACGCACGAAATCCCGGTCGTAGACGGTGCTGCGGTCCATAAAGGAAACGGCTCCGCCCTCTCCGGTGCGGGCGACACGGAATCTTTCCGGCACGCTTGCAAGATCGGAGGCTGCCGTACTCTCCAGCACCAGTGCAAAATCGGGGGAAACACGGTGCGCGGCCGTGTTGGCTCCGGATACGCCGATTTCTTCCCGAACGGTAAAGGCAAGCACAAGATTGGCATCAAGAGCGTCCCGGTTTTCGGAAAAATGGCGGGCAAGCTCTAAAAGCACGGCACAGCCGAGCCTGTCATCAATCGCTTTGGCTGCAAGCATCCGTCCGTCTTCTCCGAAGAAAGAAAAGCTCGGGGAAAAAGTTCCGGGACAGCCTGCGGCCAGAATGCCGTCAAGCTGTGCGCGGTCGGTTGCGCCGACATCGATATACAGATCGTCATGCAAGGGCATTTTGTTTCGTTCGTCCCGGGAAAGAACATGGACGGGACGCATCGAGATGATTCCGGGAATCCGCCTGCCGTCCAGCGTGTCAAGCACGACCCGTCTGCCGCAGAGAACCGAAACATCAATTCCGCCGATGTTTTCAAAACGCACAAGTCCTTCCGGGGTAATTCCGGTGACAAGAAAGCCGACTTCGTCCTTGTGCGCAAACAGCATCAGGGTCTTTTTGCCGGGATCGTTTCCGATGTAGGCAAGCGTATTGCCGAGCGGATCCTGTTCCACCCGGTCGCAGAAGCCGGAAAGCGCCTTGTTGATTATCGCATCCGGTTCGTCTTCAAACCCGGAGGGGCCGCAGGCAAGGCAAAGCTCCCGGAAAATACCGTAATCCGGCATCAAAGCGGAATAATCGCTGGTTTTCATTCGGCTTCCTCCTCAAGAAGAGCACGGAGAAGCCGTGCTGTTGTCTCCAGATCCGTAAGGCTTACGATTTCCTCCGCCGTGTGCATTCCGGTCAGGGGAATGCCGATCAGCGCGCAAGGGACACCGGATGCCGTGATGTTGAGCACGTCACAGTCGGTTCCTGTCCGGTTCGGGTAAGCAATATGCTGGCAGGGCAAGCCGTGCTTTTTGCACAATCC
Source organism: Eubacteriales bacterium (assembly GCA_034178705.1). Lineage (GTDB taxonomy): Bacteria > Bacillota > Clostridia > Oscillospirales > CAG-272 > RUG12395. The sequence goes on along the minus strand of JAXFQY010000079.1, from coordinate 13,468 downwards.
GGCCAGGCGGGCTGTCAGGCGGCGGTCACAGACCGGCGAATGGGTCAGCGACGGACCGGCACCGCGGAAAACGGTGCGATCCTCGCGCATACCGGGCATCCAGGCAAATTCCGCGTCAAGCACGACGGCAAGGTCGGGTTTGACGGCAAAGGCGCCTGTGCGTGCGCCGACTTCTCCCACTTCCTCTCTGCCCGCAAGATGAAGAACAACATGATAGGCGAGCTTTTCCCGATCGCAGGAGGCAAGGGCAACAATTGCGGCAGCACAGCATGCCTTATTGTCAAAACCGTGTCCGGCGACGGCGTCAAAGAGAAGATCGCACGGGGCGGAGGCAAAGCCGCACGGTGTACCGACGCGTACAAGAGTCTGAAGCGTGTCCGTTTTCATCCCGGTGTCCAGCAGAAGCGTTTCCAGCTTCGGGGCGGCGTTTCCTTCGTCCGGCTTGCGCAGATGGGGAGGGGTCGAGGCAAAATACGCCGGGATCGTCTCTTCTCCGTAGACCAGAATCTTTGCCGCAGGCAGCAATCGGGTGTCGATACCGCCGACAGCCGCTACGCGAAGCAGTCCTCCGTCAAGAATCTCCGTGACAAGAAACCCGACCTCGTCAAAATGCGTATCGATGAGAAGGGTAGGCGCGTCGGGCTTGCGGGACGGAAGGGAAAAGAGGTATCCGCCGTTCGGCTCCCTGGTACAGGAATCAAAATGTGCTCCGACAAGGTCGGAGAGTGCAGGTTCAGCGGCATCCTCGCTGCCGGAGACCGACATCATGCGGGAGAGCGCAAAAAGAATGCGCCGTAGCTCACTTTTTGTGATTTCCATTTTCAGAACCGTTATTTCTTTCTTTTTCTGTTTATTATAATCGTCTTTTGCGGTTTCATGAAAGCTCACATACGAGCTTCCGGAAACGGTCGCCGCGGACGGCAAAGTTCGGGAACGCGTCAAAGCTGGCACAGGCAGGGGAAAGCAAGACCCGTTCGCCGGGTCGGGCTTCCGCTGCTGCAAGCCGGACGGCGGAATCAAAATCCGGCTCCCGCAGAATCTTCAGACCACTCGGTTCCGTTTCCGGACAGGCGGCCAGAGCCGCGTCAATTTTCGGCCCTGCTTCTCCGGTCAGGACAACGCAGCGCGCGCCGCGGCAGAGGGTCAGGGCAAGCGGAGCAAAGGGGATATGCTTGTCGGAGCCGCCGCAGATCACAACATTTCTGCCGTCCGGGAACACCGAAAGCGCCGCGGCGGTACGTGTCGGGGAGGAATCGATCGAGCTGTTATAGAAGCGAACGCCGTCAAGCTCACGGATAAACTCCAAGCGGTGCTCCACACCGGCAAAACACGGAGCAACTTCCTCCATTGCCGCGGTCAGCTCTGCACAGGATACGCCTGCGGCAAGAAGGGCACCGCACGCAGCCATATAGTTCTCCACATTGTGCTTCCCCGGAAGCAGAAACCGTCCGACATCCGAGAAAAGCACGGTCTGCGTGCCGGAGTCGTCTTCCAAGACAAGATCGGTACCGCTGAGCCAGAGACGGCGGCTTCCGATGGCCGGGCGGCAGACACTCGAAAACATCGTTACCGGGATAGTTGCTTTTTCTGCAAGCGCACGGGTAACCGCGTTTTCCGCATTGGTGATCAGCGCCCGGCAGGGCTCCGAGCGGAAAATGTTTGTTTTGGCACGGATATATTCATCCATGTCGGTATGCCAGTTGAGATGGTTCGGGGCAATATTGGTAATGACGGCAATTTCCGGGGATCGCTCCGCCGCCTGAAGCTGAAAACTCGACAGTTCACAGACCGCGTAATCCCGTTCGTTCAGACCGGAAAGAAGAGGAATCAGCGGAATTCCGATATTGCCTCCGATGACCGCGTGGCAGTCCTTTCCGCGCGCGGCGCAGACAGAAGCGAGAAGACGGTGGGTAAGTGTTGTCGTTGTGGTTTTTCCGTCGCTGCCTGTTATGCCGATTATATGTGCGGGGCAAAGCTCCAGAAACAGTTCCGCTTCGGAAGAAAGAATCGAGCCGCGCGCCGAAGCGGCGGCAAGTTCCGGCATGTCCGGACGCATGCCGGGGGAACGGAAGATTACATCTTCGGTAAGGTCGCTGAGGTAATCCGCACCGCAGCGGAGCTTTGCTCCGCGCGCGGTAAGCTCGGCGACTCCGTCGGGCAGTACATCGAGGTTTTTCGCATCTCTCAGAGTTATCTGCGGCGACCGTTCAAGCAAAAAAGCGGCAAGCGGAACATTGGACACGCCCATGCCCAGCACCGCTGTTCTGCCGGTACGTACCGCTTCAAGGATGGTTTTCCCTTTTTCGGTCACAGGAAGCCTCCGTGAAAGAATTCTTATCTATATTATTATAAACACGAAGCCGTCTTCCTGCAAGTGCTTTCACGGAAAAAACCTTGCATTGTGACGAAAACCATGGGGAAGAGGGGCTCTTCCCCGGAAAGCACTTGACAAAAAAAGGGGGGTGTGCTATACTGAATCCGTTCCGCGGCGCCGGATAACGCTACGGGCCATTAGCTCAGTTGGTTAGAGCTACCGGCTCATAACCGGTTGGTCCTGGGTTCGAGTCCCCGATGGCCCACCAAATTTCAAGCCGTCCGCACCGGCCCGATTTACCGAAAAGGAGCCAGCGGCGGCTGTCGGAAAAACGAGAAACACAAAAAGAGCAGGGAAACAGCCCTGCTCTTTTTGTACCGGAACCGGAGCCGCGGGGCAAAACTATGCTTCTGTTCCGGTTTGTTTGCTTTCCTTTGGGGTTTCTGCGGCATTGGCAGCCGAGAGAAAGTCACGCGTGACAAGATCAAGCTCCTTGACACAGGCCTCAATCATGGCGTCCTCAACGGGTGTCACCTTCACGCCGGCGCGCTGAAGGATTTCGAGCACATAATCTTTCTTGTTGATCTCCGTGTTTTCCGAGAGCTTTTCCGCCGCTTCCACCGCTGTCTTGATTATGCCGAGCACGCGCTTCTGCTTGAGCCACGGAACAAGATAAACTGTGATCAGAACAGAAAGCACCGCGAAAACGAATTTAACTGCGTAATTGATGATATTCTCCATTTCATTTCCCCTTTCAACTGAGTGGACTGAATACCGCTGCTGTTTTTATTGTATTCTCAGCCAACCGGAATGCGAATCAACGGCTTCTCATGCAGAAACGGCAGCAGGGAGGAATGAGCTCCCTGCTGCCGTTTTTGCATTGGATTCTCTGTTTTATCTGCATCCCCTCTCCTGATCATAGGGGACACAACGGGTTTCTCCCCGTTTCAGCCAATCTCGGTTTTCGTCGGACCTCGGGATCCGATGCCCGGTTGACCCTCAGTTTTCTCCCGGACTTTTCTCGCGCAAGCTCTTTTCAGGAGAAGGACAGAGGGAAATCGCCGGATTCTTCGACTGACAGGCTCAGGTGCGGATTTTCCCGGACGGCATCCGCAATGCAGACAAGTATACGGTCGCAATAGCTACCGATTTGCTCTCTTCCGCGATCGATTTGCACGACACGGATTGCGGTCTCTTTCCGAAGGGAGGTAAGCACATCATGAAGAGCGTCCAGATTGTTTCCGATATAGTCTGTCGATCCCAGCGCTGCGCGCATGACGGCATGCGCCGACCGGTAATCTCGAAAAAGGGAAAAATCAAAAACAATTGTACTTTTTTCTTCCATATTCACCTCAGTAGAGCTGCTCAAAACTGTCATAATGATCTGAGGTATAAAAGATCAAGCCGTCGTTCGAAAACACGATTCGCTTTGCACCGCGCTGCGCGGCATGCAGCGTATCAATGTCACATTCATAATAAACTCTGCCTGATTTTTCCGGAAGCAGCCCTTCGTAGTTTCCGAAACGGTCTCCGCCGATTGTTTTTCCATAAGCGACGGAATCCAAGCCTCCGCCCGTCCAACCGAGCTTTTCCGCTTCCGCCTTCGTGATGTAATTGGACGGCAGACAGCCATAGGTATGAAGGTAAAGAGCAACCTCTTCCTTCGAGGAATAAATCCCGTCGCGATCGGGTAGGCCGGCTGTTTTGTCCGGAACAGCGGGTTCCGCCGAGGAAAGCTCCGCGCTTGTTCCGTCGCCGTCTGCCGCTTCCGACAGGCTGTCAAAAAGGAAGGCAAAGTAGTTTTCACCGGATGCGGCGGAGAGGAGGGCAAGGCCGATGACCGCGCAGAGCACGAGCAGTGCGGCAAAAAGGAAGGCTTTTTTGTTGGACTTCATGGTTTGTTGTTTTCCTTTCCTTGCAAATATGGGATTCTCGACCGGACTGTCGAATTATCCGAGGGCAATGTCAAGCAGCATCATAACCGAAAAACCGAGAATTGCACCGATGGTTGCCAGGGCGTTGTTTTCCTCGCGCGGATGGCTTTCCGGAATCAGCTCATGTACGACAACATAAATCATAGCACCTGCCGCGAAGGAAAGAAACCATGGAAGGAGCGGGGTAATAATTCCGGAAAGCAACAGGGTAAGGATTGTGGCGGCCGGTTCCACGGCACCGGAGAGGACGCCGTAGAAAAACGCGCGCCCTTTTCCTTTGCCGGTCGCTGCGCAGGGAAGAGAGATGATCGCGCCTTCCGGAATGTTCTGAACGGCGATGCCAAAGGCAAGCGCAAGAGCGCCAAGCGAAGTGCTCGGATCTACCGCCGCGCCTGCCAGCGCGACTCCGACTGCCATTCCTTCCGGTATGTTATGTAAGGTAACAGCGAAAATGAGCATTTTCCCGGAGCCGGGAGCAAGCCGGGCCGCCCGCCGCTCGGCACGCCGGAGCAGAAGATCGCAGAAAAGCAGAACCGCTGCGCCGAGGAGAAAGCCCACCACTGCGGGAAGCCACGGAAGAGCCATATCCGCTGCCGCCTCGACCGCCGGCAGAAGAAGAGACCAGACGGACGCTGCCGTCATGACCCCGGCGGCAAACCCCATTAGCAGACCGGAGGCTGCCCGCCCGGGGTTACGCCGGAGAAAAAGAACCGCGGCAGCACCGAGCGCAGTGCCGAAAAAGGGAAGAAGAATCCCAAGCAGATTGACTGTGAATGCAAAATTTTGTTCCATACCTGACCTGCCGAAGAGAAAAATTTGTTTCTTCCTTCAGTTTATGCACGGCCTTACGGTATGTGTTATTCTGTATTGTAGCACCTTCTGCGAGAAAAATCAATCGGGGCAGGCCGCTCCGGAGTTTTTTCGGAGCGCCTGCCCGCAAACAAAGAGGATACCTTGCCATGGGAAATTTCGTGTTTTCCCCTCCGGGAAAGAGTGTCTGTTGGTGTGACGTTATCGGATACAGTCAGAGCCTTCCCCAAAGCGGATGTTTTCGATCACGCAGTTGGCGGTGTCACAGAACAGTCCGCAGAAGCTGCCGGTGAATTTTCTCTCAAGGGGATTGACTGCAGCCAGCTTCCCGTTCACCCACATGGAGAGTTCAGCGGCTTCGGGGTCCCAGACGAAGCGGTAATGCTGCTTCTGTCCCACCGCGATGTTTCTCATTCCTTTTTTCGCATCCTCCCAAAGGAAGGTCGGCTGATCTTTGGAGAAGCCGGTCATGGTTTTCCACGGACATCTTCCGAATACATAATAATGCCCTCTGCTGTGAGAAATATACAGGCTGTCCGCGCCGAACACGACGCCGTCCGCGGATTTGAAATGGTGCTCTTCCGTATCGGCGTTGACCGTCATATCGAATTCGATCAGCCCGCCCGCAAAGGAAATATCACGGAACATCAGCAGCTGATTTGCCGTAACCGAGGTGAAGCGCGCGTTGCCCTCCTCGTTTGTGTCAATGATCCATCCCTCCTCGCTCCCGACAGAGTAGATATACTTGCCGGCAAGCTGGGAGAAGGCCATTTCCCCAAAGGCGATTCCTGCGTTTTCACACCGGATGCCGAAACGCTTCCCTTCGGGGAAGTTCTCTCCGTGGACCGAAAGAAGCGTTTCGCCGTCGGCGGAACAGGTGATTTCTCCTTCCGCAAAGGAAACGGAGAGCAAAACCGACTCTTTTTCTGTGCAGACGGCGGAGGCCAGCAGGGTTTTGCCCTTGTAGAGATACGCCTTCTGTCCGTTTACCGAGAAATAATATCCGTTCCCGCTGTCGTCAGCCGAGAAAAGGATCCCTTTTTCGCCGCTGCCGGAGAAGCGTACGGAAACGCTGCCCTGTGCAAGGAGAATGTCCTTCCGGAGAGCAACCGTTTTCCCGTCGGACAGAAGCCTGTTGTCCCGAAGCTCCGCGCCGCCCTCCGGAAAATCGTAATTCTGCTTTTCCGGGAAGATATACCGCCCCGCCAGCGCATCGCAGACACGCGGCGCAAGAAGATCATAGCCTTCCTTCTTCATATGATAAATATCCCGGAAAAGGCTTTGTTTCAGGGATCCGTCCGGATTCAGCACAAGATCGGTCGCATCCACAACGGAAAACCAGTCTCCGTGCTGTGCCTCATAGGAGAGCAGGAGCTGATTGAATTCTCTGGAGACGGCGGTGTAATCCAGCCGGCAGGGCTGCAGAAACTCGGTGATCTGAATAACCTTCAGCTCCGGTGTTTTTTTCCGCAGCGCGGAATAGATTCTGTCGATGGCTTCCATGGTTGCGGTATTCAGCGCGCCTCCGGCATAGTCATTGGAACCGATCATGACCACCATGGTTTTGGCGCCGTAGGAGGAAAGCTCGTCGATCATTTTTTCCCAGAATACGGTATTCGTGCCCCCAATGCCGAAGTTGAAAACCTTGCCGAACTGTTTCAGGTCTGTTTTGGCATTTTCCCAGAGATCCATATGGGAGTGTCCCCAGATCACAAGGTCCGCGGTGATAGTCGTGCTGTCATCGGAGATCAGCACGGAGGAGCGGGCCGCGTCTTCCATGAGGCGCAGGCCGAGTCCGCTCCCGGTCAGCGGTTCCGGATCCTGTACGGCAAGGTAACAGCGCTGATTCAGGTAGCAGTAAATGCTCCCGCGGTCGAAGATTACCCGCATCTCCGCTCTCTTTCCGGAAGCAAGCGCCCCGGTGACCAGATTCTGCTGTTTCAGGCAGGTTTTCTGGCCATTACTCACACGGTAAAGGGCACAGGTTTTCTTTGCGGAAACCGCAAAGAAATAGTAGGACAGCCCGTCTTCTGTTTCATACCATTTTGACGCCTCCGGCTGGGTAAGGGCAAACAGAACGCCGGATTCGCCCTCTGCGGGGACGGTGAGGTTCAGCACAAGCTTTCCTTTTTCCAGATTTTCTCCGGTGCTTGCCGACAGAATCTGCGTTTTCCCCGAGCGGATTTCCTGAATCACTTCAAAATCTTTTACCATGTAATTCTTTCTGACCTCCGTTGTTTCAGCCGGTGCAGGAGCGGTAGTTGCCGTTTCCGACGTTTCCTCCGGTGTCGCTGCCTGTGTTGTATTGTTTGTCGTTGGATCCGGGGGGAGCGCGTCACTGCAGCCGGTGAGCAGAAGGGGCAAAAGCAGAGCGCCAAGCAATACTCTTGCTGTCTTTTTCATATTTTCTCCTTGCATCCTTTTTGCTTTTATTATATAATCCGATAAAGGGCTGTTCAAGGGCGTTTTTACTGCATTTCTTATCATTTCTTATCATTTTTGGAGGTCTTATGAAAATCAACAGGCTGGTCCGGGACTTTTCTGATAATTCCCGCATCTATAGACGACCCGAAACAGCGGATCCCAGCGGACTGCTGTACCGCCTTCAATTCACCGGATATGAGGAAATCGGGGAAAAATATCATATTCAGCGCAGCGGATATGAGAGTTTTCTTCTTTCCTATGTTTGCGGCGGAAGCGGCAATGTCATCTGCAACGGGAAATATTATCATACAACGGAGAATTCCCTGATTTTTGTGAATTGCATGGAACCGTTTGAATCCTGGTCGGATCCGGACGGCTATGTTATTTGCTATCTTCATTTTTATAATCCGCATCTTGCGGATTTCTGTTCCTATATTCAGTCTCTTGCCGCGCCGGTGATCGATCTCGGCGGAGACACGCTTGCGTTCCGGGAGATGATCCGGGAGCTGCATCGCTCCTTTGAGGAAGACCGCTTTGATGAGGAAAAAACCTCGCTGGAAATCCACAGGCTTCTGCTTCGCCTGAAAAGAACGGTGGAAAGCAGTGCAGCCGTTATTCCCTCTGCGCCGGAATATATCAATCGGCTGATTCTGTATATCAAAAACAATCTGACCGAGAGTCTGACGCTCTCCCGGTGCGCGGAATATGCCGGAGTGACGCCGAATCACCTGGAAAAGGTCTTTCGCCGGCAGATCGGGATGCCGGTGAAGCGCTATATTGACAATCTGAGACTCAAGAAAAGCGAGCAGCTGCTGCTGTGCAGCGATCTGCGGATTGCGGAGGTGGCGCGCTCTGTCGGACTGGAAGATACGCAGGCGCTCATCCGGCTTTATCGCGGGCTGCTCGGAATGACGCCGGGGGATTACCGGAGAGTCTATTCCTCTGCAAGAAAGCGGCAGGATCCTGCCGTGCCGTAAAACCGAAGACGCTTTGCCGCCGTGAGAGGATTTTTTCACGGCGGCGCTTTTTTTCTGTCTTCCTTTCTTTTTTCGGGGATATCAGCATAAAGATAGGTACGGAGCGTGTGGCCTATGAAAATATCTGCGAAAATGAGAAAATTTTTTGCTGACGCGGCGGTTATGACAATCGTATCGCTGATCATGCGGGCGATTGCCGTCAGCTTCAATTCCTATATTACCGGACGGGTAGGCGCGGAAGGGATGGGGCTTTATTCCCTGATCACCAGCGTCTACACCTTTGCCGTAACCTTTGCCACATCCGGAATCAACCTCGGCGTGACCCGGACGGTTGCGGAAGCGATGGGACGCGGCACCCCCGGATGTGTCCGTCGGGAGATGCGGCGCGCCATCGGTTATGCATTGCTGTTTGGCTGTGCAGCGTTTCTTCTTACCTTTTTCGGCGCGCCGGTGCTGGGGCACCTTCTCGGGGATGTCCGCACGGTCCGTCCGATCCGCGCGTTTGCCGTATCGCTGCCCTTTATTGCCCTTTCCTCCTGTATGAACGGCTATTTCTGTGCGGTGCGGCGCATTTGGAAGAATGCAGCCGCTCAGCTTTTTGAGCAGGGAGTCAAAATTGTCGCCTCTGCGATCCTGCTGACCGCGCTTCTGCCGGCGGGGCTGGAATATGCCTGCCTGGCGCTTGTCTGCGGCGGTGCGCTTGCCGAGACGCTCTCCGTCGGGTTTGCCGCGGTTTGTTACTTTTTCGACCCGGACCGCAGACCGCGCGGATGTCCGGAGCCGCCGGGCGGCATGCGGCGTCTCTGTGCGATCACACTTCCGGTTGCGTTCTCCGCTTATGTGCGCTCGGCCCTTGTCACGGTAGAGCACATGCTGATTCCGCGCGCTCTGCGGCGCGGGGGACTGACGCAGGAGACGGCGCTTTCCGCCTATGGTGCTCTTCAGGGGATGGCGCTCCCCGTTGTGCTTTTTCCCACGGCTTTTTCGGCAACCTTTGCCTCTTTGCTGGTTCCGGAGGCGGCACAGAGACGTGCTGCCGGAGATGCCGAGGGAGTAAGGAGGCTCACGGAGCGTGCGGTATACGGCATCCTTGCCTTCGATATCTGCGCGGCAGGCATTCTGATTGCCGAAGCGTACAATATCGCCGATTGGCTCTATCCCGGCACTCCGGCAGGGGACTATATCCGTGCACTTGCCTGCGTTCTGCCCGTTATGCTTCTGGATACCGTTGCGGACGGACTTCTGAAGGGGGTCGGAGAACAGGTCTATGCCATGAAGGTCAATATTGTCGATGCTTCTCTGTCTGTTCTCTGTGTGGCGCTTTTTCTGCCGAAGACCGGAATCTGGGGCTATGTCGGGATTATCATCGCAATGGAGGTTCTCAATTGTGCCCTGAGCCTCGGCAGACTGCTGCACGTAACCGGCGCGCGGATTTCTCCCTTGCGTGCGGCCCTGCCGCCGGCAGCGTCCATCGCCCTGGCAACGCCCGTTACGGCGTATTTTTCCCGATGGCTCTCTCTTCCGGATTGGGCAGGGCTATGCCTGCGGATCTGGGCGGATGTCGGGTTGTATCTTCTTCTCTTTTTTCTTCTGCGTGCCATCCTGTCTCTTCCCGGGCACCGTCGCCGGGCAAAAAAGCCTTGCCACCGCTTCCGCGGCGTGATATAATGAGTGCAAACAAAGACAGAAAATCACGGAACGGCGCTTTGTGCGCAATCACGAACGGAGCATAACATGACCCTGATTATTGCGGAAAAACCGAGTCTGGCGCGCAACATAGCGGCGGCAATCGGAGAACCGGTTAAAAGAAACGGATATTTGGAATGCGGCGACTACCTTGTGGCATGGGCATTCGGACATCTTTTTTCTCTGTGTGACATCGAGGAGTATTCTCCGAATCCGGATGGCGGCGCCTGGAGCATGAAAAACATCCCCTGTTTTCCCGAAGAGTTCCGCTTCCGTCTGCGCACCGGCACCGACAAACAGCCGGATGCCGGCGTTGTCCGGCAGTTCGGTATTATCCGCTCCCTGTGTCGGCGCGAGGATGTGAGGATGATTATAAACGCCGGAGACTCCGACCGCGAAGGGGAAATCATCGTTCGTCTCTGTATTGAGAACGCGATGAAGGATGCTGAGCCAAAGCCCGTCTGCCGCCTATGGCTCCCCGATCAGACGGCGCAGACAATCCGCGCCGCAGTCACCGATATGAAGGATGACGCAGAGTATGACAACCTTGCAAACGAGGGCTTTGCCCGGACCTATATCGATTGGCTGTACGGTGTCAATCTGACCCGTTACGCGACGCTGAAAACCGGCAGACTGCTGCGTGTCGGACGGGTGATTGTTCCGATTGTCAAGGCGATCTATGACCGGGATCTTTCGATACGGAACTTTGTTCCGGAAAAATACTATGCAATCCGCAGTGCGGCGTCAACAAACGGGGAGATCATCGAGCTTCTTTCAAAAGAAAAATTCCCGAAGGACAAGCTTTCCGACGCGGAGGCGCTCTGTGCGGCGTATAATGCCTTGCCCGCCGTTGTCCGGGCGGTGAAGAAAAAACGCGACACGCTTCAGCCCGGGAAGCTGTTTTCCCTTTCTAAACTGCAGAGCTTTCTGGGGAAAAAATATAAAATGCCGATGGAGAAAAGTCTTGCGGTGCTTCAGAAGCTGTATGAGGACGGCTATGTCACCTATCCCCGCACCAATTCCGAATATCTGGCGACGGCGGAGCAGGGAAAGATGAAAACGATTCTTGCCAATATCGCGGCGATGGGGTACCCTGTTGCCTTCCGGTTTTCCAAAACGATTTTTGACGATAAAAAAATCGAAAGTCACTCCGCTCTGACCCCGACCTACAAAATTCCGGATGCAAAACAGCTCACCGACGAGGAAAAAAAGGTGTACTCCGCGATCTTCCGGCGCTTTGTTGCGGTTTTTTGTGCGGAGGAGTGTAAGGTGGACCGCACGCAGATAACCGTTGCGGTCGGTGACCGCGAGGAGTTTACCCTGAAGGGGATGGTTCTTGCGGAGCGCGGCTGGACGAAGTATGATGATTTTGAAAAAAAGGACAGGGTCCTTCCCGAACTGAAGGAGGGGGATGTTATTGCCACGGACTTCCGCCCGCAGGAAAAGGAGACGAGCGCCCCGAAGCATTATACCATTGAAACCCTGAACAACTATCTGAAAAATCCCTTCCGGGAAGAGAAGGCGGCCGCCGCGGAAAACGAAAGCGACGATGAGGAGTACCGTGCGGTTTTTGAAGGCCTGGAGCTTGGAACAGAGGCGACACGCACCTCTATTATAGACAACGCCAAAAAAAGCGGGTATATCGAACTGAAAAAGGATGTCTATACCATTCTGCCCGGCGGGGAGTTCCTTATTGAGGCTTTGCTGCGTATGGGCATCTCCATGGATAAATATAAAACCGCCGAGCTCGGGCGGGCGCTGAAAAAGGTTTTCCGCGGAGAGATAGCCGTTCGGGACAGCGTAGCGCTGGCGGAGAAGGAAATTGCCGCCGTTTTCGAAAAGAAGGAGCTGCCCCCGGAGGAGGATACCGACGACGGTGTTCTCGGAGACTCTGTGGGGGTCTGCCCGCTTTGCGGCGGGGAGGTCCGGCGGACAAGCTTCGGCTACGGCTGTACAGGGTATCGGGAAAAGGGCTGCAAATTCGGTTTCCGGAATTTGATCTGCGGACGGGTGATTTCGCTTTCCAATGCGCATCTTTTGCTGGAAAAAGGACGGACTTCCCTGATCCGGGGCTTCCGGTCCAAAAAGGGAAAGCCGTTTGACGCGTATCTTGTTTTGCAGAACGGGGAAATCAAATTCGACTTTCCGCCGCGCGGCGCTTGACAAAACGGGGCGGCCATGATAGAATTTCAGCATATTCTTTTTTGTTCAAAAAGGTTGTTTTTATGTCTCATCTTACCATTCCGAAGGGCTATAAGCCCACTCTTGATTTGCGTATGACGCAGGTGGCAATCAAAAAGGTCAAGGATTTTTTTGAGCGCGATCTTGCAATTGCCATGAACCTTACCCGTGTTTCCGCTCCGTTGTTTGTTGAGGCAGACAGCGGCATGAACGATACGCTGAACGGCGTGGAGCGCCCCGTTTCTTTCGATATTTTCGAAGGAAAGCGCTTCGAAATCGTACAGAGCCTTGCCAAATGGAAAAGAAAGGCGCTCCGTGATTACGGCTTTGCCTGCGGAGAGGGGCTTTACACCGATATGAGTGCGATTCGCCGTGACGAGGATACCGACAACATCCACTCGATCTATGTTGACCAGTGGGATTGGGAGAAGGTTATCCGCCGGGAGGACCGCTGCATGGAAACGTTGCGGGATGCGGTGCGCCATATTTACGGAGCGCTCCGCCACACCGAGATTTATATTGCGCAGGACTATAATTTTATTGACCGTCTTCTGCCGGAGGAGATTGTTTTCCTTACCTCTCAGGAGTTGGAGGACCGCTATCCGGACCGCCCCCCCCGTGAGCGTGAGTATCTTGCCGCCAGGGAGCATGGAGCGATCTTTGTTTCCGGGATCGGAGGCAAGCTTCGTTCCGGCATCATGCATGACGGACGAGCCCCCGACTACGATGACTGGTCGCTGAACGGAGATATCATCGTTTACTATCCGGTGCTGGACATTGCGCTGGAGCTGTCTTCCATGGGAATTCGGGTGGACGAAAAGGCACTTCTGGACCAGCTTGCGGAGCGGGGATGTCCGGAACGCGCTGAACTGCCTTTTCACCGCGCTCTTCTGAATGGGGAGCTTCCGTATACCATCGGGGGCGGTATCGGGCAGTCCAGAATTTGTATGTTCTTCCTCAGAAAGGCGCATATCGGGGAGGTTCAGTCTTCCTATTGGCAGGAGGATGTGCGCCGGGAATGTGCCGCGCACGGCTTTACGCTGCTGTAAATGGATTCTTTTTTGCCGCGTTTTCACGGCAGAAAAAACAGAAGGGCGGGGGTCGAATAAGGGGCGGAAAATAAACACCCCGCCGAACAGGAA
>JAXFQY010000043.1:0-13110 GCA_034178705.1 Eubacteriales bacterium | reverse complement strand
AGTAACGCCTGACGAAATTGATGAGGCCTTTTCGACGGTCGAGCCTGAATTTATTGAGATTTTAAGGTCTGCTGCCGAAAACATACGTACCTTTCACAGAGAGCAGGTACGCACCAGCTTTATTATAAACGGCGACGGTTTCGTGACCGGTCAGAAAATCACCCCGATTGAAAAGGTGGGATTATATGTTCCCGGTGGAACGGCGGCATATCCGTCAACCGTGCTGATGGACAGTATTCCTGCGAAAATCGCAGGTTGCAGCGAAATCTGCATAACCACACCACCCTCGGCAAACGGAAAGGTTCACCCCGCAATACTTGCGGCTGCTAAGATTGCCGGAGTTGACCGAATTTTCAAAATTGGCGGCGCACAGGCAATAGCAGCGCTTGCCTACGGTACCGAAACCGTGCCCAAGGTTGATAAAATCGTAGGTCCAGGCAACGCCTTTGTTGCAGAGGCGAAGCGTCAGGTTTTCGGACTTGTGTCGATAGATATGATCGCAGGACCGAGCGAGATTTTAGTTATTGCCGACGGCAAAAGCGATCCGCGTTTTGTCGCGGCGGATCTGCTTTCGCAGGCAGAGCATGACAAAATGGCTTCAGCCGTGCTTGTTACCGACAGCGCGGATTTAGCCGAAAAGGTAAGCGCCGAGCTTGAAAGACAGATTCCTCTGCTACCGAGAGCCGAAATCGCACGCGTTTCGATTGACAGCAACGGCAAAATAATTGTTGCTGATGATCTTTACGATGTTATTGCGGTTGCAAATGAAATAGCACCTGAGCATTTAGAGCTTTGTGTTGACAATCCATTTGATTTTCTCGATAAAATTAAAAATGCAGGCAGTATCTTCATGGGGAGGTGGTGCCCCGAAGCACTGGGCGACTATTTTGCAGGACCCAACCATACCCTGCCGACATCGGGCACGGCAAGATTTTCAAGTCCGCTTTCGGTAGACGATTTTGTAAAAAAATCGCAGTATACCTACTACACAAAGGACGCACTGAAAAAGACCGCGGACAGCGTGGCTTTCTTTGCCGAAAAAGAGGGACTGTCTGCTCATGCAAGAAGCGTTACGGTGCGATTTGAAGGGGAAAAGACATGAGCAGGTTTTTAAGCGAAAGGCTGTCGGCGCTTGAAGCGTATGTTCCGGGCGAGCAGCCAAAAATCAAGCGCTGTATCAAGCTTAACACAAATGAATCTCCCTATCCGCCTCCGAGGTGTGTCACCGACGCGGTAGGGACGCAGGAAATAGAGGATCTGCGGCTTTACAGCGACCCCGAAAGTACCGTTCTTAAAACAAAGCTTGCAGATTTGTACGGGGTAAAAGAAAAAAATGTGTTTTTATCCAACGGTTCCGACGAGATTTTGAATTTCGCCTTTATGGCGTATGGCGGCCGCGGAGCAGTATTCCCCGATATAACCTACGGTTTTTATTCGGTTTTTGCCGACCTGTACGGCGTAAATACCGAAATTATTCCGCTGAATGACGACTTCACGGTAAATACAAACGCCTTTTGCGGTAAAAACAAGCTTGTTGTGCTTGCCAATCCCAATGCTCCCACGGGGATTGCCTTAGGACTTTCGGAAATTGAAAAAATAGTATCGTCAAACCCTGACGGTGTTGTCATTCTTGATGAAGCGTATGTCGATTTCGGAGCCCAAAGCGCTTACAGGCTGACCGAAAAATACGATAATCTGCTTGTAGTGCAGACCTATTCAAAGTCACGCAGTATGGCGGGCGCCAGGCTCGGTTTTGCCTTTGCCAATGCAGATATCATCTCAGATCTTGAAAAAATCAAGTATTCCACAAATCCCTACAACATAAACAGAATAACCCAAATTGCCGGCGCGGCGGCGCTTTCGGATCAGAAATACTTTGATGAAAACTGCCGCAAAATTGTCGAAACGCGTGAATATGTTAAAGAAGAGCTAAGAAAAATCGGCTTTACGGTGACCGATTCTAATGCTAACTTCCTGTTTGCCAAAAGCGATAAAATAAGCGGAAACGAGCTTTATACTTCGCTTAAGGAGCGCGGAATTTTAATCAGACATTTTGAAACCGAAAGAATAAAGGATTATAACCGCATAACGGTGGGCAGCCGTGAAGAAATGGAAAGCTTTTTGGACGCCGTGCGGGAAATTTTAGGAGGCAGAATATGAGAACAGCCGAAATCAACAGAATAACAAACGAGACGGATATTCAATTAAAACTCGACCTTGACGGTACGGGCAAAGGGGAAATAAACACCGGCTGCGGTTTTCTTGACCATATGCTTACTCTTTTTGCCTGTCACGGCGGCTTTGACTTAATCGTTTCCTGCAAGGGAGACACTTATGTCGATTACCACCACACGGTAGAGGACATCGGCATTGCTTTGGGGGATGCGTTTCAATCCGCTCTCGGAGACAGGCGCGGAATAACCCGTTACGGCAGCTTCATTCTCCCGATGGACGAGACGCTTATTATGACGGCAGTGGATATTTCGGGTCGCGCACACCTTTCCTACTGTGCGGAAATACCGTCAAATAAGGTCGGGGATTTTGATACTGAGCTTTGCGAGGAATTCTTTTTGGGGTTTGTCCGCCACGCGGAGATTACGCTTCACATAAATCAGCTTGCAGGCACCAATTCCCACCACATTATAGAAGGCGTGTTTAAATCGGCGGCAAGAAGCCTTGCGGCGGCAGTTAAAATTGACTGTGACCGCCGGGATGAAATTCCGTCCACAAAGGGTGTGCTTTAATGATTGCGATCATTGACTACGGGGTCGGGAATCTGTTTTCTCTTTCCTCCTCCCTCAAAGCTGTCGGCGCCGATGCAGTTATTACCGGCGACAAAACGCTAATAAAAGAGGCAGACAAGCTTATACTTCCCGGCGTAGGAGCTTTCGGAGACGCTATGGCAAAGCTCAAAGCCGACGGACTGGACAGGCTTATTAAGGAAGAGACCGCCAAGGGAAAGCCGCTGCTGGGCATTTGCCTCGGTATGCAGCTGCTTTTTGAAAAAAGCTATGAGTTTGGTAAGCATTGCGGTTTGGGACTTATTCAGGGAGAGGTTGTTCCTATGGCAGGAAGAATACCTGATAACCTAAAAATTCCGCATATAGGCTGGAATGCCTTGGAATTCAAGGGGAACTGTCCGATTTTCTGCGATATTAAAAACGGCGATTTTGTTTATTTTGTTCACTCCTTTTTCGCAGACGGCTGTGAGGAAAGTCTTACCGCCTATACGGAGTACGGTATAAAGATCACTGCGGCGGCGGCCAACGGAAACATTTTCGGCTGTCAGTTCCACCCCGAAAAAAGCGGAAAAACTGGGCTAAAGATTTTGCGTGCCTTTTGCGGTTTGGAGGAAAAGAAATGAACATTTTTCCTGCGATAGATTTATACGACGGCAAGGTGGTTCGCCTTTTTAAGGGTGATTACAGTCAAATGACCGTTTACAGCGATAATCCGCTTGGGGTTGCAAAGGATTTTGAAGCGCAGGGGGCAAAATATATCCATATGGTAGATTTAGAGGGCGCCAAAAGCGGCGGTACCCCGAACTTTGAAACCGTAAGCAAAATAGCGCAAAACACGGAGCTTTTTACCGAAATCGGCGGCGGCATACGCTCCCTGGATACGGTGGAAAAGTACCTGAGCGCAGGTCTTGACCGCGTTATTTTAGGTACAGCAGCGGTAAACGATCCTGCTTTTTTGCGGGCCGCCGTAGGTCAGTACGGCGATAAGATTGCGGTAGGTGCGGATATAAAAGACGGATTTGTCGCTGTTAAGGGCTGGACCGAAACCTCTGAATACAGTTGCTTTGACTTCTGCAAAAAAATGTGCGAGATCGGGATTAAAACTCTTATTTGCACCGATATTTCAAGAGACGGCGCCATGAAAGGCACTAACCGTGAACTTGTAAAGGAGCTTTCGGAAAAATTCGATATAAACATTACCGCTTCCGGTGGAGTTTCAAGCCTTGAGGATATTAAGGCGCTTAAAAAACTAAATCTTTACGGAGCCATAATCGGAAAGGCGTATTATATCGGGGCGATCAGCCTTAAGGAGGCATTGGAAGCGGCAAAATGATAACCAAAAGAATCATTCCCTGCCTTGATGTTAAGGACGGCAGGGTGGTAAAGGGCGTTAACTTCAAGGGACTTAACGATGTTTCCTCTCCTGTTGAGCTCGGTAAATATTACAGCGACTGCGGTGCAGACGAGTTGGTATTTTACGATATTACCGCTTCAAGCGACGGCAGATGGCTTTTTACCGATATTCTAAAGGAAGTTGCCCGCAATATTTTTATTCCACTTACTGTGGGCGGAGGAATAAACACGCTTGAAGACTTTGACCGTGTGCTGAAATGCGGAGCGGACAAGGTCAGCGTAAATTCCGGAGCAATAAAAAATCCCGATCTTATAAAATACGCCGCCGAAAAATACGGGAGTCAGTGTGTTGTGATCTCTGCCGATATCAAACGTGTAAACGGAGAATTCCGCGTTTTTGCGCACGGAGGCAGGTACGACACGGGTTTAGAGGGAGTTTCCTGGATAAGGCGCTGCGTGGAAAACGGTGCCGGCGAAGTAGTGGTTAATTCAATCGATACCGACGGCGTAAAAAAAGGTTTTGATATAGAAATGCTGAAAGCCGTCTGTAAAGCGGTAAAGGTTCCGGTTATTGCATCGGGCGGAGCCGGCTGCGCCGAGGATTTTGTCACACTTTTTAATGAGATTCCCGATATTGATGCGGGACTTGCGGCATCTGTTTTCCATTTCGGCGAGGTTGCAATTTCTGATTTAAAGAAACTATTGCAAAAAAATAATATAAATGTGAGGCTGTAGCTTATGATAAACATTGACGAGCTTAATTTCGACGAAAACGGACTTATTCCTGCGATCGTGGTGGACGCACACAGCAAAAAGGTGCTTACCCTTGCCTATATGAACCGAGAAAGTCTTGAAATATCCATTGATAAAGAGCTTACCTGCTTTTACAGCCGCTCAAGAAAAGAGCTGTGGCTGAAAGGGGAAACAAGCGGTAATTACCAGCACATCGTTTCCATAACTGCCGACTGTGACAATGACGCGCTTACGGTGGTTGTAGAAAAGGACGGTCCTGCCTGCCACACAGGCACCGATTCCTGCTTTACAAATCCGGTATTTCAAAGCGAAAACCGCGCCGAATTTTCCATGGACGGACTCTATTCCCTGTTAGAGGGCAGAAAAAAGGAAATGCCCGAAGGCTCCTATACAACATATCTATTTCAAAAAGGAATGGATAAGATACTGAAAAAGGTTGGCGAGGAATCGACTGAGGTTATCATTGCCGGCAAGGATAATGACAAAAAGGAAACGATTTATGAAATAGCCGACCTTTCATACCACATTATGGTTATGATGGTGGAAATGGGAATTTCCGTGGATGATGTGCGGCGTGAACTTGCCTCCCGCCATGTTATAGACCACAAGGTCAAGCAGGAGAAAATGGCAAGTGATAAAATGTAATTTTCATACCCACACAAGCTACTGCGATGGCAGGGATGCTCCCGAAGAGCTTGTCAGGGCAGCGCTTGAAAAAGATTTTTCCGCCCTCGGCTTTTCTTCGCACAGCTACACCGAAATGGATAATGATTTTGCTATGAACGCCGAAAAAGCGGAAAAATACCGCAAGGAGATTGCGCGGCTCAAGGAAAAATACAAGGGTAGAATAGAACTTTACTGCGGTGTTGAGCAGGATTATTTTTCCACAGATCCGACGGAGCTTTACGATTATGTCATAGGCTCGGTGCATTATGTTTTAAAAAACGGCGAATACATTTGCGTTGACAACTCCGCCGAGATGGTTAAAAATGCGGTAGACAGGCTGTACGGCGGAGATTTTGATGCGCTTGCCGAAGACTATTTTGCGCTTGTATCAAGGATCGTACAAAAAACAAACGCCGACATTATAGGGCATTTTGATTTGGTTTCCAAATTCAGCGAAAAGAACGGATACGGACAAAGCCCCCGCTTTTTGGAGGCGGCAGAGAAAGCCGTTCAGGCTCTGGTGCCTTTTAACAAACCCTTTGAAATCAATACCGGCGCAGTTGTACGCGGCAGTCGAAGCATACCTTATCCGTCGCCCGAGATTTTAAAAATGATAAAGAAACACGGTGGGGAAATTATGATTTCAAGCGATTGCCACGATAAAAAATATCTTGATTTCGGATTTGATTCGGCAACAGACCTGGCGCGTGCCACGGGATTTTCCGAAGCGGCCTGTATTGTAGGCGGCGAAATGAAATCGATAAAGCTTTAATATGCTGTTATAAGAGAAAAGATTGTGCCGTGCAAAGATTTTTATCGCACTAAACATAACGGTCTCCTTTAGAAGCGGAGACCGTTTTTCTTTGAAAATAGAAAGTCGAGTGCAGATAACGGGATAGATTATCCCACCCCCCTTGACAGGTGATCGATCAATAACTATAATGATGGTTACCGAACGGTCACCTGTGCTGAGGAGGAGAATGATGAGCGGAGAGACGAAAAAAAGAATTCCGGAAGTTGCGTTGGCGTTATTTTCTCAGAATGGCTATGTCGGCACTTCCATGAGTGACATTGCAAAGCAACTCGGCATCACAAAACCGGCTTTGTATAAGCACTATGCAGGCAAGCACGAGATACTGGAACGCATTGTGGAGCTTATGAACGAAATGGACTATGCGTGTGCCGAAAAATATGAAATGCCTCAAACCGAGCCGGACGGTTTCTCGGAAGCTTATGTGAACATCCCGATCGAAAAAATCCGTGCATACAGTATGGCAATGTTCCGTCATTGGACAGAAGAGAAGTTTCCCTCGCAGTTTCGGAAAATGCTGACAATGGAGCAGTACCGTGACGAGGAGATGGCGCGGTTGTATCAGAACTATCTTGCCACCGGCCCTGCGAAATATATGGCGGCGATTTTCAGAAAGATGACCGATTCTGACGAAGCCGCCATGCAGCTTGCCCTGGATTTTTACGGCCCGATGCATCTGCTTTACAGCGTCTACGACGGGGCAGAGAACAGGGAAACGGTGTATCAGATGCTGAATGAACACATTGACCGGTTCGTCCGTGTGGTGCAATAAAGGAAAGGGAAAATGATACAGGTGTTATAATCTCCGCAAAAACCGTCGAGTAATATTTTCTCCGATTTGATAGAATGCGAACAATACCGAAGGGAGGGAAAATGCGTGAACGAGCAGACAAAGGCAGTACAGCAAATGCAGAATTACATTTCAGAGCATATCGCAAAAGAAATTACGCTTGCCGATCTGGCAAGGGCGGCAAACTTTTCGCCGTGGTATGCCCATCGGCTGTTTCGGGAACTGACAGGCGTATCTCCCGCAGAATACATCCGCAAACTGCGCCTGACAGAAGCGGCAAAACGCCTGAAAAGCGAGAAGTGCCGTATTACCGAACTTGCAATGGAACTCGGGTTTGAAAGTGTAGACGGATTTACCCGTGCATTTGTGCGTGAGTTTGGCATGACGCCGAGAGAGTATAAGCTCCGTCCCGTTCCGGTCTCGCTGTTTATCCCTTACGGTGTGAAATTCAGAGAATTGATGAAGGAGAATATTTCGATGGAAAACACAAGAAATGTATTTATTCAGGTCATCCGCAAGCCCGAACGAAAGGTCATCATCAAACGGGGCGTAAAAGCCGAGGGGTATTGGGACTACTGCAATGAGGTCGGCTGTGACATTTGGGGAACTCTGCTCAGCATGGACTCGCTCTGCGGTGAGCCTGTCTGCCTGTGGCTGCCCGAAAAGTATATGACACCGAATACATCCAAGTACGTGCAGGGCGTTGAGGTCGATGCCGACTATTCAGGTGCGATCCCCGAAGGCTTTGACATGATCACTCTGCCTGTGTGCGAATATCTGATGTTTCAAGGCGAACCGTTTGCCGAAGAAGACTACTGTGAAGCGATTACCGCAGTACAGCAGGCAATGGACAAATATGAGCCGTCTGTTATCGGCTATGAGTGGGACAACGAAAATCCCCGTATTCAACTCGAACCGAGAGGGGAAAGAGGTTACATTGAGCTGAAAGCAGTGAAGGCAAAAGCATGAGCCCAAAGAGAAAAACAATGATCTTTTTGGCGAGCCAAGCAGTCACTCTGTTTGGCTCGACGCTTGTGCAAATGGCAATCGTCTGGTACGTGACATTGAACACAGGAGAAGGCGCATGGATCGCTGCATTTACAGTCGCATCTTATCTGCCTCAATTTTTGATCTCCTTTCTTGGCGGTGTGTGGGCTGACCGATACAACAAAAAGGCACTCATCATCGGTGCGGATGCCGGGATCGCTGTCGTAACACTTGCGATGTGGCTGTGCCTACCGTATCTCGGAGAGACCCCTTTGATGTTGCTGTTGCTCCTCACGATGTCGGCACTTCGCTCGGTTGGTGCAGGCATTCAAACACCTGCGGTAAATGCGCTTCTGCCGCAGCTTGTGCCGCAGGGGGATTTGATGCGATATAACGGCATCAATGCCACCATGCAATCGGTTGTGCAATTTGCCGCACCTGCCGCCGCAGGAGTATTGCTCAGCTTCAGCACACTCCGCTCGGTATTACTCATTGATGTGGTGACTGCAGGTATCGGCGTCGGTATTCTTTCATTTGTCTCTGTTCCGCGGCAATTCCCCTCGGAAAAGACTTCTATATTTGCGGATATGAAGGTAGGAACCCGTTATGTCCGATCCGATAAACTTTTGAGCACGCTCCTTCTCACATACGGTCTGTTCATCTTTTTCAGCGTACCTGCGGGATTTCTCGCTCAGCTTTTTGTCAGCCGTACTTTCGGAGAAACCTATTGGTATCTGACTGCCGTGGAGGTGGTCGGCTTTCTCGGCATGATGACGGGTGGTATTCTCATGAGTACGTGGGGCGGTTTCAAAAAGCGCAGAATAACGCTTGTATCAGGGCTTGCCGTATTCGGTTTTATCGGAGTAGTTATGGCAGTTTCGGGACACTTCATACTGTATATCGTTTTGATGTTTGTGTACGGGATTCCCTTGACCATGATACAGACTGCCGTCACCACCATGATTCAGGAGAATGCAGAGAAAAGTATGCAGGGGCGTATGTTCGGACTGCTCGGAACGATGTATTCGGGCTTCCTTCCCATCGGAATGGCTATCTTCGGCCCCCTGGCTGACGTTATTCCGCTTCCTTGGATCATGATAGGGTCAGGTGTTGTCCTTATATTGCTTGCAACGTTCTTGCTCATGAAAAAGAAAGTATTGTTTGATTCAAATTGATTCTCGAAGCAAATCAATCCGAGAGGGAAAGGACTGAAAAATGAACGAACTGCGCGCCAGAGTGATTGCACAGGAGAAGGGGATATACAGGATCAGCAACGGAACGGACGTGAAGCCTGCATCCGTATCCGGCAAATACCGATACGAAGCGGCAACAGTCTCCGACTATCCGGCGGTGGGTGATTATGTCATTGCCGAATGGCCGGAGGATGACAGCAATGCGGTGATCCGAAGCCTGTTCCCGAGAAAAAGCTGTTTTATCAGAAAGGCGGCCGGCTCCGGAAAACAGGAGCAGGTGGTCGCCGCAAATATCGACACGGTGTTCATCTGTATGTCTCTGAACAACAATTTTAATATCAGACGGCTGGAACGCTATCTTTCACTTACCTATGACAGCGGTGCCACACCGGTGGTGATCCTCACAAAGGCGGATCTGTGCGGCGATGTAGCAGGTAAAATAGCGGAAGCGCAAAGTGCCGCACCCGGCGTGGATGTCCTTGCCGTCTCATCTCTTGTCGGGGAATATGATGCGGTGCTGAAATATATCCTGCCCGGAAAGACGGTGGCATTTCTCGGTTCCTCCGGCGTTGGAAAATCCACACTGATCAATAAGCTTACGGGGATTGATCTCATCGCCACCCGGGAAGTGGGAAATGACGATAAAGGCAGGCATACCACGACGCACCGGGAACTGATTGCCCTTGAAAACGGGGCGTTCGTTATCGACACCCCGGGTATGCGTGAACTGGGTATGTGGGACAACGACGGCGGAATTGATACGGCGTTTCGGGATATTGAGGCATTGTCCCATGCCTGCAGGTTCTCCGATTGCAGTCATACCACAGAGCCGGGCTGTGCTGTCAGGGCGGCTTTGGCAGACGGAACGCTGGACGGTGCCAGATGGGAATCCTACCGGAAGCTGAAAACCGAAAACGAATTTGCGGCAGATAGCAGTCGGTATCTGGAAGCCAAGCGTGCAAAGTTTAAGGAGATCGCCAAGATCAACAAATCAAACAAAAAGAAATAAATACGGGCGGGAGGCATACAACATGATCGAACCCATAAAAATACGAGGACTGCGGCAAAACAATCTGAAAAACATATCGCTGGACATTCCGAAGAACAAGATCGTGGTATTCACGGGCGTTTCCGGCTCGGGGAAATCAAGTATCGTCTTTGACACCGTTGCGGCGGAAAGTCAGCGGCAGATGAACGAGACTTACACTGCCTGGGTAAGGGGACGCCTGCCGAAATATGAAAAACCGAATGTGGAGCTGATCGACAATCTGAATCCGTCCGTGATCATTGATCAGTCGCGCCTTGGCGGAAACGCACGCTCAACCGTGGGCACCATCAGCGATATGTATTCGCTTTTGCGCCTGCTGTTCTCCCGGATCGGAGAGCCGAATATCGGCCCCGCCTCGTATTTCTCGTTCAACAACCCGGGCGGGATGTGTCCGACCTGTGCCGGCATCGGTAAGATTATGGATCTAGACATGCGTCACCTGATCAATGCCGACAAAACCTATGACGAAGGGATCTTTAATCTTCCCGCTTTCAGAACCGGGAATTATTACTGGAAGGTCTATCGCCGTCCGGAATATTTCCGTACCGATGTCCCGTGGAAGAATCTGACTGAGGAAGAACAGAATATTTTGCTTTACGGAAGCCGAACGAAGGGCGGCGAGCGCCTTGACAAAAAGCTGGAAGGCGTTTACAACCAGTTCAAACGGCTTGTCCTGATGAAAGGCACCGAGGAACAGACCGATAACACTTTAAAGAAGATTGCGCAATTTGTATACGAGCGCGAATGCCCCGACTGTAAGGGCAAGCGACTGAACGATACTGCACTTTCATGCAGGATCAACGGATACAACATCAACGAAATGTGCGAGATGGAGTTCTCGGTGCTTCGGAAGGAGCTGGACAACATTCACGACCAAAGAGCCGCAGGCATTCTCGAACAGTTAAAGGCGGCTCTTGACCGTATGATCGACATCGGTTTGCCGTATCTCTTTATGAACCGGGAAAGCGCAACGCTTTCGGGAGGAGAGGGACAAAGGCTGAAACTTGTCAGATATATGGGAAGCTCGCTTTGCGGAATGATCTATATTTTTGACGAGCCCAGCACCGGAATGCACCCGAGAGACGTGCACCGAATGTCCCGACTTCTGAAAAACCTTCGGGACAAAGGGAACACCGTGCTTGTGGTGGAGCATGACAGGGACATCATCAGCATTGCGGACGAAGTGATCGACATCGGACCGCTCGCGGGCAAGAACGGCGGTCAGGTGCTGTTTCAGGGAAGCTATGAGGATCTGCTGATCAGCGGAACCAAGACCGGGAACGCTCTGTCCTCGGAAATCAGGATCAAGGACAATCCGCGCAAACCGAAAGGATTCCTGCCGATCCGAAACGCAAATATTCACAACCTAAAAAACATCAATGTGGATATTCCGCTTGGGATCATGACGGTCGTTACCGGTGTTGCCGGAAGCGGAAAGTCTTCACTGATCCGCGACGTTTTTGCAAAGCGGTATGCAGATCAGGTCGTTCTCATCGACCAGAGCGCCGTCACCGCGACGGGGCGTTCCACGGTGTGCACATTCCTCGGATTTTTCGACGAGATCAGAAAAGTCTTTGCAGCCGAAAATCATGTGGATGCAGGTCTTTTCACCTTTAACGGAAAAGGTGCCTGTCCCTATTGCAAAGGCCGCGGAGCCATCACGACCGAGCTTGTTTTCATGGAACCGGTGACAACCGTTTGTGAGCACTGTAATGGCACAAGATACAGCGACGAGGCGCTTCGGTATCTGTTCAAAGGGAAAACCATTGTCGACGTTCTTTCCATGAGCGTTGAGGAAGCCGTGCCGTTCTTTGCGGACAATAAGAAGATCTCCTCTATGCTGGACGCGTTAACGGAGGTCGGACTGTCGTATATCTCGCTCGGTCAGCCGTTGTCCACCTTTTCGGGCGGAGAACGGCAGAGGGTGAAGCTGACACAGCATATTCGGAAAAAAGGAAATATCTATATTCTGGATGAGCCGACAACGGGTCTTCATGCTGCGGATATTGAAAAGGTCGTTGGGATTCTTGAATCCTTTGTTGAACGCGGAAATACGGTGATTGTGATCGAGCATAACACCGATGTGATGAAGCTCGCCGATTACCTTATTGACGTCGGTCCCGACGGGGGAACAAAGGGCGGCGAGGTCGTATTCACGGGGACGCCGAAGGAAATGTACGAAAACGGAACGACCATAACGGCAAAGTATTTGAGAAAATGAAGAAGAAAGAGATACAGGTATGATAAGCGATAAGATCACCATTCGTCCGGAGGAGCATAAGGACTATAAGAGCATTGTGTCTTTGATTTTGCGGTCTTTTTGCGAAGGGACGGACTATTCGGACGGAACCGATATCATTGCATTGATCGAGGAGATCAGGGACTCAAAGAATTATATTCCGGAGTTGTCCTTCGTTGCCGAGCTTGACGGAAAGATTGTCGGTCATTTCCTGTTTTCTCATTTTCCTCTGTCTGTTACCGAAAAAGGAGGACATGGAGACGGAACGGATTCCGGAATCGTCATGCTGGCACCTGTTTCGGTTCATGCGGATTATTTTCGGCAGGGCGTCGGAAGCACCATGCTGAAAATGGGAATCGAAAAAGTAAAAGAAGCGGGATACAAAGGGATCACCGTCGAGGGCAATTATAAATTCTATAACAAAGTCGGATTTAAGACCTCATCGGAATTCGGCATCTTCCCGACGAGCGGATACCCAATGACAGAACCCCGCTGCATGATGTGTCAGGAGACATATCCGGGATCGCTT
>JAXFQY010000037.1:0-28553 GCA_034178705.1 Eubacteriales bacterium | reverse complement strand
TACCTAGAAAACTTGGTACTTTCGGCTCGCAAAACCCCAAATTTTCGCACGGGTCAAATGTCTAAGAAGATGATCGAGAAGTACGAGAACGAAATCCAGACGAAATAAGTTTCCTGCAAGGGATCACTGTTTCGGGGTCGGGCATCAGCCCGACCTTACATATTTTCAGGAACATCTTATATTTTGATACTGTTTTTGTGTTTTGAATATCAAATTATATATGGAATCTTTTTTATAGATATGCTATAATGACACAAATGTTTTTTCAGTTGGAGGACATCATGAAGCTGAAATTCGATATTCAGAATAAAACGCAACCGGATCCTTATATTTTTGCAGACGGAGGCAGATATTTTTTATATGTTACCGCCGGACGAGGGGTGGAGGCATACTCCGCAGATTCCCTTGAGGGGATATGGAGGTTCGAAGGAATTGTTTGTTCAATTGAGGGAAAGAGAAACTATTGGGCACCCTGCATTGCCAAAATAAGCGGAAAATATTATCTCTATTTTTCCTGTGAGGGAGAAGGAACTTGGCAGAGACTGTATGTTGCAAGCGCAGACAATCCGCTTGGTCCTTTCCGGAATGAGAAGCTTCTTTTTGACCGGTTTTCGATAGATGCCCACGTCGTTGAGACGGCAGCCGGCTTTTTCCTGTTTTATGCTGAGGATAATAAAAATACAGACCGCATTGGTACGCGGATTTTTGTGGATCGCCTGACGGATCCCGAGACTCCTGCCGGTTTGCGTGTCGAGCTACTGACGCCGAGCTTTAAGGAGGAAATGTTCAAAGCTAACCGCTACGGAGACGGCAAAGATTGGTATACCCTTGAAGGACCTTTTTGGTTTGAAAAGGACGGCTGGCAATATCTGATGTACAGCGGCGCGTGCTACGAAAACGATTCTTATCACATCGGCTATGCGGTTGCTAAAAGCACAGAGCCGGATCTGACGAAGGTGCACTTTGAAAAACATACATTACAGGGGGCCTTCGACCCTTTGATGATCAAGAACGATACGGAAGAGGGAACCGGACATCACAGTGTTATCGAGATTAAGGATCAGCTTTATATTGTATATCACGGGAGGGATACGCATCCCGTCCAAAAACAGGATGAAATGCGCACCGCGCGCTTTTGCAGGCTTTTTGCAGAGAACGGCGTGCTTCGGGTTGAACGGTAAAAGAGTAGCAAAAAAAGATAAAAATATCAT
Organism: Eubacteriales bacterium; assembly: GCA_034178705.1. Taxonomy (GTDB): domain Bacteria; phylum Bacillota; class Clostridia; order Oscillospirales; family CAG-272; genus RUG12395. The sequence continues at coordinate 27,342 of JAXFQY010000037.1, read as the reverse complement.
TGCGAACATTTACATGATACCTTTCTTTCAATATCATAGAGACATCAAAGAAAAAGGGGGAGGACCATATGAGATTTGAAAACAAAGTTGCGATTGTGACGGGAGGTGCCGGACTGATCGGCGGTGCTGTTGCACGGAGGCTTGCTTCCGAGGGGGCAAAGGTTTGTGTCAGCGATATCAATTCCGAAGCCATTGACCGGGTTGTTGCCGATATTCAGGCAGCAGGCGGAGAGGCGTTCGGCTTTGTATGTAATCTGAGGGTTTCAGCAGAAGTAGAGGCGTGTGTTGCCAAGACGACGGAAAAATACGGAAGACTGGATATTCTGGTTAGCTCAGCAGGCGGTTCCGCACGCTCAAAAATGGCAAAACTTATTGATCAAACAGATGAGGTAATTGAAAACATCATTGGGGTAAATCTTTTCGGGGCGATTTGGTTTGCACGAGCGGCTGGGCGTAAGATGGCTGAGCAGAAATACGGACGCATTATCACGGTGTCCTCAATTGTCGGAAATATGGGAAATTATCGCCAGGTTGAATATGCCGCATCCAAGGGTGGCGTTGTCTCTATGACGAAATCGCTTGCCAAGGAGCTTGGCGGAAGCGGTGTTACTGTCAATTGTGTCTCTCCCGGAATCGTTCCGCACGATTCGAAGGATTATTCGGAGACAAATTATCTCGGCCGTAATTGTTCGGCTGAGGACATTTCCAATGTAGTCTGCTTTCTTGCTTCTGATGAGGCCTCCTTTGTAACGGGACAGGATTATGCAGTTGACGGAGGAAGATCGCTCGCTCTCCGGGGAAGCTTCTAAATGAAAAGAAGATTTACCGAAGCCGGTTCTCCGATCGTTATCGGCGTCGTCAAGGAGCCGACTGCTGAGGATGCGATCCGGTATATTCAAAGAAGCGAAGCAATGGGTGTCAACGCCTTCGATCTTCACCTATCTCTTCTGGTCGGGGAAAACGGAGAAATTCCTGCCATACGGCGGATTTGCGGGGAATCCCATTCTCCTGTGCTTGCCGTACATTACAATTATGCCCCGGGCGCTCCTTCTGGCCGTCTGCATGACACTGAGGAACAGCGTTTTGAAAAAATGGCGTGTGCGGTCGAGCAGGGAGGAGCCTCCGGAATCGATCTTCCGGCGTACTTCTTTTGTTCCGATTCGCGCGCATCCCTTTCCGGTGCCGATCCGGAACGCTACCCCTTTGCCAAGAAAAGCCCGCGGGAGGTCGTTTTAGAACCGTCGGCGATTGAAAAACAGAAATACGCCATTGATCGGATTCACCGGGCCGGAGGGGAAGTGCTGATGAGCTGTCACACCGGGGTGTATCTCGATACCCAAGAGCTTGTGTCGCTTGCCTTGCTGATGGCAGAGCGTAACCCCGACCTGATCAAGCTGGTGATTCCGGTTGAGAGCCGGGAACAGGTTGCACAGTCCTTTATGTCAATGCTTGCACTGCAAAAAGCGGTTCCGATAAAGGTGCATTTGCATTGCGCCGGAAAACTTGGTAGGATCACGCGGTATTGCTCACCGTATTTTGGGGCTGCAGCGGTTTTTGCCGCGGATCCTTCCAATTCGCATTCTGATCCCGAGCAGCTTGTTCCTGAGAAATTTTTTGATTTTTTCCGTGAAATCAGGGTTGATTCTAAGTGAATTCTTGATCCCGGAGTGCATAGAGGCAGAAAGAGAGTTCTCTCGGTCCCGATTATCTGATTCTCTGCAGCAATAGGGATGCGGAAACAAAAAAGCTGCGGTTTTACTTCCTTTTATAAGGAGGATTAGAAAAAGGAATCGACCGGTGGGGGGCGAACCGTTTCGGCTGTTCGTCCTTTTCGTTTCACGTTTTTTTGCTATTGACTCAAACGTGGCGTATGGCTTTTGTCGTTGACTTGGGATTTCAACGGTATCGGCTTGTTGCCGTTTTGTTTCTGTCACTTCTTTGTTCTGCCCGGATTGGATTTTGCTTAATTTTTTATTGATATTTTCTTTTTTTTTGCTACAATAGATGCAGATACAACGATGTATGTACAACTATCTAAAATTTGTTAAGGCGGAACCGGTATGGACACTACGGAACGGAAAATCACAAAAATTGCGCGGGAGGCGGAAAAGCTGGTGCTTCTTTCCTTGCGGGAGAAGGGGGGTGGCACAGCGGAGATTGATCTGATTCACGCTTTGCGCCACAATCCCGGCTGTACGCAGGCCAAGCTCGCAGAGCTTCTGCATGCGGATAAAGCCGCCATTGCACGCAGAACGAAAAATTTGGAGACCAAAGGGTATCTTGTCCGCAAAGATGACCCGAACGACCGCCGCAGTCAGCTTCTTTTTCCCACAGAACAGGCGGACATGCTGAAATCCTCAAAGTCAGAGATTGAAGCATCCTTTTACGAATACCTGACCTCGGTGCTGACCGAAGAAGAAAGAGCGACCTTTGCGGTCCTTTTGGATAAGCTGTACACGGCATCAAAAGTCGAGAGTCGGACGGGATTTCCGCATTTGCTCGGCAAAAACTGAAAGAAGGCAGTATTATGTGGATACTATTTGCGCTCGCTTCCGCGCTGTTTGCAGGCGCGACCTCCATTCTTGCAAAATGCGGCATCAAAAAGACCGATTCTACCGTGGCAACGGCAATCCGCACGGTTGTCGTTCTTGCTATGTCGTTTGTGATGGTGCTCCTCGTTGGATCATTAGACGGTATCCACTCAATTTCTACAAAAACATGGGTATTTTTGATCCTGTCCGGACTTGCCACGGGTGCATCATGGCTTTGCTATTTCCGCGCACTTCAGCTCGGCGACATCAACAAGGTTGTACCGATTGACAAGTCAAGCACGATACTGACAATTCTTCTTGCATTCATCGCTCTTGGTGAGCCGATTTCGTGGCTTAAGGGCATCTGCGTTGTGCTGATAGGTGTCGGAACCTTTCTGATGATCGAGAAAAAGAAAACCGACGAAAAAAAGGAAATCAAGCGGTCGTGGCTTCTTTATGCCGTTCTGTCTGCGGTGTTTGCCGCACTGACCTCCATTCTCGGTAAGATCGGCATTTCCGGTGTGGAATCCAACCTTGGCACCATGATCCGCACCGCGGTGGTGCTTCTCCTGTCGTGGCTGATGGTCTTTGCCACCGGCAAGACAAAATATTTACGCAGCATTTCGGGGAGGGAACTTGGCTTTATCTGCCTTTCCGGCATTGCAACAGGTGGATCATGGCTCTGCTATTACAAAGCCCTGCATGACGGGCTTGCGAGCGTCGTCGTTCCGATTGATAAACTGAGCATCCTCGTCACCATCGCGTTTTCGTACTTCGTGTTCCGGGAGAAGCTCTCCCGCAAAGGGCTGATCGGGCTTGTACTGATCGTCATCGGAACTCTTCTGATGCTGGTAAGGGTCTGATTTACGTTCTGATTCACTCTGCGGCAATTTGGTGTGTTGTACTGTTTGCAACATATAAACGGAGGGGTGCGATAATGCGTAGGAACGAAAAAACGAGGGGAAAACGCCACCGTTCGCGCCTTTATATCTGTTCATTCCTTTTAACCGAGTTTCTGGTATCCATCCTTCTCGGCATAATTGATTGCTCACAACGGTATTTTCAATTTTGATAAAAAATTTGAATAAAAACAAATCCGAACCATTTCGATTGACGAAATAGTTCGGATTTGCTCTATTTGGTGACCCGGACGAGAATCGAACTCGTGTTACCGCCGTGAAAGGGCGGTGTCTTAGCCGCTTGACCACCGGGCCAACGACCGATAAATCGGTCAAGAAGAGGCGCGCGACTTGGTAGCGGAAGTCGGATTTGAACCTACGACCTATCGGGTATGAACCGATTGCTCTAGCCAACTGAGCTATTCCGCCATGGATTCGCGCGCTTGCTTATTATAGCATAGCCTTTCTTTTTTGTCAACAGTTATTTGACAATTTTTTCTCGGGCTTTTCTGTTTTTTCGTCTGGGTTGTTTTACCGCCACGGACGACGGTTTTGCTCTTTTTTTGCATTATTTCTGCCGAATTACTTCATATATTTTCCGCCATTTCAAAAAAAGACTTGATTTTTTCATATAATGTAGTATAATACAAGAATAAGCCGTCAAAATAGGCTTATTTTGCAGTTTTGGCGACTTAAAAATGCAAATATTGAGGAGCACAACATGGAGCGAATTACTGTCAAAGAGATTCTTCGGGAAAACAAGGCTCTCGAGAATATTCGTGTCGGCGGGTGGGTCAGAAATCTGCGCGCATCGAACGTGTTCGGCTTTATCGATCTGAATGACGGCAGCTGCTTTGATACCCTTCAGATCGTTTTTGAAGAAAAAGTTCTTTCAAATTATGCGGAGATTGCTGCTCAGAATATCGGTGCTGCGCTTGTTGTGGAGGGAAATATCGTTCTGACCCCGGGAGCGAAGCAGCCGCTTGAGCTCCACGCGGTGAAAATAGAAGTGGAGGGGGCCTCTACGCCCACTTATCCTCTGCAGAAGAAAAAACACAGTCTGGAATTTCTTCGTTCAATTTCTTATCTGCGTCCCCGCACAAATACCTTCAATGCCGTTTTCCGCGTTCGTTCTGTTGCCGCGTATGCCATTCATAAATTTTTTAATGAGCGTGGCTTTGTCTATGTCCATACGCCTTTGATTACCGCTTCAGACTGTGAAGGCGCCGGGGAGATGTTCCGCGTGACGACGCTTGATGTCGGAAATCCGCCGCGTACCGAGGACGGGGCTGTTGATTGGTCAAAGGACTTTTTCGGGAAGAAAGCAAATCTGACTGTGTCCGGGCAGCTGAACGGTGAATGCTTTGCCATGGCGTTCGGAAAGATTTATACCTTCGGACCGACCTTCCGTGCTGAGAAATCCAACACACCGCGTCATGCGGCTGAATTTTGGATGATGGAGCCGGAGATCGCTTTTGCAGATCTTGACGATGATATGCGGCTTGCCGAGGATATGATTAAGTATATCGTCTCCTATGTCCTGGAGCAGTGCCCGTCAGAGCTTGCCTTCTTCAACCGTTTCATGGATGCAACCCTTCTTGAACGCCTGCATAACCTTATTGAAAATGACTTTGCGCATGTTACCTATACAGAGGCAATCGATCTTCTCCTGAAGAGCGGGAAGGCATTTGAATATCCTGTCAGCTGGGGGATCGATCTCCAGACTGAGCATGAGCGTTATCTTACAGAGCAGGTATATGGAAAACCGGTTTTTGTTACGGATTACCCGCGTGAGATCAAGGCGTTTTATATGCGCCTCAATGATGACGGAAAGACAGTTGCTGCTATGGATATGCTTGTTCCCGGTGTCGGTGAACTGATCGGCGGTTCTCAACGCGAAGAGCGTCTTGACGTACTTCTTGACAGCATGAAACGGTTCGGGCTAAAGGAAGAGGATTATAAGTTTTACACCGATTTGCGCCGTTACGGAGGAACCAAGCACGCCGGATTCGGTTTGGGCTTTGAGCGCCTGATTATGTATATTACCGGCGTTTCCAACATCCGGGATGTTGAGGCGTTCCCCCGTACTGCCGGTTCCGCAGAATATTGATTGAAGGATAAAAAATGGAATTATCAGCAATGAGCCGGCAAGCGCTTTCTGCGCTTCACGACGGTCTTCTCAGTGAATATAATAATTTTAAAGCACGCGGGATCCGGTTGGATCTGTCGCGTGGCAAGCCGTGTACGGAGCAGCTTGCCTTAGGGAATGAAATGCTCCGCTCGGAGCCTCTGCCGGAGTACTATCAAACGGAGAACGGTTTTGACTGCCGCAACTACGGATTGGGTGACGGCATCCCGGAGATGAAGCGCCTTTTCTCCGATCTTTTCGGGATTCCGGAAAAAAACATTCTGGTGGGCGGTAACTCCAGTCTGAATTTGATGTTTGACACGGTCTGCCGTCTTCTTCTGCTCGGAACGGGTGGCTGCAAACCGTGGGTTTCACAGGGAAAGGTGAAGTTTATTTGTCCTGCACCCGGCTACGACCGTCATTTTGGTGTTCTTGAGACACTTGGAATTGAAATGCTGACGGTGGATATGCTTTCTGACGGACCGGATATGTCGGCAGTTGAACGTCTTGCTCGTGACCCACTTGTAAAAGGCTTGATCTGTGTTCCTAAGTATTCAAACCCCACCGGTATTACCTTCTCAGAAACCGTTATCCGGCGTCTTGCTTCTATGGATGCAGCTCCGGATTTCCGGATCATCTGGGACAATGCATATGCCATTCATGATTTTGAGGAAGAACATGACACGCTTCCCGATGTGTTTGCCATCGCCCGTGAGTATGGCAATGAAGATCGTTTCCTTTATTTTTCTTCCACTTCAAAGGTGACGTTCCCGGGGGCCGGGGTAGCATTCGTTGCTGCTTCCGACCGAAATATGGAGGAGTTGAAGCGCTTTGTAAACGCCCAGACGATCGGCGCCGATAAGTTGAATCAGCTCCGCCATGTCCGATATATGAAAAACCGCGAAAATGTTGCGCTGATAATGAAGCGTCATGCAGCGATCCTGAAGCCTCACTTCGATCTCTGTAAAAAAATCCTTCATGAAGAGCTGGATGGACTCGGAATCGCCGAGTGGTACGACCCCTGCGGAGGATATTTTATCAGTCTGAATGTTCCGGATGGCTGCGCAAAGCGTGTCTGGACTCTGATGAAGGATGCGGGTGTTACCATGACCGGTGCCGGTTCCACGTACCCATATCACAGGGATCCGCGGGATCGCAACCTGCGTCTGGCACCTACATATTCCACACTTGAGGATCTTGATGCTACGCTACGTATTCTTGTGTGCTGTGTGAAGCTTGCCGCTGTTGAGAAGCTACTCGCTTGAATATAATAATGTCGGGATGCAGCCGTTTGTCGGCTGCATCTCATTTCTTGACAAGACGTCACTGTCATGGTAAAATATCCGAGACGGAGGATGCTATGAAAGTACAAAATGTTTTATGGGACTTTAACGGTACAATTCTTGACGATGTTCAGATAGGGATTGATGCCGTAAATGTTCTGCTCCGCCGCAGAAACAAGCCGGTGCTTTCGTCTCTTGATGAGTATCAGGCTATTTTCGGCTTCCCGATTATGGATTATTATGTTCGTGCCGGGTTTGATTTCCGTGAAGAATCCTTTGAAAAGATCGCTCCCGAATGGGTAGCGGAGTACCTGAAGCGTGAGCCGTCTGCCCCCATCTGCCCGGGCGTTCGAGAAACGCTGCGACGGTTCCGAAACGCCGGAATGCGCCAGTATATTGTATCTGCTTCGGAAATCGGTATTCTAAAAAAGCAAATCACCGCTCGCGGTCTTGCGGACTATTTTGAAGGGCTCTTCGGTCTTGATAATATCCATGCCGGAAGCAAGGAAGCGATCGTTTGCGAAGTAGTCCGTTCTTTGAACGGCTCTGCCGTGATGCTTGGGGATACCGTTCATGATGCGGAATGTGCTGCTGCAGCAAAAATACCGGTTATTCTGATTGCAGCCGGACATCAGTCTTTTCAGAAGCTTTCGGATACCGGAAAGCCGACTGTTCGATCCGCTCTTGAAGCCTGTCAGCTTATTTTGGAGGAGATATGACACAGATTGACTGTTTTAGTGCGCAGAAAAAAGAACTTCTTGAGGGGTGTACCGTTCTTTCGGCTTTTCGAACCGCGGACGGGGAAATATTTATTGAATGTGAAAAACGGGTTGCCTTTGTGGCGCGGCGGGTTGCAGATTCTTTGGAAAAGTGCGGTGAGTTTACCCCGTTGCTGATAGCCGCGGCGGTTGATGCCGCCCGGTCCTTTTTTTCACAAAAACTCGATGTTGTGGCAGATCCGGACAGCTTGCGCTTGATTGCGGATTGTTCTCTTGATATGCTTACCGCAGCCTCATCAATCGATATGCCGTCAGCGATTCGATTGACCCCCGATCTTGATTTTCCTCCGGATTTTTCTGATATTGCTCTCGGGCTCACAATGGGATGCGAAGCCTATGGAGTTGTTGAGAGAAAATCCGTTCTATCTGCGGCCTATACCTTCGTTCCGACCTCATATCTCGGGGATCCGCTTGACGGGATCGAAATCGGAGTCGAAACGATTGAAAACAAGCGGGGAAGGGGATACGCCACTGCGGCAGTCCGCGCCCTTGCCGCTGATCTGACCGGACGCGGCTTCCGGGTATTGTTCAGTTACTATACTGACAACGAACCATCCAGACGCATAGCTGATGCTATTGGCTTCTGTTGTCATGCCGTTGGATTTGAAATTGTTCTGAAGGGGAGAAACACACATGCCCTTTGATGCTGTTATGCTTCGTGCTTCCATCTGCGAGCTGCGGGATGTCCTTCTCGGTGCGCGCGTCGAGAAGGTTACGGTTCCGGAAAAGGAAGAAGTGCTTCTGTCCTTTCACACGCCGTCACCTTCCGGCGAAAAAAACCGAAAGCTCGCTATCTGCACCTATCCCGATAACTCCTGCGTTCACCTCACTTCTGTGAATCGCGAGAATCCCTCGGTTCCGAGTGGGTTTTGTCTTGTTCTTCGGAAAAATCTGATCGGTTCCCGTGTCTTTGAAATTGAACAGCTCGGGTTTGAACGCGCAATCCGTATCGGTTTCCGTGCAACGGATGAAATGGGTTATCCCACGGAACGTTTTCTTGTCGCGGAGACAATGGGGAAATACAGCAACCTTATTCTCCTGTCAAACGAAAAGAAGGTCATTCTTGCCTCTCGCTTGATTGAGTTGTCGCTGAATTCCAAACGCCCGGTCCTGCCCGGAATGACCTATGAGCCACCTCCCGCTCAGAACAAGCGGAATCCCCTTACTGAGACACCGGAGGGATTTGATGCTTGCTATGATTCGGAACTTGCTCCGGATAAGCTTCTGATGCGTAATTATTACGGGATTTCTCCCCTTATTGCACGGGAAACCGCATATCAGGCCGAGAATTCCGGAAACCCCGATCGGAAAGCAGCGCTGAAAACTGCTTTCTTTGCTCTGATTGACCGGATAACAGATGACCGTTATGAGCCGACCCTTCTTCTGGACGCTTCCGGGACCCCAGTTGACTATTCCTTTGAACCGATCCGACAATACGGAGATCTTTACCGTACGGCGCACTTTGAATCGGTTGGGGCGATGCTTGACCGGTATGCGGAAGACCGTAATCGAGCCGCAGATGTTCGTCGCCGTGCAGCTGATCTTCTGCGCACGGTATCGAACGCCGAAAAACGTCTGAATAAAAAAATCCAGATCCTGTCTTCCGATCTGGAGGCAAGCGATGGAGCCGAGCAGTACCGGGCGCTCGGTGAATTGATTACGGCAAATATATATCAGCTGAAAAAGGGAATGAGTAAGGCAGACCTGATCGATTATTCTGCAGATCCCCCGGCAACCGTAACCGTTCCCCTTGATGTTTCTAAAACACCACAGCAGCTTGCGGCGGGTTATTTCAAAAAATACAACAAGTTGAAGGCCGCGAAGCTTCATGCTGCGGAACAGCTTCGGATCGCGCGCGAGGAGCTTGAATATATTGAGCGTGTAGCGGATTCTCTCAATCGTGCGGACGGCGCGTCGGAAATTGCGGAAATCCGCTCTGAGTTGGAACATGCCGGGTACATCCGTTCCAAGAGCGGAAAAAAACCACAGAAGCCTGTGAAGCCTACACCGGATTGTTATCGGACAAGCGGCGGTTATACGGTTTATTGCGGAAAAAACAATATCCAGAATGAGTATATTACGTTCCGTCTTGCACACCGGGGCGATCTTTGGTTTCATGCCAAAAACATTCCGGGCAGTCATGTTTTGCTGATCGCAGAGGGGGCTGAGCCGTCAGCCGAGGATTATACGGAGGCAGCCATGATTGCCGCTGTGAATTCCTCTGCAAAAGGTACCGCACCTGTTGAGGTTGATTACACTCACGTAGAGAATGTAAAAAAACCGTCCGGAAGCAGAACGGGGTTTGTAATCTATCGAACCAATTATTCCACTACGGTTCTGCGGGATGAAGCAAGGGTAAAGTCCATGAAGATCTGACCTTCTTCTCGTAAGGAAGACAGTAGATTCCTACAGGGAAAGAAAGCAGAGCCAATCTTTTGCTGCTTTTTGAAAAGACTTTCTCAAAGTTTCTTTTGCGGTCATACCGGAGGCGTTGTGATGTTTCTTCCTTTTCTGACTCTATGACCGAGCCAATCGATTGGCACATCCCTGAGTACCTCCGGATATGCTGATCCGTCAGAGTGGGTAAGTGTTTGAAATCGTTTGTCGATTCCGCTGTCGTAAGAATAGACCCTTCATTCGGAGAGAAATAATCTGTTTCCGCGAAAAAGGACGGGCAATATGCCCGTCCTTTTCTGTAAGAACATCAGTTGTGTGATTTTTTCCTGGAGAGGAAGAGAACAGCAGCAAGGGAAACAAGAGTTACTGCAAGGATAACTGCGGTCATATCACCCGTCGGAGGGGTAGGCTCACCGCCCTCCTGCGTTCCGGTCGTTACAGGGGCAGGATCTGTCTCTGGAGTCGGCTCTGTTGTTACAGGAGGAACAACAGGAGCGGTATCCTCAAGCGGAGCGACATCGCCAATGTCGGGGGAAAGGGCACCGTTATAGGCAGAAAGCTTTTCGACCTCAGGGAAGCACTTCGTGAAAGCAAGGAACTGGATCGTATCTGCAAGTTGATTGGCAGAGCTGCTTGTGTCCTCTGCATAAACCAGTACACCGGTAACCTTCGCAAGACCGCAGAAGCCTTGCGGAGAAGCGCCTGCAAGGGGATGAACTGTATATTTTGCGTTGTCTTTCAGAATCATTGTCGTTGTGGATTCAAGACTTGCGGAGTAGTTATAGCCGATAAAGAAGCGCCATCCGGTGATATTGGCGTCCCAGACAAAAATGTTTTTACCGGTGCAAGGTACCTGATCGGCACCTCCCCAAGTAGCCATACCCAGCTCGTTTATGGTTACATCACCGAGAATTTCAAGATAGGCATCTCCGGCAGAAGCAGGCGTCGTATTCTGTACCTGGAAGGAGCGCGGGCATACAACACCGTACACGCCGCTCTTGAGGGTCACCCAGGATCCGAGTTCAGCATAATTGTCCGGAACATTGCCGCGGACACAGGTACCTACGATATTGACTGCCGTGCTTGCATGGACAGCGGTGCCTGTTGTATCGAGCATTTCCACGCCTTCATCCATCGTCAGATGGTAGCCCATGGCTTCAATGAAGCATTTTCTCGGATTCTCGGAGGCGATAATCAGGTTCTTGAAAACCGTTACACCGCCGAGTGCATAGTCCATGCAATCATCTGTAAAATACAGGGAGGCTTTTTTTGCGCTATCTGCAGATGTAATGGTAATCTGTCTGCTGTGCTGCGGTGCGTGATAAGCATAAGGTACATCGGAAAATTCACCGTTTTCAAAATTTGCGGTGAGTGTGAATTTTTCGACTATCGCAATTGTACCGCCTGTTGCGCTGAGTGCATTATATGCTGCATCCAGAGTTCCGAAAGGAGAAGCAGAGGAAGAACCGTTACCCGTACCGCCGTCGTTGACATAGACGATTTTTTCAGCAGCAGAGGCAGGAAGTGCGAAAAGAACACTTGAAGAGAGAACAAAAAGCGCACAGAGGAGAAGGAGAGTAAATCTTTTCATAGCTGTTTCCTTTCTATATGTTTTTGAAACCATACTCATTATAACAACGGTTTTGGTGGATGTCAATAAACAGAAAGGTTTTTTGATAAAACTTTCGGGAAAAGTGTATTATAAAATCCGATAAAATGAAAAAAAGACGGGGACATTGAAGTGCCCCGTCTTTCTTTAGGAGTTAATTGTGCGCCTTCTTTCCGGAGAGAATAAGTACCATGGCTAAAGACGCAAGAGAGACAATAATCAGGATGGCAGAGTAATCACCCGTCGCAGGGGTAGGCTCACCGCCCTCCGGAGCCTCGGTTGTAACAGGGGCGGGATTTGTCTCTCCCGTTGTTACGCTTGCAGTGTCTGTTGTCGCGGCAGGATCGGCAGTGGATGTTGTTTTGATTACTGAGTCAAAGGAAGAAAGCTGAACCTTATCGGGAGCGGCAGCAAAATCGTTATATAGATTTTCGGAGATCTGCAGTTCAAACTTTGCTTCAATCTTTTCAAGAAACATGGCGGCGTCTACAATAACACTGGGGCCGGATATGCCAAAGAACGTTGTCGTATTCTCCAGATTGAAGGAGTTCTCAAGCAGAAAGCCGTTGCTGAAGGAACAGGTGAGTTTTTCGGTTACACCGGGGATCTCATCCAGTTCCTGCATTTTCTCATTCTTTAGGTCGCAGTTCCCAACAAAACGGTTGATTTGCCCTCCCGAAATATGAAATTCGACGTTTTTGACAGTGCTATAGGCGTTTCGTGCAACGACCAGATTATTTACGGTAGCTGTTCCTCCCACATTAAAAACAACGGTACCGTCAATGTGTTTGCCGTTATCATTATCTCTGTATACGCTGACATCGTTGAAGTCTCCTGAAAGAAGAGTAACGACAGCGTCTTTTTTGCAGACATTGTCTCCGTCAAAATCATCCAACGTTTGTCTGCTGGTAACACAGACCGTAATGAGTTGACCGCCGGGAAGGGAAACGCCTTCACCAAAGGTAAGAGGATGGAAATTGGTACGGATCAGGAGACGAGCCGAGAGAAAGAGTTCGATGTTTTCAAAGATCATTTCTCCGCCAAGGGACCAGAAGATGTTGTTTGTTGAGGTGAGGTCAAGAATATCACCGGTCACAGTGATTGTGTTTGTGTGGGGAGGGAATTCACCGAAGGCTGCAAGGTCGAAGCTGACCAGGTCAATGATATGAATTGTGACATCATCCGACAATTCGGCTGCTGCCCGGTATGCTTCATCGAAGGTCGGAAGAGCCTTGTCCGGTGAAGAGCCATCTCCCGTACCTCCCTCCTTTACATAAAGATCCATCGATGCCGCAGATGCAGGAAGGGCCGCAAAAACGAAGAGGGAAATGCATAGCAGCGCGGAGAGGAAAAAAGCAAGTGTTCGTTTCATAACAGTCTGTTCCTTTCTGAATTATATTACCGGGATAACCTTATCTGCTTCCATTTTAGCATCCGGTTTAGAAGAAGTAAACAAGAATTTGTATGAATAATTAATGTTTATTATAAAATTTTAGGACAGTTTGCGACGCTTTTACCAAAAATGATAACAATTTGCATAAAAAGATACCGCCGCAGTGCTGTAAAACAGTCTGCGGCGGATGCCCTTTTGATTCTACTGAACTAAAAGCTTAAAGGCTTCAACCTGTTTGGAATAGAGCTGTGCTCTTTTTTTCTGGTTTGTTAGAATCGTTTGGATAAAGCTTTGTTTGCGAAGAACCAACAGAGTGTCCTCCGGAAGAGAGGAAAAACCCGGTTTGGAATAGAGGGATAGGTCGGAGAGTTTCAGGGCATAAGCATCGATTCTTGCGGCATCTCCGACTCCAAGCTCTTCAAGAGAAACAAAGATATCGAGATCGGAACTCTTCTGATAGAGCTCAGGATCAATCAGCAAAATAGAATAATCTCCGGCTTCGAGTGCATAATGGAACGATTGAAGGGCTTCGGCGTTGCTTGCCCCGTTATAGTACAGATCCTCTCGACTGTATTTCTCAACAAGCCGATCAGGAACCCAGACAATGGAAGAAATCGATACTCTGTCTTTGGAGGTGATACAAAGGTCCGAAACCGAGGAAACCATACTGTTGTGAAGATCGGCTTGATTGGCATAAGTCGGTCCGGCATAAAGAAGGAAAACATCGTATTCTTTCTTGGTAAAGCTTTGAATCAAGAGAATTATTACAGCCAAAACAAGAAACAGAGAAAGAAAGGTAAGGATTTTATGCTCCGTTACAAATGTACAAATCCCCTCCTTGAGAGAACGCTTGTTTCGGGGATCTTGATCCGGATTCTCAAATCGGTTTTCTTCCATCGGGCCTCCTATTGATCTTTTCGATACAGTTCTTTACTTTTGTTTCGGGATGTGTTAAAATATTACAGTATCTTTCCTTCGCGGTCAAAGAGCGGAAGCTTCTCGAGGTAGATAATATCCTTTCTGTCGGCGGCATCCCCTTCGGCAAGAATGGTACAGATGCCTGCGTTGATTCCCCCGGCCATTTCAACAAGCTTGGTCAGGCTGGCAACACTCTCTCCGGTTGAAACCACATCATCCACGATCAGAATGCGTTTTCCTTTCATCAGTTCCGCATCGGCCGTATCAAGATATAATGTCTGGCGCTTTGCCGTCGTGATAGACTGCACCTCGCATTTGAAAACGCCGGTCATATAGAGCTTTTCCGCTTTGCGGGCAACAAAGTATTTTTTGTCACCGTGAAGCTCCGCCATTTCGTGTGCAAGCGGGATTCCCTTTGTTTCTGCCGTCAGTATGTAATCATAGGCCGGTACCTTGGGGAGAAGCGCACGTGCGGACTCCCTTGACAGCTCGGGGTCGCCGATGATAATAAATGCCGCGATATTCAGTTCGGGGCTGATCGGGCACAGGGGGAGGTCGCGTTCCAGTCCGGCGACCTGCAGTTTATAATATTTCATGAATAGCATCTCCTTTTCAGAATCACAATTATTATTATACATCATTTTCCCTGATTGTCAAGAAAACGATCGGAAGAACAGGAGGATTTATGATAACAAAAATTCCTTATGACCGTGGGTATCTTCTTTGCACTACGGGGGACGATGAACAGGTTTCCGTCCTCTCATCAGCACTGCATTCGATGCGATCGGAAGGCTCAGAAGAGGAGATTGTCCGCGCGGCGCTTGACGCGCCGATCGGAGCTCCACGTCTTGAAGACTGGGTGAAAGGGAAAAGAAGCGTTCTGATTATCACAAGCGATCATACCCGTCCCGTTCCTTCTAAAATAACCATGCCGCAGATACTGGCCCGTCTTCGCAAGGGGAACCCGGCACTGGAAGTGAAAATCCTGATTGCTACCGGTGTCCATCGTGAAACAACGGAAATGGAGCTGCGCGGTAAGTTCGGCGATGCTTTGTTTGAAGCGGAACGGGATAGGATCTTCATTCACCGCGCCTTTGAGGATCAGATGGTGTATCTCGGCAAGCTGCCGAGTGGCTGTGAGCTGAGTGTCAATGCTCTTGTTTCGACGGTCGACGCCGTCATAGCAGAGGGCTTTATTGAGCCGCACTTTTTTGCCGGTTATTCCGGCGGCAGAAAAAGCGTACTTCCCGGTATAGCATCTGCCTCCAGTGTTCTTCAGAATCACTGTGCAAAGCTGATCGGAGATCCGCACAGCAGGGCGGGCGTGCTTCAGGGCAACCCTCTTCATCAGGATATGCTTGCGGCTGCACGTCTTTGTAAGTTGGAATACATCGTTAATGTCGTTATCGACGGTGATAAAAAAATCGTACACTGTTTTGCAGGAGATACGGAAGCGGCCCATGAGGCCGGATGCGAATTTGTCGGTCGCTTCTGTTGCGTAAGGCCCGCTTTCGCCGATATTGTTCTTACTTCAAACGGCGGTTATCCACTTGACCAGAATGTTTATCAGTCCATCAAGTCCATGACAGCAGCAGAAGCGACAGTGAATGAGGGGGGAGTTATTATCTGTGTCTCCCGCTGTGGGGACGGAAGTGGAGGCGAAGAGCTTTACCGATGGTTCAGTGAGCATAAAAATGCCGCAGAGGTTGCGGAGATTATCCGAACAACCGAACCAAAGGATACGGTGGGGGATCAGTGGATGGCGCAGATTCTTGCCCGTATTATGCTTCGTGCCCGTGTAATCATGGTGACCGATCCCTCTGCCCGCGCAATTGTTGAGGGAATGAAAATGCTGTGGTGTCCGACGATTGATGATGCGCTCAAAGAAGCGAAGAAACTGAAGCCGGATTATGGCGGAATCACAATTATTCCGGACGGTATCTCCGTGATTGTCACTGATGAAAAGGAATGAAAGAAAAAAATTTCAATAAAACCCCGGGGTGTCTTTCCGAATAAGACACCCCGGGTTTTTGAAAACAACGGGATACAAAGACGTCAAATGATTTCGACTTTTTTCATCCGTTGCTCTTTGATCGGTTTATCACGAAAATCGGTTTGCGCGGCGGCAATACGGTCAACCGCGTCCATTCCTTCGGTCACATGTCCAAAGGCAGCATAGTTTCCGTCAAGAAACTCGCCGTCCGCATGCATAATAAAGAATTGGGAGGATGCGCTGTTCGGATCATTGGTGCGTGCCATGGATATCACTCCGCGTTTGTGACTGAGGTCGTTTTTATGACCGTTTGCTCGGAATTCTCCCGGAATGGTATCCTTTGATCCTCCGCATCCGGTTCCGGTGGGATCCCCGCCTTGAATCATGAAGCCGGAGATTACGCGGTGGAAGATCAGCCCGTCATAGAACCCCTCCCGGACAAGTTTCTCAAAGTTTTCGCAGGTTTTCGGCGCAGCTTCCGGGCAAAGTTCAATTTTGATAACATCACCGTTTTCCATCGTAATCTGAACCATAATCATTCTCCTTTGTTTGTTTCTATGGTGCTTTTTTCAATCATTGTGACAGTTTTCATCCTCTGGGGTTCTATCGGCTTGTTTCCGTTAACGCGGCAGGAACCGATCTTATGAACCGTTTCCATCCCGGAGATGACCTTCCCGAAGGCAGCATATTTTCCGTCCAGCGAGGGAAGGGACTTCTCGCAGATAAAAAACTGCGAGGTTGCGCTGTTCGGGTCATTGGTGCGCGCCATGGAAACGATTCCCTCGGTATGCTTCAGGGTATTGGTTTTGCAGCCGTTTTCGCTGAATTCTCCCTTAATTGCTTTTCCGGAGCCGCCGTAGCCGGTTCCTTCAGGATCCCCGCCTTGAATCAACACGCCGGTTTCAACCCGATGAAAGATCAACCCGTTGTAAAAGCCTTCTTCAACCAATTCTATGAAGTTCTGAACGGTTTTCGGTGCGTATTCCGGATAAAGCTCGATGTAAAAGACCCCGCCGTCTTCCATTTCGACGCGGACGAGACGATCGTCGGTTGCTGCCTGTTGTCCGCAGCCGGCGGTGCAGAGCAAAGCTGCCGCTATCAGTAAAAAGCATAAAAATCTGTTTTTCATTCTTTATCACCTTTCTCAGGGAGATTATAGCAGATTCCGGCGCTTCCGTCAACCGTTTCGGATGGCTTTTTTTCAGTAATCTGCCGGATCCATTTGCCCCTGCAGAAATGCCAGAGTGTACAAACGGCTTTGAAGAGATCCTCTGCCATGAACATGACGATAACGATCACAAGAAAGTTTTTCGGGCGAAAGAGCAGCCCGGTGATCAGAACTGCAGGGATGCCAAATGCGTACAGCCCCGTCAGTTCCAAGAGACATCCGGTCAATGTGTCCCCGGCTGCCCGGAAAACACCGCAAATAAGATTGTAGGGAATCATTCGGATCGGGAGCCAAAGAGCATAAAAGCGCAGACAGGCAATCGCAGTTTCCCGTGCTTGCTCACTTTCCACGGAGAAAAGAGAGAGCAGCGGGCGGCAGCAGAAGAACAGAGCAGTGCCGACGAGCAGCCCGCACAGAGGCGTCATGATTTCAAAGCGGAGGACGGTTTGTTTGGCTCTTTCGTGGTCTCCGGCACCTACGGCTTTTCCGACCATGATGGAGCATGCACCGCAAATTCCGACGAAGAATACAAAGCAAAGCTGCTGAATGTTTTCAAAAAGGGTATAACCGGCGTGATTCTGAATTCCCTGTCTTCCGATTACCATAATGTAAACATTGGTTCCGAGTGCCCAGAAGGACTCATTGGCGAGCACCGGTGCCGCAATGCGGATGTAGTTGCGGCAGAACGCACGGTCGAAACGGAATCCGCTCCAGAAGCCGCGGCGGAAAGGATTCTCAAAGAAAAGAAGAAATACGAGCAGAAGAAGTGCCTGCGTAACCGAGCCGATGACAGAGGCAACAGCAGCTCCGCGAAGACCGAGCGCAGGAAATCCGAGGTTCCCCGCGATAAAACAATAATTAAAAAAGATATTGACGCTTACTGAGGCAATCGATGAAAGAAGGGGGATCAGAACTTGCTCAACAGCCCGGAAGACGAAGCAGGTTATCTGTGAAAATACAATAAAAGGAACGGAGATTGCATATATTCTGATATACTCAGCGCCGAGTATGGCAATACTGTCTTTATCGGTAAAAACACGCATGAGCGCAAAAGGAAAAGCCGAAAGCAGAACAGTAAAGATAAGGGCGATCACCACCCCGATTGTCAGGGCAAACCCATAGGTCCTGCGGAGGTTCTTCATTTCCTTCCCGCCCCAGTACTGCGAGATCAGGGAGGAGCAGCCGGAGGCAATTCCAAAGCAGATGACGTTCAGCAAAAAGCCGTAGCGCACGGCACCTCCGATTGCGCTGACAGCGGCATCTCCGATGCCGGCAACCATTGCGGTGTCAATAAGTGTCGCACTGCTCGTGAGCAGGTTTTGAACAGCGATCGGCAGTGCAAGACGCAGGGCGTTGATATAAAAGGAAAAATCAAATTTCTTTTTCATAATACCTCTTGAAAGGACTGATAAAATGGTTAACGAAAAAGCGGCGAAACTCTTTATCATCACCGTGAGTGGGCTTTTGCTATACTTCGGTTTGAAATATGCTGCGCCTGCTTTGTTGCCGTTCCTGATTGCCTATCTTGTTGCCGGTCTTGCGGGCATGCCTGCGGAGTATCTTAGCAGGAAGACAAAAGCAGACCGCAGATTTTTCTCGGTTTTGCTGATACTTCTTACACTGGCGTGTATCGTTCTTCTTCTGTTTGCCCTTGTGAGCCGGTTGGTTTTTGAAGTGAAGGAATTTGCTGTGGATTTTCTGTCGGATGGGACACGCTTGCCGGAGCTTTTGAAGTCTGCCGATGAAATCGGAGACCGGGTGGCCGAGTGGCTGAAGCTGGACGGGGAAGTTTTCGATGCCATTGCGGAGCGCGTTAACCTCTTTGTGGAAACGGTTACGGAATCTCTGATCGGAAGGGCGGGGACGATTCTGGAGCGTTTTGCTGCGGGGGTAGCGGGAGCGGTTCCGGATATTCTGCTTTTCCTGACGGTAACAGTACTTGCAACATTATATATGGCATGCTCACGCCGATGGAAGGATGCCGTTCGCGCCCTGGTTCCCGATCGCTTTCGGAAGGGAATGACAGCCCTGAACACAGGCGTACTTCAAACGGTTGCACGCTATTGCCGCGCGTATCTTCTTTTAATGGTAATAACCTTTGCGCTGATCTTTGCGGGCTTGTGTATTCTTCGTGTAAAATATGCCTTTTTTCTTGCTTTGCTGATTGCCTTTGTCGATCTGCTTCCGGTGCTCGGCGTGGGAACGGTTCTGATTCCTTGGGCGCTTGGGGCGCTGATTGCCGGACACAGCGCACGCGGAATCGGTCTTCTTGTACTGTATGCCATATCCTGTGTCGTACACAGCGCGGCAGAATCGAGAATTATCGGGCGCAGCTTCGGCATTCATCCGGTTTTGACGCTTACTGCGGTATATGCAGGCTACCGGCTTCTCGGTTTTATCGGAATTCTTGCTTTCCCGCTGGGGCTTGTTGCCTTACAGGCGCTGACGTCAGCAGAAAAAACGGTGCCTGACACAGAGGATGACCGCGACGGTCCGTTAGCGAATCGCCGCGGTCATCACCGCAGAAATCAATGAAGCGCGGATTTTTCCGCGCTCCTCGGTTACCTTATTCAGGAAAGGGAAACTCTGCCGGAACGAACAGAGCGCAGACAGCGGGAGCAGATATTGATCGTCTTGTGCTCACCGTTGACAACGACCTTAATGGTTCTGATGTTCGGCTTCCAAGCTCTGTTGGTCTTTCTGTTGGAATGGGAAACATTATGACCAAAGGTAACACCTTTTTCACAGATGCAGCATTTTGCCATGTTCGACACCTCCTACGCCGCTTTGCTGCGCGACGAAAATACAATTGCACATACACAACATGATGGATTATATCACAGCATTTTGAAAAATGCAATAGCTATCGCGAAAAAAGGCAGTTGTTTTTTCCCAGAAAAAGCTCAGAGATCCTTCACCGGGCGCGCAAAACAGATGCCGCGTTCAACGGCGAACGGGCGGACATCGACAAACTCTCCCCGTTCGGCATAACAGTCGAAAATCCGGAATTCGATAAAGTGTCCGTCGTGCGCCGTGATGAAGGTCTCTTCCTTTGTCTCTGTCAGAACACGGCAGACGGGGAACCCGGAAAGCGCCTCAAGAACCGTTTCGTGTTTTTTCTTTTCCGCAATCTCCGCAAGGAGTGCGGCGCGGCGTTTCCGCTCCGATGCGGATATCTGATCCGGCATTTCCGCAGCTGGAGTACCGGGGCGCTTCGAATAAGGGAAAATGTGCATGTGAAGAAAGCCGATGGCTTCAGCCAGGCGGCAGGTCTCAAGAAAGTCTTCCTCGCTTTCGCCGGGGAAGCCGACGATGATGTCGCAGGTAAAGCATACACCGGGGATCGCGGCGCGGAGCAGGGAGACGGCGCGGTAGATCTGATCGGCGTTGTAGCGGCGTCTCATCCGCGCAAGTGTGCGGGAGGAACCGCTCTGAACGGATAGATGGAAATGCGGTGCAAGCTTTTCGCAAGTGGACAGAGTGGCGCAGAACGCTTCATCGACGATCACTGGATCAAGGGAACCAAGACGGATGCGGAAGTCACCGGGAAGCGCGTTCACCGCCTCTATCAGATCGGGAAGTCTCTCAACACCGAGATCCCTCCCCCATGCGTCGACTTCAATTCCGGTAAGGACAATCTCATGGCAACCGCCGCGAATCAGTCTACCCGCTTCTTCAAGTGTATCTTCTTTGGTCTTTGAGCGGATTTTTCCGCGTGCTTTCGGGATAATACAGTAGGAGCAGCGGCTTTCGCATCCGTCCTCCACTTTAATGTATGCGCGGGTCCGGTCAAAGGAGGAAATCGACATTGCTTCAAAAATCTCTTTGTCGGCGGGGGCATAAGCGGGTCTGGAAATGGGCAGAGAAGCAGCAATCCGGTCTACGATTTCAACTGTCTTCATTTTCTTTGCCGTTCCGGAAACATAGATTACATTATCAAGGGTTTCAAGGTCATGGCTGTCTATCTCCGTCATACAGCCGATGACAAGTGTTTTGGCTCCGGAGCGTGCGGCGCGCCGGACGGCGGAGCAGCATTTGCGGTCAGCCTCAGCAGTCACCGTGCAGGTATTGATAATCTGGATATCGCACCCGGTGAAGGAGTCGGTAACCGTGTAGCCTCTCCGTTCCAGTTCTTCCTTGATCGCTGCGCTTTCATATTGGCTGACTTTGCAGCCCAGTGTGTGAATTCCGATCTTCAGCATGGATTTTCCTCCGTGACAACGGCATTTTATCATAAGTTTTGACGAATGTAAAGTTTTTTTGTTTTTTTACTTGATTCATAGTGGAGCATAGAGTATAATAAACGAGAAAAATAGATTTGAAAGGGAACAGATATGAGCCAAATTCATCTGATCGATCACCCCCTGATCCAACATAAGCTTTCCATCATGCGCAATCGCCACACCGGTTCCAAGGATTTTCGCACCCTTCTCAGCGAAATTACGCTTTTGATGGGATATGAGCTGACGCGCGACCTTCCCTTGGAGGATATCGAAATTGAGACCCCGATCTGTGAGATGACAGCAAAGCGCATCTCCGGAAAGAAGCTTGCCATTATCCCGATTCTTCGCGCCGGTCTCGGAATGGTAGACGGCCTTCTGTCCCTTATTCCCGTTGCCCGCGTCGGACATATCGGTCTTTACCGTGATCCGCAGACGCACAACCCCGTTCCGTATTACTGCAAGTTGCCGGCAGATATCAATAACCGAATTGTTATTGTCTGTGATCCGATGCTTGCGACGGGCGGGTCCGCCTGCGATGCGATTGATATGCTCAAAGAGCGTGGATGCCATAACATTCGTCTCCTGAATCTTGTCGGAGCACCGGAAGGAATCAAGAAGGTGCAGGAAAAGCATCCGGATGTCGATATCTACATTGCCGCACTTGACGAGAAGCTGAACGAGCATGCCTATATCGTTCCCGGACTCGGCGATGCCGGCGACCGGATTTTCGGCACCAAATAATGTTCGAATATCGGATCGGAAAAAATGATGCCGGGCAAAGACTTGACAAATTTCTGTCAAAGGCTATGCCCGGCATGCCTGTACCGATGGTATACCGTCTGATACGGCAGAAGAAAATCAAGCTGAACCGAAAGCGGGCGGAAAACGGGACACTCCTGAAAGAGGGGGACACTGTCCAGGTGTTTGCACCGCCGCGTTTTTCTAACCGGGAGGAGGAGGCTCCGTTTCTGACGGCTCCCGAGCCGGTTATCCTCTATGAGGATGAGAATATTCTCCTTCTGAATAAGCCTTCCGGCCTTCTTGTGCATGAAGGGGATAAAACAGCGACAGGAGAGGTGACACTGGTCCGTATGCTGCGTGACCATTTGATCCGGACCGGAGACTATGATCCGGAGACAGAAAACTCATTTTCTCCGGCTCTTGCCAACCGCATTGACCGAAATACCGAAGGGATTGTCCTGGCTGCCAAAAATGCCGCAGCGCTCCGCGCGTTGGAGGAGCTTATCCGAGAGCGGAAAATCACAAAAAAATATCTGTGTGTTCTTCACGGAGCTCCGAAGGAAAACGCCGGAAAGCTCAGAAATTATTTGCTGAAGGATGAGAAAGCAAAGACTGTTACGGTTTTTGATGCAGCCCATCCGAAAGACGCCAAGCTTGCCGAAACAGGATATCGGGTTTTGTCTCGCGGAAGACGTTTTTCCCTCGTTGAGGCGGAGCTTTTTACAGGAAGAACCCATCAGATAAGGGCGCAGTTTGCCCATATCGGCTGCCCGCTGCTCGGGGAAGGAAAATATGCAAAAAATGCCGAAGACCGCGCCCTCGGCTATTCCTCGCAGGCTCTTTGCTCGCATTATCTTCGTTTTGAGGCGGAGACGGGCTTTCTTTCCTATCTCTGCGGCAGGGAATTCAATATCCCGGATGACGAGATTGGCTTTGTTCGGGATTTTCGTGAGCGTCTTTCCCGTTTACCATGATTTAAAATAAAAGCAGGCAGAAAAACTGCCTGCTTTTATTTTTCTGTTTTCAGTCTGCGATATACGGAAGCAGCGCCATGTATCTTGCGCGCTTGATCGCAACAGTCAGCTGACGCTGATGCTTTGCGCAGGTGCCGGAAATCCGGCGGGGAAGGATCTTACCGCGCTCAGTGGTGAGCTTGCGGAGACGACCGGTATCCTTGTAATCGATGTGTTCGATTTTATCCTGGCAGAACACGCAGACTTTCTTTCTTCTGCGGTTGTTCTGGCGGAAACTGCGCTGACCCTCAGTTCTTTCGTTTCTGTCCACTTTCTACTCCTTATCTGCGGTAAATTCAGTCGATTGCGCCGCGGTGTACCGCTCGCGGCAAATCAGAAGGGAAGATTGTCGTCGTCGGTTACTTCCTCAAATTTGGAAGCACCTGCATTGTTGAAGCTGGGCGTTCCGAGGTTTTCGGAACGCATCGGGGAGCCGGCATCGTCCTGGGGCTTGCTGTCCACAAAACCGACTTCATCGGCTACGACTTCTGTGATATAGCGCTTCTGGTTCTGGTTGTCGGTCCATGTTCGGGTCTGAATCGAACCGCAGACAAGGATCGGTCTGCCTTTTTTGAAGTACTTGCACACAAATTCCGCAGATTGCCGCCAGGCGACAATACTGATAAAGTCTGCTGTTTGCTGTCCCTCCGCCTGCTGGCGGGCGAAACGGCGTTGAACAGCGATGGTGAAGGTAGTGACGCTGATTCCGGACTGCGTCGTTTTCAGTTCGGGGTCAGCGGTCAGATTGCCGATGAGCATTACCTTGTTGAGACTTGCCATTGCTTAACCCTCCTTGCGCTTACTCAGCTTCGGCTGCTGTTTCCGGAGCGGCGGGCGCTTCTGCGGCTGCTTCAACCGGCACCTCAACGACCTCGGCTGCTTCTGCAGCAGGGGCGGAGACAGCATCCGGGGTCTTTGCGGAGTCACGGGCGATTACCATGCCGCGCATGATCGCATCATCGATATTGAATCTGCGGTTCAGCTCCGCGGGGAACGCGGGATCAGCGGCAAAGTAAACAAGCACGTAGTATCCGTCCTGAATGTCATTGATCGGGTATGCAAGTCTGCGCTTTCCCCATTCATTGACTTCCTGGATTTCACCGTTCTCTTTGATGAGACCGATGAACTTGTCAGCAGCAGCCCGGACTGCATCTTCTGGAAGAGTCGGATTGATGATGAACAGAACCTCGTAGTTGTTAACCATAATTACACCTCCTTACGGTCAATTGTCCGCATTTCTGCGGAAAGGAGACAGGCATAAAAATTTACCTGTTTCAGCATGTTAGTTTATCATATGGCTGCCTTTTTGTCAAGTATTTCTTGCAATTTGATATATAAAAGGATATAATGAAAAAACACGGAGGATGTTATGAAGAAAAACGACAGGCTGATTTTGAACATAGAAGATCTGAACAATCTCGGCTACGGGGTTGCACATAAGAACGGTAAAACAGTTTTTGTTTCCGGGGCAGTTGATGGGGATACCTGTGAGGTTCTGATCCTCCGTGATTGCGGAAGCTATTCAGTTGGCAAGAGTACCTCGGTATTGATCGCTTCACCGAACCGGATCGAGCCTGCCTGTTCGGCGACCGTATCGTGCGGCGGCTGTGCTTACGGGGCGATCTCTTATGATCATGAAAAGGAGATCAAGCGGGAAACAGTTCGCTCCGCCTTTCGCCGGGCAGGAATGCCGGATGTCTCAGTTGCCCCGGTTGTAAGCGACGGAAAAACCGAGTTTTACCGGAATAAGGCGATTATTCCGATCGGATATCATGAAAAACACGGCTTCTTTTCCGGTTTTTTTGCTCCGAAAACACACCGGATTGTTCCGGTTGTGGGCTGTTTGCTTCATAAAAAAAGCTTTACGGATATTACAGAGCGCGCAAAGAGCATAATGGGGCAGGAATCTTGGCTTTTTCTTACTGCAGAAAACCGCCCGGTTATCAAGAGTTTGTATTTCCGCGCGGCAGAATCCGGTGATATCGCGCTAACCTTGATTCTTGAAGAAGATCGCCCCGCCGCCGTGCAGCGCCTTTCCGATCGGCTCTCCGAAACCTTTCCGCAGATTGTTACCGTATATACAAATCTTAATCCCGGAGATATCAGCACGGTTCTTTCCCCGGATTTCCGTTTGTTGCGGGGATCCGGATATATTACCGATGAACTATGCGGTGCCCATTTTCAAATATCTCCCGCATCCTTTTATCAGGTGAACCGCCATATGGCAGAGCTGCTTTATCAAAAGGGCGCGGAGCTTCTTGCCCCTGCTGTGGGAGAACTTGTCTGCGATCTGTATTGCGGAATCGGCAGCATCGGACTTTCTGTTTTCCGTGAACAGCGTCTCATCGGTATTGAAACGGTTACGGAAGCAGTCGACTGCGCACGCAGAAACGCCGCAGCAAACGGCGCGGACGCCGTTTATTATGTCGGGGATGCCGCGAAAGTGATCGAGGCATTGGAAACCGCTCCGGACTGTGTTATACTGGATCCCCCCCGCAAAGGCTGTACACCGGAACTGCTTTCTTATCTTGCGGATAAAGCCTCTGTTTCACGCATCCTCTATATCTCCTGCAATCCGGCAACGCTTGCCCGCGATGCGCATATTCTGCAGACTTATGAATATGCCTTATCCACGGTTTATCCGTTTGACTTGTTTCCGCGCACGGGTCACGTCGAATGTGTGACTCTGTTTACCCGCTGTAGGACGGAAAGAAAGGAATGCTGTAATGAAAGGTAAAACAAAAGGGCGGTCCGGTACCGCTGTTTCCTTCGGGAAAAACGCGGGTGGAAACCCTCTCCCAAGAAAACGGAACAAAGGAAACGGATGTCCGGTTTTTAAGCGCTGCGGAGGCTGTCAGCTGCGCAATCTGACATACGAGGAACAGTTGAGCCATAAGCAGGCGGAGGAAATCCGCCTGCTCGGACGATACTGCCATGTTGAGGAAATCATTGGAATGGAGACCCCTGAGCATTATCGCTGTAAGGTTCAGGCAGCCTTCGGCATGCGCGGCGGACATATCCTTTCCGGTATCTATCAGAGCTCTACCCATAAAATTGTTCCGGTGGATTCCTGCTTGATTGAGGATAAGGTCTGCGATGCGGTGATCCTCACCATCCGCAACCTTTGTAAAAAATTTCATATCGGAATTTTCAACGAAAATACCCTTCGCGGGTTTCTGCGTCACGTCCTTGTCCGCAGAGGGTATTTTACGGGAATGATTATGGTTGTTCTTGTCACCGGAGAGGAAGTGTTTCCGAAGAAAAAGGAGTTTCTTTCGGAGCTGCTTGCCCGGCACCCGGAGATTACAACAGTCGTGCAGTCGGTCAATTCACGCTTCACGCCGCTTGTCCTCGGGGAGCGTTTTATGACTCTTTACGGTCCCGGCTACATAGAAGATGAGCTGTGCGGCTGCCGCTTCCGGATTTCGCCGGCATCCTTTTATCAGGTGAACCCACAACAGACAGAGATTCTTTATCAAACTGCGCTTTCCTATATGGGCCTTACTGATCGCACAACCGTAATTGATGCCTATTGCGGAACCGGCACGATCGGAATTCTTGCGGCTCGGACCGCCTTACGGGTTATCGGAGCGGAGTTGAATGAAACTGCCGTCCGTGATGCAAAAATCAACGCAAAAATGAACGGCACCGAAAACATTACTTTTCACTGCGAGGATGCCGGGCGGTTTATGGTGACCATGGCAGAAGCCGGAGAGCATGCGGATGTTGTTGTTATGGATCCGCCGCGCGCCGGATGCGATCCGCAGTTTCTGCGGTCTCTTGCTGTCCTTTCCCCGACGCGCGTTGTCTATATCTCCTGCAATCCGAAGACGCTCGCGCGCGATCTTGCACTACTGACCCGCAGCGGTTACCGTGTCCGCAGAATTCAGCCGGTTGATATGTTTCCGCATACGAATCATGTGGAGACTGTATGCTTATTGTCCAAACTCCATGAAGCGAAGCATCATGTGAATGTGACAGTGGATATGGATGAGATGGATTTGACAGCTGCGGAGAGTAAGGCGACGTATGAGGAAATTAAGAAATATGTGGCTGAGCATAATAACGGGATGAAGGTTTCTTCATTGAATATCGCCCAGGTTAAGGCTAAATACGGAATTATAGAGCGAGAGAATTATAATTTACCTAAATCAGGGGATGCGAAGCAACCACAGTGTCCAAAAGAGAAAGAAGATGCGATCGAGGAGGCATTAAAGGCTTTTAAGATGATTTAAATTATAACTATGATGATTATTTCGCAATTATT
>JAXFQY010000029.1:0-2645 GCA_034178705.1 Eubacteriales bacterium | reverse complement strand
GGAATATACGGATACCACAGCCATTCCACGCTTTTTACCTGAACCTCGCTTGCCTTTGTAATCTCAAGTTTCATTTCTTCGCTTTCTCTCCTTTCTCAAAAATTTCGGGCATTCGATTACCAGCACCCGAAAGCTCTGCTTGCAGTCGTTCTGACACTTCCTGCAAAGCTCGTTATAGGTGATACGGTTTCTCTCATTCAGAAACAGCGCCCATTCCTGTTTCCGCTTTTTACTCATTCGTGGCACTTTCACCACCTCCCATAGTTTTCAACCCAAGCCGTAAGGCGTGGGTATGTAACCGCCGCTTTACCCGATTGTCGTTTTTGTATGCCTGCCCCCATCTAAGCGGCGTTGCCCTGCTCGTATCATCGCAAAGTCATATCCCAATCGGACGGTCATTCAGTTGTAAAAAGGTGTAGGGTAACTATGTCCCTTCACTTGTTCGGACTGGGAAAGGAAAAATTATCGGGTGTTTTGGAAACCAAAGATAAAATCCCCCTCACTCATTTGGACAAAGGGGGTCAAAATGCACACCCAAAATCTGTGCTCTGCGAGAAAAACTCCAAAAAAATTTATCCTTTCACTTGTTCCCACCGGGGGAGATGAAATGGACACCCTTTTTCTCAAAAAATTTTTACCCCTTCACTTGTTTGAAATGGGAGAGCGTTTCTGGGGGGGTGTTTTCAAAAATATTTTTGAAAAAAATATCCTTTCACTAATTCCCACTGAGAAAGATGGAACGGCAACCCTTTTCCCAAAGAAATTTGAAGCTCGCTTGTTTGAACCGGAAAAGCAAAAAGCACCTGATTGTGTAATCAAGTGCCGAAATGACATAGTTTCGGGATGAAAATTGCCGTTTTTCTTCGCTGTAAGGGGTTGGAGAAAGCAGGGTAAGGAGTTTATAACGTCTTGCCGGTTTATCGGAAATACCGCCACTTAGGTACAAAAAAAGCACCTATTTTCTTGTGGGATAATTCCCTGAAAATAAGTGCTTTCTCTTTCTGTATTCAGTTGTAAGCGGTCATTTGCAGAAGCGTATCAGTAGCTCATCCAAATCCTCCGTCGGTTTATTCTCGGCAATCAAGGCGTTCCGCCATTCCGCCAAGGCTCGGATAATGAGCTGCAGTTCAATACTGTCCACCTTGGATTTTAATTTTCCTCATAGATATACTCCCTCATAATGACCTCCTCCGCACGGCTTCGGATGTTATTCATCAGCCCGAGCCACTTCATCATCTCGTCAGCTTTCATCTGTTCGGTCACGCCCTCGCGCTCTGCATACTGCTTAACCAGCCGGGAAAACATTTCCTCGCAGTCCTCGTCTACTCTGTGCAGATATTCATTCAGCGTCCCGCTTGTTCGCAGGCTCGTCAGCAGTACCTTATGGCATTGCTGTAAGTGACGGAACTTTGCACGACCGAAGCGTCCGAGTTCATAGTACTTTTCTTCGGGAAGTACTATGTCCGGCAGATAGTAGTCTCCGCAGAGCGTGTAGCTGATACCTGTCTTTTCATCTGTGATATGCTTTTTCAGTTCCATAAAAAATTCCTCCTGTCAGATACATTGTACCCGACAGGAGGGAGCTTTGCGAATGTGCGCCGCACACGCAGCTTATGCCATGTTATCTTACTCTTTTTCTTTTGCTGTATACAGCGGTTCCGGCTAACCCGAACACGCTTGCCGCCAACAGTGCAATCCACAATGCCATGTGGCTGTTCTCTCCGGTTTGCGGAGACTTCTTATCGTTGTCTGCTGTATCGTTGTCCGCTTCCGGTTTCGTCTTATCATCATTTACAGCTTCTTTCGCGTTAATGGTAAATGTGGTGGTCGCCGTACCGTTTGTCGATACAATGCTGATGGTATGCACGCCGACAGAAAGCGTGGCTACATAGTCAGCCTTTAAGGTTACAATCGTACTGCCTTCTTTAACAGTATAATACTTTTCATCAAGGGTTTTACCGTCAAGCTCCACCCGGAGAAAATCGCTGAACGCCGCATTGGATGTGAAAGATACTTCCTTGTTTTCTCCTGCTACTATGCTTTGTCCTTTACCCTTAATGATTTCAGGCGGGAGCGTTGATATTGTACTGTCCTTTTCACCGAGGACATAATACGGACTGCCGTCTGTGGTAAAGGTTATCGTGCCGTTTTTTACATTGGCTGAAAGCAGCTCCATACTGCCGTCGGATTTCAGAGAATAGGCAACAGGGTTTTGCAGAGTATTTTCCGGCTTCATTGACACCGATATGCCGTCGGCATTGATCAGGTTGCCGGTATCGTCAAAATAATAGATGTGGAACGCCTGCGGAGCCTTCACTTTGCCGTCTGTTACGCTGTTAATCCAGTCAAGCGCTTCCTTATCCGTGATAGGATCGATCACAAGCTGACCTTTGGTTTTATCCGCATTGCTTATTTCGATTTCCGTGCCGTCCGGCAGGGTAGCCGTGCCATCGCCGTCCTCATCTGTCGGAACTGTGTTCCACACGGTATTATCCACATACTTCACATACACACCGATGTCTTTTTGCTCTGTGTCGGTGTTCAGATTTGCTTCGGCGGCAAAGGCGGTCATCCCGCAGGAGAGCACAAGCACCGCTGCGGACATAGCCGTTATAACCTTTTTTAATAGTGAGTACCTTTTCATT
>JAXFQY010000077.1:0-31182 GCA_034178705.1 Eubacteriales bacterium | reverse complement strand
AATCGGGTTTTACCCATGCAAAGACAGCAGACCTGCGCAACACGACATTTGCTCAAACTTCATTTTTGGAAAGAATTTTTTCAACTCATCAAATACAAAATATATTTCATCGTCGTCCCACTCATTGCCCGTATCGTCCATGCATTTTTCAAGGGAAGCACGAGTTCCAAATGCTACATCACCAATATAAATACATCCACCATCGTTCAATAACGAAAGCAAACTGTTGATGAAGGAAATCTTTTGCGCATCCGTCAAATGATGCAAGGCATAGGTGGAAATAATTGAATCATATTTTTTCTGTGTTAAAGGTTCTGCCAGTCCTTTTAAAAAATCGCCTTGAAACAATTCAGCATTCGGCATTTTCTCTTGTGCCAATTCAATCATTCTTTCAGAAAAATCCTGACCGTAAATCATGCATCCATACTCATAAAGTTTAGAAGTCAGAGTTCCTGTTCCGAATCCAATATCCAATACTGTTTTTGCAGAAGAGTTCAAAACACGATGATATATTTCATTTAAAATGGCCTTATATCCTGCAAATGGATATGTTCCATCTTCATCAGATACCCCTACACACTTGTCATAGTCGTCTGCCCACAAATCAAAACCTCTGTTATTGAGCATACCTTCACCTCACGAAATTCAAATTTTTCTCGCTTTTTCACTGAATAACGTGTATCCGCCATTTGTACAAGAAACGCCCGAACATTTTTGTCCGGGCGTACTCGGTACCCATCATAAATCAGCGCAAACTTTAGGATTTTCTCTGATGCGTGTCTTGCAAGCATTCCTCCGGCGTACCCATTTCGCGCCGCTTCTTCCATCGCGGCGCAATCCTGTTTTACAAACGCTGCCCGATCACCGGGGGTATTCTTTTTCGCGCGCAAAAAACTCCGAGGAAAGGATGGAACAGACACCGATATCACGATACTCCCCTTTGATCAGCATGGAAGAACGGCGAACCCCTTCAAAAGTCATTCCGCATTTCTCCATCACACGGCGGGACCGATTGTTCCCGATAATATATTTTGCCTCAATCCGATGAAGAGAAAGCGTGCCGAAGCCGAACGTCATAACGGCATGAACGGCCTCCGGTGCATATCCTTGCCCCCAGAAAGCAGGATTCAGAACATATCCGACCTCGCCGCAGGAATTCTGGGAGTCGATTGTCGTGAAACCGCAGGTCCCGATCATCTTTCCGGTTTCACGCAAAACAACCGCCCAGTCATAAAACACGCCGAGACGGTATTCCCGCTCGATCATGGAGAGATAGCGCCGCGTATGGTCGATTCCGCTGTGGGGATACCACAGAAGGTATTCGGTTACAGACGGGAGACGGGCATATTCGTACATATCCGTCGCATCCTCCCGCGACATCCGGCGCAAAACAAGGCGGGAGGCGGAAAGCTCAGGCAGTTTTGAGAAGATTTTCTGAAGTTCATTCTTTTTCATAACCATATCTTAACAGGCGGTCGGGGAAAAAGCAAGCCCCCGGCAGAAAAACACCGCCTTTTCCGCTTTTTTTCGTAAATATATTGAAGAATGTGAAATTTCATGATAAAATAATAAAATATAAGCATAAATGAATCCAAGAGGAAACCGATGACTTACGCGCACTTGATTGATGCTATGAAAAGATTCGGAGCAACCGAGACAGATATCTGAATTCACGGCATCGGGGATCTTGTCGTACCCGAATACAGCCTTTGCGGCGACGGTGCAAGCCGTTACATTGCCGCTGACCGTTTGACAGGCTCCGCCGATGTTTTCGGGGATAAGGTATACCCCGATCCTGATTTGTTTTCAGCCTGTAGAAGAACACAGAACAAATCTGCAGAGATGCGAACGTAAACTATCATTTGGGACAAACCTTCAGCATTGACACCGTTATCGCCCAATTTGCACACATGGATGAAATTATCGATAGGGGCTGCAATGCGATTGAAACGGAAGATCGCAGATTCACAAGAAAAAGCATTTTTCCCAGGTCATTCTGAAAACCTTCCGGGAACTGTAAAAGCCATTCGCAGGAGCGTCTTTTTTAGCTTTCCTCGCTCCCGCACCCGGAATCTTCAGTCCAAACATCAATTTCCTATCTGTAAACCAAGGAGATCAATCATGAACAGAACCTTTTCCATAATCGGCTGCGGACACATTGCGCGTGTCTTTCTATCCGCTCTTGACTCGCTGGACGGGAAATATGCAGTTCCCCACAGTTCGGTTACCCTTTATAACAGAACGCCGGAACATATTTCGGATCTTGCCGAAAAGGGATACCGGATTGCCGCAAGCGCAGCAGAAGCCTTTGCAGCCGGCAATACCGTCTTCCTCGGCGTCAAGCCTCAGGATCTCCGTACCGCTGCAGCCCAGCTCGGAGAGAGCCCGCGCGAAGAAAAACTGCTGCTTTCCCCTATTGCAGGAGCAGAGCTTTCTCTTGTGGTTGCCCTTACCGGATGCAGGCGCGTGGTTCGCCTTCTTCCGAACACACCGATTTCGGTCGGGCGCGGCGTTACTGCCGTATGCAGAACAGACGCGGTGAATGACCGGGACTTTGAATATGTATGTCGGGTATTTTCTCTTTCCGGCAGTGTCTATGCCGTTGCGGAAAAGGAGATGAATGCCATGTGTGCCGCCACCTCCAGCGGAGTTGCGTTTGCCCTGCGGCTTCTCACGGCTATGAGCAGCGCCGCGCACACCGCCGGCGCGGAAACGCCGCAGCTTGACCGCGCAATTGCGGAAACCATTCTCGGAGCAGCAGAGCTGTGTCTGAGATCCGGAAAAACCTGCGAGCAGCTTCTGAACGAGATCCGCTCTCCAAACGGAACAACGCACGCGGCGATGAATGCCCTTGACAGGCAGGATTTTGACGGTGCCGTCGCCGCTGCCGTTTCCGCCTGCGCTGCGCGTGCGGCAGAACTTGGAAAGAATGTCTGATGCCCGTCATATTTTTCTCCGGCAGGGATATAGATAGTATATAACAATCTTCTGTCCGGAGGAATCATGACCTACGACATCAACCGGAGCGTCTATACGCCCCGGACAAACCTACGGGAAGATCCGGCTCCGACCTGTGTTCTCCTGTTTCTTCTGTTCGCCCTGTTAGGCATCATTGTATGCGCAGCCGACCGCAATCTTTCCATCCGCTTTCCCTGCTCTGTTGTGCGTCCCGCGATCCGGGATGCACGAACGCTTCTTTCGGGCGCTTTTTCCGTTGCAGGAACCGAACTGATCCCCCTTGCCTTTTGTTTTTTGTTTGCACCTTCCCTGCTCGGACAACCGATATGCAGACTCACGGCGGCATTCCGCGGTTTTACCTGCGCGGCGGTTGTCGTCCGTACTCTTTCCGACCCCGTTTCCTGCGGGCTTTCCGGTGCGGCACGCATCTTTTTCCCTCTTTTTTGCCTTCTCTCCTCTACCGTTCTGCTTTCTGCGATCGTTCAGGCATCCCGGTTCGGGAATCGTCTGCTCACTGCTTATCGGACGGGAGACCGAAGACTTTTCCGTATCTTTTTTGGTAATTTTCTTCCAAGTTTTTTTGTTTTTTCCGGCACCCTCTGTCTGATCCGGTGCGCGGAGTTGCTGCTTGATTCTCTCTGATTCTGAAAGGATGTTAAAATGGGTGATTCTCCGAAAAAAAAGTTCAAACTCTTTGACACACAGCGCGAGGGCAAGGGTGTGCTCAAAACCGACCGCAAACTCGGCTATGACTTTTACAGTTTCTTTGTCCGCCTTTGGCGGAATCTCTCCAAGCTTGTATCCGTCAATCTGCTTCTCGTTGTAGGAAACTTTCCCCTTTTTTTCGCTCTCATTGCCATGACCGGGCGTTTTAACATCACCTCAACCGCGCCGACCTCAATTGCAGATCCGCTTCTGACAGGGTTGATGCTTCAGTCAGACTCCCCGGCTTTTCTGCCGCTTTACGGAATTTACGGTATACGGACGGAAATCTCCGCCTTCGGAATCGGAACCTACATTTTTCTCGGACTCTCCTGTCTTGTTATCTTTACCTTCGGCATTGTGAATGCCGGCTGTGCCTATGTCATACGCAATATTGTCTCCGGCGAAGGAGTCTTCCCTTGGTCCGACTTTCTGTATGCCGTTAAGCGTAACTGGAAACAGGGGTTGCTTTACGGAATTATTGACATTCTCCTTCTCGGGATTCTCTCCTACGACATTTTCTATTTCAGTCATGTGCTCGGCACCATTGCGATGAACATGATGTTTTACACCTCGCTTGTCTGCCTGATTCTCTATATTTTCATGCGTTTCTATCTTTATATCATGATGGTTACCTTCGATTTATCGCTTTTCAAGCTGTTCAAGAATTCGCTGATTTTCTCCATCCTCGGCTTTGGAAGAAATCTCCTTGCGCTTCTCGGAATGCTGATCGTTCTTTATCTCAATTTTATTATCTTCACCTTTCTCCCCCCGCTCGGGATCGCACTTCCCTTCCTGATTACACTGGCAGTTCTTCTCTACACCTCGAGCTTTGTTGCCTATTACAAAATCAAGGATGTCATGATAGACCCGTATTACGAAAAAACAGAAAAACCGCAGGAATAATAAGGAGGTTTTTACATCCTCACCGAGCGCTTTTTGGAGGATAGCGGGCGATATAGCACAGTCGGTTGTGACAAACACGAGCATCGTCGCCATATTCGGATGAATCATGCCGCTTCCCTTGGCAATTCCTCCGATACGACAGTGTTTCCCTCCGATTACAAACTCATACGCCGTCTCCTTGAGCTTTGTGTCGGTCGTCATGATTCCCTCGCAGGCAAAACTGCTGTTTTTACCGAGCCCCGCGACAAGCGGAGGGATTCCGTTCTCGATCGGGATGATGTTGAGCGGCTGCCCGATAACACCCGTGGACGCCACAACAACATCCGTAGGAGAGATGTTCAGCTCATGCCCGAGAAGCTCGCACATCCGGGTGGCAATCCCGATTCCGTTTGCATTGCAGGTATTCGCGTTACCGCTGTTGCAGAGAATGGCATGTGCAAAGCCGTCCGAAATATTTTTTTTCGTGACTGTAAGAGGCGCTCCCTTAACAAGATTGGTCGTGTAAACCGCCGCAGCAGAAGCTCTCACCTCGCTGTAAATCAGCGCCAGATCTCTTTTTGACCTGTTTTTCCTTATTCCGCAATGCACGCCGTTGGCCGTAAAGCCCTTCGCGGCGCAAACACCGCCCGTTATTTTATTCATATCGGTTTCTCCCTAAAACTAATTAAAAATCAGAGCACAAGCCCGGCTGTGCAATCTGCGCCTATGACCATGTTCATACACTCTATTGCGGCGCCTGACGCCCCTTTGCCGAGATTGTCGTATACCGCGACAAGAAGGATTCGCTCATCGTTTCCGAGTACGCCGATCTTCATGGAATCCTTGCCCGCCAGCTCATGTGCCGAAACAAATCCCCCGTCACCAAGCTCCCCGCAGTATGAGACGATCTTATTGTTGTAAGAGCTCGCGTACACACGCCTTATGTCCTCGACGGTATACCCCGGCGCAAGACTGTCCCCAAACAGCGTCACGGTCATCTCCATTCCGCTGTAAAAATCCGCGACTATCGGGCAGAAGATCGGATACTTATTCAGTCCCGTTATTTCCTTCATCTCTTTTAGATGCTTGTGATTCTGACCGATCCCATACTGCCTTGGAGCGGCAAGCAGAAAGTCTTTGTTTTCCGCCTCATATTCGGCTATCATCTTTTTTCCGCCGCCGCTGTATCCCGTTAGGGAGTGGCAGACAAGCTCCGCGTCCTCCCGGATAATCCCCGCCTTGATAAGCGGATACACAAGAGCGACAAACCCGCCGGCATGGCATCCTGGAACGGCAATTCTGCGCAATTTTCTAATGTTCCCCGCGAATTCTTGGGAAAGCTCCGGAAAGCCGTAAGCCCATCCCGGTAATGTCCTGTGAGCGGTGGATGTGTCTATTACGGTCACGTCCGGATTTTCTATCATCGCCACAGCTTCCGTCGCAGCGGCATCCGGCAGGCAGAGAAACGCAATATCACAGGAATTGAGCGCTTCTTTCCGCCTGGTGTGATTCTTTCTGTCTTCATCGGATAGAGAGAGCAGTTCAATG
This sequence comes from Eubacteriales bacterium, assembly GCA_034178705.1. Lineage (GTDB taxonomy): Bacteria > Bacillota > Clostridia > Oscillospirales > CAG-272 > RUG12395. The sequence continues at coordinate 25,089 of JAXFQY010000077.1, read as the reverse complement.
TCGCTCCGCGCTCCGATCCTCTCAAAAATACGCAGTCCTGTGGTTCCGGCGCTGCCATCTATAAACACTGTTTTTGTACGCAAATCCTATCAAGCTCCCCTCTGACATATTCTATCTGTTCTTCGACTGATTTTACCGAGGTTCCCCCCTCGGAAATGCGCTTTCCGACGCAGCTTTCAAGCGAAATTTCTTCGTAAAGATCCTCCCCGAAAAGCTCGCTGTGTGCCCTGTATGCCTCAAGGGGCAGTGTGTCGAGCACGCACCCAATCCCGATACACTCCGCAACGATTTGACCTACGATTTTATAGGCGCTCCGGAATGGCATTCCGCGCTTCACAAGGTAGTCGGCGAGATCTGTGGCATTGATGAAGCCGTTCTGTGCCGCACGATACATATTGTCCGCCCTCACCTTCATGGTGGCTATCATAGGCTCGAAGACCCGCAGGCACAGTATCACCGTATCCAGGGCATCAAACACCGCCTCTTTGTCTTCCTGCATATCCTTGTTGTAGGCAAGGGGCAGTCCTTTTAGCGTCGTAAGCAGCGCCACCAGGTCACCGTACACTCTTCCCGTCTTCCCCCTGACCAGTTCCGCCATATCCGGATTTTTCTTTTGCGGCATAATCGAGGACCCTGTCGTAAAAGAATCGTCCAGCTCCACAAATTTGAACTCCCAACTTGACCAAAGAATGATTTCTTCCGAGAACCTTGAAAGGTGCATCATAATAAGAGAAAATGCGCTCATCAGTTCTATGCAGAAATCCCGGTCGGAAACGCCGTCGATGCTGTTTCTCGTTATTCCGTCAAAGCCGAGCGTATTTGCAACAAATCCGCGGTCGGTGTCGTATGTTGTTCCCGCAAGGGCGCAGGAGCCGAGCGGAGAAATGTTCATTCTTGTCAGCGCGTCATGCAATCTTCCCGTGTCACGGAGAAACATCATTGCGTACGCCATGAGATGATGACCGAAAGTTACGGGCTGTGCGCGCTGAAGATGCGTATATCCGGGCAAAATGACGTGTTTGTTTTCCTGTGCCCGCTCAGTCACGGTGGCGATCAGCCCTTTAAGCAGTTCCAGCACATGTGCACACTCGTCGCGAAGATACAGCCTCATATCCAGCGCAACCTGATCGTTGCGGCTGCGCGCTGTATGCAGCTTTTTACCCGCATCCCCGATACGTTTTGTCAGCTCGGACTCAACAAACATGTGGATATCCTCTGCTTCTGTATCGATCTTCAGCGAACCGCTCTCTATATCATCAAGAACAGACGCAAGTCCTTCGAGAATTTTCCCGCAGTCCCCCTCGCTAATGATTCCGCGCGCAGCGAGCATTGAGGCGTGCGCCATCGAACCGCAAATATCCTGCCTGTACATCCTGCTGTCGAAGCGGATCGAGGAATTGAAATCGTCCGCAACACGGTCAAGCTCCTTTGAGAATCTGCCTGCCCACAATTTTTCCATATTGCTTTATACACAGTTTGCCCGCCGCGCTTACCGCCACGGCAGGCAAACGTCCCCTTCCGGATAGCTTTACTTAGAATTAATCTTACTGACCTGCGCCTGAACCGTTATGGGCAGTCCGAACAAATTGATAAATCCCGCGGCATCCGCCTGATTGTAAACATGGTCCTCCCCGAAAGTAGCAATCTCCTCGGAATAAAGCGAATAGTCGCTCCAAGCACCTGCTTTGATCATATTGCCCTTGTAGAGCTTTATACGCACCTTTCCTGTGACGTTCTCCTGTGTTTTATTCACAAAAGCGGAAAGAGCCTCGCGCAGCGGGGTAAACCACTGACCGTTGTAAACAAGCTCGGCGAAGGTAATGCTGAGCTCCTCCTTCTTGTGAGCGGTATACTTATCAAGACAGAGCGTCTCAAGATAGTTGTGCGCGAAATAAAGGATCGCCCCACCGGGTGTTTCATATACACCGCGGCACTTCATGCCGACAAGACGGTTTTCCACGATATCAAGCAGACCGATGCCGTTTTTACCACCCACCGCGTTGAGGTTGAGAATGATATCCTTCGCGCTCATCTTCTCACCGTTGTACGCAACCGGACGCCCATGCTCAAATTCGAGGGTAATATATGTGGGCTTGTCCGGTGCATCGATGGGGGAAACGCCCATTTCCAGAAATCCGGGTTTTTCGTACAGGGGTTCGTTGCCCGCGTCCTCAAGGTCAAGTCCCTCATGACTCAAATGCCATATATTTTTATCCTTGGAATAATTGGTCTCGCGGTTTATCTTAAGCGGTATGCCATGTGCCTGAGCATAATCTATCTCTTCGTCGCGCGACTTGATGCTCCACTCGCGCCAGGGCGCGATGATCTTCATATCGGGTGCAAACGCCTTGATCGCAAGCTCAAAACGCACCTGGTCATTCCCCTTACCCGTACAGCCGTGGCAGATGGCATCGGCCCCCTCGGCCTTTGCAATCTCCACAATACGCTTTGCAATGACGGGGCGCGCGAAAGACGTTCCGAGCATATATTCCTCGTACTTCGCCCCCGCCATCACCGTGGGGATGACATAGTCGTTTACGAATTCGTCCGTAAGATCCTCAATGTATATTTTGGATGCTCCCGTCTTGATTGCCTTTTCCTCGAGTCCCTCAAGCTCATCGCTCTGTCCGACATTTCCGCTGACCGCTATAACATCACAATTATTATAATTTTCCTTGAGCCACGGAATAATAATTGAAGTATCCAGTCCTCCGGAATACGCAAGCACAACTTTTTTGATATCCTTCTTATCCATCTTTTTGCCTCCGATTTGAATATATATTCATTGTTTGTGAATGTTATGCACGATTTCGCGACTCTTGTCAATACCCCAAAACACGAGAAATAACCTTAATGCAAAAGCGTTTTGCTGTGCGAACTGCACAACTCACCGTGAATTTCGGCAGACAGGATACACAAAATCCGAGAGCATGCCCGATTTAAATAATTATTCATTTCTCCCTGCAGAACATACCCTCTGCAGACCTTTTCAATTTCATATACCCCGGCGCACTTTATGCTGTTCAGGATTCTCTGTTTCAGGTAGTGTTTTTCCCCGCTCGTGTGCCGAGCATCAAAGATCCGCTGCAAGGTTTCGTGTTTTGCCATCCGGACAGCAACATCGACGTTCCATGCCATTTTTCCTTTCATCACCATAGTACAAGCAGCCCCTGCCATACCTCTCATTTTTTTAAATGCCGTTGATCCCGCTTTGTTCCATAATTTCAAAACTGTTTTTATTCCATGCGAATGCAGTCAATGGTCGGTAAACAAAAAAAGCATCGGCAAAACAGAATTTTGCCGATGCCCTTTCTTTTCTCATAGACCGTACTATCCGGTTGCTGATCCTTTCCGCGCGCTTGTTCTCCGGCGGAATACTCAGTAGAAGCAATCCTATCGCAGGAAATTTCATGAAAAGCAACCGGAAGTCCCCCGCAGCGCCATGCCGATGCCTACCTGAGGTTACAGTACCACTCGTTCAAAATCCGATGCCGGATGCTTGCAGAGAGGACAAACATAATCCGGGGGAAGCTCCTCGCCTTCGTATACAAAGCCACAAATAGTGCAACGCCAAACAACCTTTCCGCCAGACACCTTCTGCTCCTGCTCCGGCTTCGGCTTGATTGAGGACTGATAGTAGGCATAAGTTGCCGAAGGATCCTGCGAAAGAACATCCATGTCCTCTACAGAAGCAATGAACATGGTATGACTGCCGAGGTCAATCGTCTGTTCGACAGTAGCGCTGAGATACGCGTTCGTCCCCTGCGTGATATAATACAGTCCGTTCTCGCTACGCTTGCAGGCGGAATAATCCGCAAACTTGTCAACCGTTCTTCCGCTCTGAAATCCGAAATGGCGGAAAAGCGCAAAATCAGCCCGTTCACTCAGAACGGAAATGTTGAATTTCCCGCTTTCGCAGATCATGTCATTTGTATAATTCTCCTTATTGACAGTCACAGTGATCCGGTTAGGAGTGGAGGTTACCTGTCCCGCCGTATTGATAATACAGCCGTTATCTTTTTCGCCGGAACGGGCAGTCAGGACAAAAAGCCCGTAAGAAAGATTGTACATCGCTTTTTTATTCATCTTTTTTCTCCTCCGAAGAAAGAATTGATGCATTGTTAATCCGATTTTTCCGGTCACACAGTGTCCGGCATTGCTTGATCCGCATCAACATCCGGTTTCACGCAATGCATATTTTCAAGATCCTTATTCATTATAAAAATTCCTTTTTCGCTTGTCAAGACCCCGAAAAATTTTAGTGCTTTTCAGTCTAAAGCTTAGAAAATCCGAAACAAATAAACACCAAGTATCAATCCGGAGATTCCGACTGTTTCTCATCCAATTGCTCTTCACACCGATGTCTTTTTTTCTCTAATCTGAGGGTAAGCAAACCCGAAAGAATCACCAGAAGCACTTCGGCAAAAAGAGAAATCCAAAAAGCAGGGGAGTGAATATCGCCCACGCTACTGCCCATAACAGCGAAAGTAACCGCGGTCGGCAGAATACCGAGAATACTTGCAAAAAGATAGACCGGATACGAAATTCCGGATGCTCCCATATAGGCACTGACCAGATCGGCGGGAAGCAAGCCGATAATGCGAATTACCAGAACGGCAAAAAAGGCGGTTCGGTTCAGCTGTTCCGAAAACACGGAAAACTTCCGATATCGCCGCGCGATCCGTTCAATGGTGTCCTTACCCGCGAATCGACCGAACAAATACGGAATCGTTACCATAATTATCGTTCCGACAACGCTGACAAGAAGAGCCCAAGGAAGCGGAAAAAGGAGTCCGCTGGCCGCAAACAAAATACCGCTGTACAAAACAACAGAAAGACTCTTTATGGCAAAAAGAAGCAGAAGAATCAGAGCAGCGTAAAATCCACCGTTTCCTGACAAGGCGGCAATTTCTTCAACAGAAAAATTGCCGCGATGAAACAAACAGAGCAACACAATCAGGAACCACACGACACAGGCGGTAATTTTGATCAGACGCACAACGCCGCCGTTGGATCTTTGCTTTGTTTCTTTGTCTTTTTGAAGTGCCATATCCGTTTCCGATCCTTTCAACTCCGGCGGCATCGTCCAAATCCGGAAAAAACTCTGTTTCACCCGTGTCAAACAAAGCAACAGCAGAAATCCACGGCACATCCATACCGGTTAGCGTCTGATCACGAATAACAATCATCAATTTTCTTTCGGGGATTGCCCCGTATAAAAGGCGCGGCACCGTCCGAGGAGATGCCGAGCAAGACAAGCAAGGGGAAAAAGAAATCTCTTAGCCCCCTGATTTTCCGAAGGCAGAGAAAATCAAACTGTACGAATCTACTGTATTCTGTGCAAATCCGAAAAAAGAAAAAGCAGACAAGAGGCACAAAACAAAAATGCCCGGAGAAAAATGTATGGAACAACGTCATTTTAATTATACCGAAACATCTGCGCACTGTCAAGATTGTTTCACTTTTGAAGCAATCGGTTGCAGAGTATTATTTGCAGGAAAATCTTTGCAAAATTGCATATTTATTTGCGAACTCTGGCGCTTTTTCAGAGAAAGGGGTTGACAAATGCTGTATCCGGAATTATAATAATGCATAATCAGCAAAAAAGGGAGGCAATGGAATGGCTGTTTTTCCGGTAATTCGATTTAGCGACTATTACGGCTATTCTTGCAGCCGGTCTGTTTGTTCTGCTTTTCCGGAAGTTTGCTGATCCCTTGTGCAGAATAACAGTCCGCGGCTTGCGTACTCGCATCTGCGGATTTTTTCATATGAAACCAACAATAAATAATTAAAAATATTATCCATAAAACAAAATTCAAACGAGGTAAATGGAAATGAAAAAACTTGCTTCTCTTCTCCTTGCGGCAGTGATGCTTGCCGTCATGCTTCCCGGATGTTCCGGGAAAAAAGCGGATACCTTCACCGTCGGTATTTGTCAGCTTGCCCAGCATGAAGCCCTGGATGCCGCTACGCAGGGCTTTTGTGACGCACTGAAAAAAGAATTCGGAGACAAAGTAAAATTCGAACTTCAGAACGCTTCCGGTGAGCCTGCGAACTGTGCAACCATTATCAACTCTTTTCTTTCAAACAATGTTGACCTGATTCTTGCCAATGCGACCTCCCCGCTTCAGGCGGCGGCATCGGCAACCAAGGATGTTCCGATTCTCGGTACATCGGTAACAGACTACGCGACGGCTCTCGATATCACAAACTGGACCGGAACGGTGGGCGGAAATGTCTCCGGCACCTCCGATCTCGCCCCCCTTGCCGATCAGGCCCAAATGATAAAAGAGTGGTTCCCGAACGCCAAGACCGTCGGTTTGCTTTACTGCTCTGCTGAACCGAACAGCAAGTATCAGGTCGATGAAATGATTAAGCACCTGACCGCTCTCGGGTATCAGTGCGCCGAGTATGCCTTTACCGACACGAATGATGTTGCATCCGTCACTCAAAACGCTTGCAAGAGCGATGTCATTTATATTCCGACAGACAACACGGCTGCAAACAACACGGAAGCAATTGCCAATGTTGTCCTTCCTGCCAAGGTTCCGGTTATTGCCGGAGAATCCGGTATCTGCAAAGGCTGCGGCGTTGCGACGCTTTCAATCAGCTATTACGACCTCGGCTACACTACCGGTGAAATGGCAGTAAAAATTCTGAAAGGTGAGACGGACATTTCCACGCTTCCGGTTGCCTATGCTCCGAATGTCACAAAGCTTTACAATGAAGCGAACTGCAAGGCTCTCGGTCTTACCGTTCCGGATGGCTACAGCCCGATCGGCTAAGCCTGTTTTCGCGCCTGAGCGGAAGTTCACCAAACATTCCACCGAGGTATAATAAATGGATTTCATCGTCGGCTTTCTGAATTCCCTTCCCGGTGCCGTGACACAGGGCTTGATGTGGGGTATCATGGCAATCGGCGTCTATGTGACTTATCGTTTGATTGATATTGCCGATCTCACAGTTGACGGATCCCTTGCGACCGGAGGCGCCGTTTGCGTTATGCTGATCCGTGCAGGGGTCAATCCTTGGCTTGCGTTGCTTGCGGCTTTTGCGGCCGGAATGCTCGCAGGACTTGTAACAGGTCTGCTGCATACCCGTTGCGGAATCCCTGCCATTCTTGCTGGTATTCTCTCACAGCTTGCCCTGTATTCAATCAATCTCCGCATCATGGGCGGCAAATCGAATCAGGCGGTCGGCGTCGACAAATACGATCTTCTTGTTTCACAGCGATATGTCCGTACACTCTCGCTTGACAATCCGCTTCCCCTTATTCTTCTTCTGCTTGCCGCATTGATCACAGCTCTCTATTGGTTCTTCGGCACCGAAAAGGGCTGTGCGCTTCGCGCCGCAGGAGCAAACCGGAGTATGGCACGAGCCCAGGGTATCAACACGAACAGTTGTGTCGTTCTCGGACTGATGCTCTCTAACGGTCTCGTTGCTGCATCCGGCGCTTTAATAGCACAATATCAGGGCGCTTCCGATGTCAATATGGGACGCGGGGCGATCGTGATCGGTCTTGCTGCAGTTATAATCGGCGAGGTCCTTTTCGACCGGATTTTCCGCAACTTTGCTCTCAAGCTTGTCGCCGTTGTAATCGGCGCTGTCATTTACTACCTTGTATTGCAGCTCGTTCTTCAGCTCGGTTTGAACACAAACGATCTGAAATTGCTTACCGCGGTTATTGTTGCGGTTTTCCTTGCTGTGCCTTACTGGAAGCAGCAAACGGCAAGAAGCAAAACCGCGAAGAAAGGGGACGCACATCATGCTTGAACTGATTGATGTCTGCAAAACCTTTAACCCCGGAACGGTCAATGAAAAAGTTGCTTTGGATCATCTTTCCCTACATCTGGCACCCGGAGATTTTGTTACCGTTATCGGCGGAAACGGTGCCGGAAAAAGCACCCTTCTGAACGCTGTCAGCGGTGTCTGGCGTCCCGACAGCGGAAAAATCCTCGTTGATGGGCACGATGTTACCTCCCTTCCCGATTACCGTCGGGCGGCATATCTCGGCAGGGTTTTTCAGGATCCGATGATGGGAACCGCGCCGACAATGATGATTGAGGAGAACCTCGCACTCGCTATGCGCCGAGGGAAGCGCCGCGGACTCCGTTGGGGAATCACCCATGCAGAAAGGGAGCAATACAAAGAAATGCTGCGCGGACTCGATCTTGGACTGGAAGATCGACTGACAACCAGAGTCGGACTTCTATCGGGCGGGCAGAGACAGGCACTGACGCTTCTCATGGCTTCCCTCCAGAAACCAAAGCTTCTTCTGCTGGATGAGCATACTGCCGCACTCGATCCAAAAACCGCTGCAAAGGTTCTTTCCCTTTCGGATAAAATTGTTTCGGAAAACAATCTGACGACTCTGATGGTCACGCATAATATGCGCGACGCCATCTCACACGGAAATCGTTTAATTATGATGAATGCAGGTCATGTTGTTGTTGATGTCTGCGGTGAGGAAAAGAAAAAGCTGACCGTTGATCAGCTGATTGCAATGTTCTCAACCGCAAGCGGCAGTGAATTCTCGACGGACAGCGCAATTCTGCCGTAAGCACTCTTCTGACATCTGCTTTCCCGTTTTCACTCTTTTCCCTTTTGGTACCCCTTTTTACCCGTCCGCGGTCTCTGTCCTGAGCCGCGGACGTTTTTTATTCTCAGATCTGCACAGATAAAAGGCGCCCCGTCTTCCCAAGCGCGCTACACAGGAACCATCCTTTTTTCGCCGCACAACCATTTTATAAAAAACGCCCTTATACTTGACAAAAGCATTCCGGAACAGTAAAATATAGTTGTACTATGCGGGTATGGCGGAACTGGCAGACGCGCCGGATTGAGGATCCGGTGGGCAACCGTGCAGGTTCAATTCCTGTTACCCGTACCAGTTTGGGTGTTCGTAACGGATTTACGGACACTCTTTTTCTATTCAAATCCGTTATGAACACTCGCACCAATAAATATCCCCCCGTAAAACGGGGGGTATTTCATTTTCGGGCAAAGCCCTAATACTACTGGCTACGCACAAGTGCGTTAAAGATTGGCCTGCCAGCCATGCAACGAATACTTACTTACCCGTAAACGGGTCCTGTGGGTCAAACATACACAACTGATCATTCTCTTGATCTTGCTTCAGTTGCCCTGCTATGTACTCCTTTATTGCCTTCGTGTTTTTCCCCACGGTATCTACGTAATATCCCTTACACCAAAACTCGCGGTTTCGGTATGCGAATTTCATGTTCCCCCATTTCTGGAATATCAGCAATGCACTTTTTCCTTTCAGATACCCCATAAACCCCGAAACGCTCATTTTGGGCGGGATGCTCACCAGCATATGTATATGGTCGGGGCATACTTCTCCCTCTATTATCTCTACCCCTTTCCATTGACATAATTTTCGCAGTATTTCTCGTATCTCCAACCGTTTTTCTTCGAAAAATACCTTCCGTCTATACTTTGGCGCAAACACTATATGATACTTGCAATTCCATGATGTATGTGCTAAACTACTCTTGTCTATTCTTGTCTATGGTTTCTTTTTTCATAGATAAATCCTCCGTTTGTGTTCCTTTTGGTTTGACTGGCTGGTCATTCCTATTCTACTACAAACGGAGGATTTTCCCTCATCGGTTTAACCTCTCTCCTACCACGCGACTATCGCGTGGTTTTGTTGACACAAAAAACAGGAGACATTTCAGTGTCTCCTGTTTTTTTAGCTGATAGGTGTGTATATTGATAAGAATGATAGCATTGCCTTTAGTTGCGACACAGCCAATGCCACGCAAAAACCTGTCAAGAGATGCTATGCTTGAGTTCTTTTAACCCATTCTTTCCAACGGGGATCAGCTTTGCTTTCTTTCTCAACTGTGCTATAATCGTGATTACACCAAAAGGGCCAGTCATCAGGCAAAGACTTAGTTATGTCCTTATGAATGCTTGGTTTGTATTTAACAAAATACACAAGCGGAGCTGTTATAGGGGTATGTTCCCTTCCGTCGCACAATTTTTCGAGTGTTTTTACGTGATTCAAAGCTGATTCAAGAGAATCGAAAGCCTCGTCGTGATCACCGCGTTCCCACTGTAATCGTGAAAGATAGCGATACATCTTGATTAAATCGCCGTGATACAGCCCCATATTGCCATCATCACAGATCAGATAAAAAAACGAAATTGCACCGTTTACTTTTTCAATGGGTAAATCACTTTCAAAGGGATTTCGGTCGGAGATTAACCCGTAAATAAGTTGCTCTGAGAATTGACTTGCTGATTTAAGTAAAAAATCGCCGATATACTTTGATTCTTCTTTTCCATCAGATAACGAGGCAAGAAAAAGTTGTCTGCAATTCTTTATTGAAGGCATTTTTCATTGCATAAGTCATCGCCTTTTCTGTTTCGCAGCAGTTTCTGTAAAGTAGCACAAGAATTCTGATTGCTTTTGTTACTACAGTGTTATCGCAAGCGTTATTAACAAGATATTCGCCTATTTTCGCAACTTCTGACCAGTATTCGTTCTTTTTGTGTTTGTCATATTTGTGCTGAATGAATCCCTCGTCATCATAATATAGCCATTCATGATGGCTGCGCCAGCCGGTCTCGGCTAATGTGTCACCAAGAGTAATCATAAGCCTCTCGTTTTTAGGAAATTCGGTAAGACCTTCACGCAAGATCAAAATACATTCATCAACCCACTGATCATCACCGCGAGATTTAATGTTATATGAATCAACTATCTAGATGATTTGATTTATTTTGTCATCTTGGTCACTTTGGTATCCGGATAATTCATCAATTGTAATCCCAAAATAGTTGGCAATCGCCAGAATAGTTTCCATATTGGGATAGCTTCCATTTGCCTCCCATCGGGAGACCGCCTGTGACGTTACGCCTAAGCATCAACCAAAGTTTTCTGCGTTCTTCCGTCACAACAGCAAAGTTCGCGTATTTTAGTCCCTAAATAAAGTTGCATTATTTCACCAGTGTGCTTGTATGATATCAAAAAGTATAGAGGAGAACAATTATCAAATAGTTGTTTTAAATACAATCACCGGTTGAGTTCGGTTATATACGGCGTAACAAGATATTAATTAATTGTCATGCCATCCACACCGAACAAACTAAAAATGGAGGAAATTATATATTTTTTCTGTATAGCGTGACGCTGTACAAAATTCATTCGTGAGATTCAATGCTATTATTTATCCATACAGTTCGACTGGAAGCGGCATCTTTTTTGCTACCTCTTGACATATTTGTCGTACGGAAAACCCTCTATAGCAAAAAAGCCTTGAATTGCAAGGCTTTTGCTATAGAGGGAAAAATCAAATTGCAGTTTCATGACTGCATTTCAACGCGATCAGGAGTCGTACTTTCGTATTTAACCGTACATAAAGAAAACCATCTTCTCTCCAGTGCGCAGATCTGTTTTTACAGACTTGCGAAAAACCGGATCGCTTTCTCTTTTATTTTTTCCTTAGGCGAATAAGAATCAAAACACCGACCGCAACGGCGGAAACAGCAATCGGAATAAACCAAACGGCGAGGTTGACTTTGTTTGTCACGTCAATAGGCTGAATGCTCGTCATGGTTGTCACAGTCGCAGTGGTTGTAGAAACATCCTCTTCAGATGTTTTATTTTCCGCAAATCCCGACACGCGGTAATGAAGTGGGGTGGGGTTGTACGGTACTTCGAACACAGTGGAAAGCGGTGACGGATGACCGTTCACACCGATGTGCACCCCGGTTTCATCAATCGTGTACGGTTCCATAAAGCAATAACGTCCGCTTGCCGTGTCGGTTCCAAGGTAACCGTGATAGAGAATGTAACGTCCCGTACCGTCCGCCATCGTAAAAATGGACGGGCCGCCAATTCCATTGACTTCGGAATTCTTGGAGAAAACTGAAGAGGGACTCTTTTTCCAGTTGGCGATGTCAAAAATATCGCCGCCCATAAAGGTCATTTGCCCAAGAGCGTACTCGGTGGTCCAATAGCCAGACGCGGCATAAAGGACAAAGAGGCGGTTATCATCTGAAACAATTGGCGTTGCGCCCTCGATAACAGCGGGATACCAAATTTTTTTCGCAGAATCGTAAGCGTGACCGACTTTTTCCCATGCGTATTCGGGTTGTACAAGGGTGAGAACCTTTCCGGTGACCGTCCATGGATTTTTCATCTCGGACAGAAACATCATCTGACGAAATGCTTCGGTTCCACGGTCGCGCTGTTCAATCCACAACGCATAAACCTTGCCGTTATAGCGAAGAGTGGATTCACCGGCGGTCCAGTCCACAGTGTTTACCCAGACTTCGGTGTCACTGACAAACAGTTCGGGAACACCGACCTTGCCGGTCACGGGATTGACCCATTCGCCTTGCAAATCATCGTTTTTTGCTTTCAATACATAACTGCGTCGCGTGGAGCCGTCGCTTCCGCCGTCACCGGGATCTTCATAGGTGGAAAAGAAGAGATACCATCCAGCGTTTTCTCCGAACTCCTCAGCGGAGAAATACTGAATCTCGGATGGCCAGATATTTGCCGTACGACCGTCGAGAAACGTTGCATAATTACGGGCATCCCAAACAAGGACGCCTTCCGCATAGGCGAGGTCGGTAACATTTGCTGCTTTGTATACTCTCAGCGTAGAGCCGGAGGTAAAAACATAATAATACATTCCGTCAACTAGGGCAATACGCGGGTCAGCTGTGCGGCGTACTGGATTTTTGAAGGTATAGGTTCCGATTTGCTTAGCGTTTGCGTCCACACCGTCAAAAACGATGTGCGATTCGCAGGAGCCGAAGTATTTTTCCGCACCTTCAAAATCGGTGAGATGGCGGAAGTCACCTCCCTGGATGATCAGCGTGTAAGTACCGTTGATACTTTGGTCGTAGGAAGTGCCGGGAGCAATTTTACCGTAGAACACACCACCTGAAATAGTCATGAGAATTGAGCCGATATAGCTGTCTTTGTTGGCCGCCACAGCGGTTCCAAACAGCCCTCGATAAAAGGTGCCGTCGGAAATTTTCACAACAGCATTTCCGCTTTGCGTACCGACGCCGGAAGCATAAACCTTTCCGTAGAAGCTGCCGTCGGTGACGGTTAAATGATAGTCGGCTTCGTCAAAGGAACCGTTGTACGAACCGCCGTACACCGTTTGCCAGACGCCGCCTTTCACCGTCAAGTCGGTATGGCCAACTGCCGTTCCGTCAATGTTACCAGCAATCAAAGTGATATAATTCGAAATGCCAGCGTCGCATATAGACGCAACATTTTCACCGACAGTCGCCGTGCGACCTCGAAAGACAAGTTTGGCATCTTCGCTTCCCGACGATAAACCAATGTCACGAACGATAATCGGACACCCGAAGGCAAGCGTACTGCCAATGTGAAGCGTTGCACCATTCTCAGCACGAAGCGTGACCTCGTGTTCGCTGTTCGGCAGAACGGTAACACAATCCAGCGTGAAGTCAGAAAGGAGAACAACTTCTCCGCCGTCCGTCACATAGTTGAAAGCGGTGACAAGATCACCGGCGGGATTCTGACGGGAAAATCCGGTTCCGGTTCCGCCGGCTGCGAGATAAGCGGTTTTTGTTGCAGACACTTTGTCGAACAACCCGCGGATTTTCTCAACAAGCGCCATCGGTGTTTCCTTTGCATCGTAGAGAAGCGTGGAAGATTTTGCGTCGGTTTTCAAGATAATCTCGCTGTTTTCGACTTTTCCCAGATGAATCGTGAGAGATTTTGCGGCATTCTCTTGCAGAGTGAAACAATCAATTGCTGCGTTCAATTCGATTTCCAAGGTGTTTGCCGCTTTGCTTTCTACGGTAAGTTCGGCAACGTGGCAGTCAAGGAAAGAGAGAATGGCGGAATCCGCTTTGCCGCCAAGCGTCACAGTGTCGGCTTTGCCACCAACCAAAGAGAACGCAACCGTATCGCCGGAGAGGGAAATGTTTCCGTATTCGCCACCGGCAATTTTTACAAGCGATCCGTCCACATTTGTTTTTTTTATGAAGGTGACATCAGCGATTGTCAGTCGGTGCATGTCGGCGTAAAGCGTACCGACAGAGAGAACGGTGTCTGCAAAAAAAGTGTCACCGGAGAGAGAGTAATTTTCAGCAATCAATTCACCGCCGGTTATCACAATTGGCTCGACATGCGCCGGCTCTGTAAAGTTTGAGAGCGTGACGCGCCCGGTGATGCAAAGCATGCCGCCGCCGGTCGCCAGCTTTTTTAGCGCTTCTGCGTAGTTATTCATCGCTTTTTCGGGCGAAGTACCGTCTCCGGTTCCGTTATCATTTACATATACGGCACCGAACCTTTCAATTTTCGTAAAGGTCCCGAGTGTACGGACAAACTCGGCGCTATATGCAACCGAGTTGTATTTCAAAATTCGCTCGCTGCCTGCGGCGTTTGCTTTGAGAGTAGCATTCCCGTAGGTTTCAGTGTATTTTCCAAGCGCTCCGTTATTCAGCGTCAGCATTCCTTGACCGGTGATGTTGTTGAAATAGAGGGATTTGACCGTGCCGCCGTTCAAGGTCACGGTAGCATTGCCTTTCAGCGGTCGCGTCGCGTCGCCGGCGGTGAAAAGCTCGTCAATAACACCGCCGTTGACGATAATCTGTGTGCTTCCGCTATAATGGTTCAAGGTCGATCCACCGAAAACTCGCTCGATTACACCGCCGTTGACGATAATGGTGGATTGCCCTGTGAACGTGTAGGTTTTGTAGCCTTTAACGTGAGTGAAACCGATGACACGATAGAAGCATCCGCCGGAAATGGTAATTTTGGGATTCCCTGCGGTCGGAAGATCCTCAGCAGGAGCGTAGTAACCGCCAATGACATAAAGATACTTTGCCGAACCCTTGGTGTTGCTGGAAACAAAATCCGTACCGAAGGTCATCGGGTGAAAATTACCGATCCAAAGGGTTTCTACGCCTTCGCTTTCAAAAGTGATAGCGTCATAGACATTTTCGCCAGCCATTTCGTATCCCATCTTTTTCGGAATCACAAAGCAGGCCCCGGTGGCGCGGTAGTCGGTTTTGCTGTCTTTCGCCGTGAAAAAAATCTTTCCTGAGTGGTTCGGCTCGAAAAAGACGGGGACGCCGTTAACTACACCGTTTGTTTCTAGCGTGAAACGATCGATGACTACAACCGTACCACCATCTGCAACCGCTGAAATCGCATCGGAAAGATTTCCAAACGGTTTTTCGAGGGATCCGTCGGCATCAACCGTACCGTTTGCACTCAAATATACGGTTTTCTGTGCCGCTTGTGTAGGAATAGCAAGAAACAGTAGCAAGAAAAGACTCATAAAAAACAGAATCATTATTTTGCAATTAAAACGAAATCGGATGTTTGTCATAGGACTCTCCAAGCATTATCTTCAAATATGCTTTTTTATCATATTTTTATCATATCCGGGAGCAATCGTAAATGAAAAATTAAGAACCTTTGCATTTTTCGGAACAAGACTGTAAGAAATAATATACTATCGATGTGACTCCTTGACAAAAATATCACCCATATTGCAACCGGTGTTATTATCTACAGGCATACAATTCAAAGGGGAGGCGATCTGTAATTGTCAGAATTGGTTAGTAAAAATGTCAGCATCATATCAAGAGAATTGCGCCCAACTGCACGCTTTACTGGGATTCGCTGAAATTATACTCTGCATTCGATACAAAAAAGTGAAATCTACGCCATCCATATTGCTTACTCTGGATTGTTTGGACAATCGGAAAGGATTCGGTATATACAGAAAGGAACCTCTTGCAACATGATTCCAGAAACTAATAGCATGTAACCCTGCCCCGTTTGAAAATAGAGCTTCATCTCCGTACAGTCCTGCATTTCATTCTTTTCCCCGGTGCGTCTGATTCTCTTGAATGTGGCAAGGATTTTGTAACAGGTCTGCACTGGCACGGGAATCGCGGCGACAAAGATATCAGGATCGCATCCCCAGTAATCTCAAACAAAAAAACGCACAGGCTCATTCTGTAAACGTACAGCGCGTTTCGTCAACAGAGAGAGAGGCGCGCTAAAACTGCAGAACAGCTCTAGCGAGCGATGCCTCTGGGTAAGATGTCTGCAAAATCGTAGTTCTTCTCATTCCATGCGGTGCGCCACCGGTCGATTTTCGGAGAGCAGGAAGTCCCACAATCATCTTTTTCAAAAATTTCGGAGATAGTTCGCTTCGTGGGTGAAAATGCCGGAGTTGTCATCGCAACGTACACCCGCTGTACCAATAAATAATTGCTACAGCCTTGTATGAATGACATGCGATAAACTTGCAAAAAGATGGATTGATAATATAAGCAGTGGAACAAAACTGATGAATACATCCTGAAACAGCGCAAGGTTGGATATCGACTTTTAAAAGTGATAATCCACAATATTTGCAGAAACTATTAGTAAAAGATGCATATTTATTTCCGAAAATGATAAAAAAAGGACTCTTTTTGTGCCCAAAAAACCATTGGTTTCAATAGGATATCAATGTATAATCTTTTTGGATTTGATACCAATCCAAAACAGGCAGATAATTGCTTAATTCTAATGGGAATGCCCCTTAAAAAGGAGAAAAACAATGAAAAAGTTCCTAGTACTCCTCCTCACAGTGATACTTCTTGCATCGTTTTCCGTCTTCAACACGAGCGCCGCATCTAACGACATCTATGTCAAGAACGAAGCAACTGGCGACGGTTCGTCAGTAGATAAGCCTTTTGGTACATATGAAGAGGCCATTGAGGCAGCTGCCAAAATGACGGGCGATGTCACCATACACATTGTGGATAATGTCACTCTCAGCCTCGTCGTTACTTATGATGAGCCCACACACGAAAACACCGTCACTGTTACCGGCGGTACCATTGAAATCACCAACGGGGATTCCACTCTCTGGGGTCTCGGTGGTAAAACGATCTTCAAGAACGTCACCTTCAGCCTGGTTTCCAAGTTGAACATGCGTACCAACTTCAACGATGTCACCTTTGATGAGGGAATCCAGGTTAAAAGTGACAAAGGTTACAACATCGGCCTCCGCAGCACTTCCAAAGATGTTATCGATGGTTACGATATTCTCACCGGCGCATTCAAGGCAAATCCGACTGTCACTCTGAAGTCCGGTAGCTTCGAAGATGTCTGCTGTTTCCAAAACGGTGCACCAGCAAATCTGGACGGTAAGTTCACAGTCAACGTTCTCGGCGATGTTTCCATCAAAAACCTCGTCGTTTGCCGTAACGCATACCTCACCGTTGCCGATGCAGAGTTCAATCTGATGGCAGGAAAGATTGTTCGTTTCACCGGTGCTTCCGACCGTTCCATTTCTGCAATGAATAAGAGCGGGTTCTCCGGTGTAACCGGCACCTTTACCATCAATGTCGGCGCCGGTTTCGACCTTGTCAACTCATTCAACGAAGCAAACACTTCTGACATTTTCTACGGTATCAGCGGCCCGTCCGTTTATTCAGATTCCGCATCGCTTCTTGAGAAGGCAAACTATGTTCTGGAAATAGACGCCGGCATCTATGATGCCCTGAATAATGCTAACGGTGAAAAAGTTAACTTTGCATCTTTCGACAAAACAGAAAAGACATCATTTACTCCTGTCATCACCACGACTCCGACTACCACGGTCGCCCCGGCCACTACAGCTGGCGGCGAGGAAACTCCGGCTACCGGTGACACTTCCCTTTTTCTTTTGATTACCGCCTCTGCGATGCTCTGCACCGCAGCTGCCGTGCTCATTAAGGCGAAAAAGAACTAAGCTTTCAAAATCAAACAATACACGGACGCTTCCGTTTTGCATTTTTGTTCGTAACAAATTTGCCTCAATCATTATTATGCGAATTAAGCTTGTCTTAAAAAATGCGAAGTTCTTTGTTCGGAGGTTTCCTAATCTTGGGAAACCTCTTGCAAAGTAATACGCTACCAACGCAAAACAGGCATAATGAAAGGAAAAGCCATGAAACCTTCCAACCGTATCATCTGTGTAACGATTCTTGCGGCAATGCTTGTCAGCACTGCGGTTTCCTGTGGAGGCAGAAATCCTGCCTCCACAAGCGCAAAAGAGACTGAACAGACCACCGCGCCAGTTGTCACCGAGCCGGTCGAGCAGTTAGAGGTCCCCGATAAGACCTACGAAGGCTATTCATTTACTTATCTGACCGCCGGTCAGGTCGCGTATAACGACTTTGACTTTGCAGAGGATGCCACCACCGTCCTTGACGACGCTCAGTATCAGCGCAAGTTGAAAGTAGAGGAGCAGTTCGACATCACCATTGAACAGCAGACTGAGTTGAACAAAGCAGGAACCGCAACGCCCGGCTTCAGCAAGTTTCGCACTGCTTACACTTCCAATGAGGCACTCTATGACCTTGCCAATATGGGGGGTTACTGTGTCACTAAGTGCATGGCATCCAACTACCTTTACGACCTCAACAGTACCACTAATATAAAAACAGCTAAAAGCTGGTGGGATCAGAACGCAAACCGGGACCTCGCCTTTAACGGCAAGCTCTTTTTCACCGCCGGTGAACTGTCTGGAGCCCGTTCCGAGAACACCTTTGTGATCTTCTATAACAAAAATCTCGGCAGCACAAAAAAACTTGAAGCGCCCTATCAACTTGTTCGTGACGGCAAATGGACACTTGACACTTTCTCCCAGATGTGCCTCGCCGTCAGCGAGGATCTCAACGGGGATGACGTGAAGGACGAGCGCGACCGCTACGGTCTGTACTGCTGGGATGACGCGATGATCGGTATTCTTGCCGCCGCCGGTGTCAAATGCACCACAATCGACACGGACGGCGTAATGGAGATGTCCCTCTACAACGAGGCATCTGAGGAAGCGTTCAATAAATTCACAAAAATCGTCTTTAACAAGGATTTCTGCCTGACTTACCAGCGTTACAGCGGCAAGATGAATGTCACCGCCAACTGGTGTTCCGACTACGCACTGTTCTGGGCAACTTCCAACATCAACACCCAAATGATGCGCGAGATGGAGTCCGATTTCTCCATTTTGCCATATCCGAAACTGAATGAGGCACAGAGCCGTTACTACACTACCGTTGCTCCGTATAACTCGCAGTTCATCTGCATGTTCACACTGCAGGAAGACGAGGGGCGTACCTCTGCCATCGCCGAGGCACTTGCCTACTACGGTCAAAAAATTGTCACCCCTGCGCTCTATGACAAGACCGTCAAGGGTGGACAGATTCGTGACGAAGATACTGCCGACATGCTCGACATCATCTACTCGAACTACATCTACGATATCGGCTACTACTTTAACATTGCCAGCTTAAACACCAGCATCCTTAATCTTCTGCGCCAGTATGATACCGGCTTTGCTTCGATGTGGGCGAAGAATGAGAGAGCAGCAAATGCACAGCTTTCTCAATACAACAAGGCTATGGAAGAGATTCTTGCAAACTGGGACAAGTAAATATCTCTCCGCAAATGGAACTGCTTCAAGATAAGCGATTGCACGAAAGCCTTTATAGCAAGAAATAAGCAACAACTGACTTCGGTTTCCATCGGAGTCAGTTTTGTTTTGAGAGGAATTCTTTCGATATTGTAAAACTGGATATACGCAGGTGCGGACTTTCGTGTGGTAAATCGTTTTTCAGGATCAAAAAAGAATTTCCGTCCAAGCATAGCCGTATGGGGATCTTCGTCTTGACATTCTATTTTATATTTCCATACTGCCGGTATCTATTGCGATTAATAGATAAATCCTCCATATGTGGTTTCGATTTCGACTGACAGACAGGTCGTCTCCATTTTTCCACATCCGGAGGATTTATTGCTTATTGGTAAATCTTTTTGTACCACGCGACTAACGCATGGATTTTGTTATAAAACAAGAATAGTGATGCTAATGCTACTTTTTACTTGTGAATGGCATTCAGCCCAGCATCGCAGAGTATTGCAAATGCCTTTTCATAGGTATCGTTTTTCGGGGGGGTTATATCCCCCATCCCGTATTCCATCCCTAGGGCGTTGTATTTTGTTCGAGATAGATCGTGATAGGCAAGCAGCTTAACACGATTGACGTTTTTGAGCGTCTTAAGATAGGCGGTGATGCCATAAATTTCCTCATCATTTTTGCTAGGAATCATCGGAATTCGGATTTCATATGGCACGCCGAGACGATCCAGGTACTCGAGATTTTCTAGAATCAAACGGTTCGATACACCGGTGCAAGTGCGATGAACCGTATCGTCAATCGCTTTGATATCAATCAGAAACAAATCGGCGTTCTGCAGAACATGGTCGAGCGCGGTGCGAGATGCATAAAGACAGGTATCTACAGCAGTGTGAATGTTGTTTTGATGAAGCAGTGTAAGCAGTTCCGCTGTGAAATCCGGCTGAGCAAGCGGCTCTCCGCCGCTGACGGTCACACCTCCCTGCGACTCGTTAAAAAAAACTTTGTCTTCCAGCAAAAAAGGGAGGATTTCCTCGGGCGTAACCGTTTTCCCAAAAAGAATAATGGCTTGCTTCGGGCATACGGCAGAGCAGGTACCACAATGAATGCAGGCTTCCCGAATGTAGGCATGAACACCATCTGCGATGCGATGTGCGCCCGTAGGACAGACAGCAACGCAGCTGCCGCAAGCAATGCATTTATGAGCGTAATAACCAAGTTCAGGAACGGATCGTTGACTTTCCGGATTGTGACACCAAATACAACGAAGAGGGCAACCTTTCAAAAACAGTGTGGTTCGCAATCCCGGTCCGTCGTGAATTTCAAAGCGCTTTATGTTGAGTATACGCCCTTCGCTCATTGCTCAATCCCCGCCAATCGATTGATGAAGTCGTTTTGCACAGTAATGTTCATATTGACAAAGTATTCATTCCAGCCGCAGACACGTACCTGTAGATTCGGGTACTTTTCCGGATGCGCCTGTGCATCGCGGAGAGTATCGAGCGAGAGAATGTTACCTTGAATGGCAAATCCGCCGCTACGAAAAAAAGTGCGAACAAGCGCTTTCATTGCCTTAATCCCCTCTTCTCCTTCTACCGCAGACGGATGAACAATAAAGTCGAGCGGTGCTCCGTCGACAAAATCGGTATTGTCCAGATGGCAAACAGACTGAATGAGCGCGGTTATCCCCTGACGTTCCATTCCATTGACCGGACGCAGGTTCTTGGAAAGTGGCTCGCGGGCACCGCGGCCGTCGGCAGAAGCTCCGGTGCGAGCACCATAGCCCTCGGCCATATTGACCGAGTCACACCCCATTCGGAAAACGCCGCCGGTAGAGGTCGGTTTTCCGATGATATGGTCGCTGCAAAAACGAAAGATGTCGCGCGCCAAATCATCTGCTTCGGCAATATTGTTGCCAAACTTGACAGGGTCGTTCTTGATTTGAGCTCGTAGCGTTTCATAGCCAATCCAATTCTTTTCGAGCGCGTCGCGCAGTTCGGTAAGTGTCACAACGCCTTTTTCATAGACATATTTCTTGACGGCAAGCAGAGAATCAACCGCTGTTGCGATTGCAAAGCACTTGATGGACTGGTTTCGGTAGGTCATCCCCCCGTCAAAGTAGTCTTTTCCTTGTTCTATACAGGTTTTTTCGGTGCCGGAGAGAATCGGTGATGGATTTGCCTCATAGGCGTAGTGTGACATCTCGTTCACATTGTTCATCACAAGCTCACAATGTTCGGCAAGATACCGGTAGTAGGTTGCAAGAAACTCTTCCCAACTTTTCGGTTCTTCAGTGTGCAACCCGATATAAAGATGCGTCAAAAGGTCGCGCCCTCCGGTGATTGTATATTCGCACGCCTTAACAAGGTTGATCCACGCGGCGCAGATGCGACTATCCTCCAACCCCATAAGAGTCGATTCGTAGCAACCGAGCGGAATGTATTCATTCGCAATGTCACGGGATAAGCCGATCTTTTCGTAAGCGCGGAAAACGGTTTCGTCATTGATGAGAACAATTGAGGAATGACCGGCACGAATCATCTTCATTATACGTGTGAGCAAACGGTCGGATAAATGATTGTTGCAACGCACATGTATCTTCGGGTTATGAATGTCAAGCTCGGTGTAAGCGTCAAGCATATTTTCTATGAGGCGGGCGGCAGGAGCATTGTCATCTGTCCACATTTTGCCGATGCAGATTGGCTGGTCAGCATAACGTTTTTCGGCAGCAACTTTCTGCCAGAAGTAGCGGAACATTTCGACAACCGATTCTTCAGTCTCGCGACCAGCAGAAAGATCTGCTTCGTAATAAGGAAGATACAGCTCATCTATCGGACCATAGGAGCGGCAACGCTCACGCCCGAGTTCCTCCACATTCAGAAAAATGTGAGAAAGGCAGAGGGCTTCGTAAAGGGTTGCAGGCGGAGCAACCAACAGATTTTTGAGAGCTTCCGCATAGCGCGGAACACAGGTGGAGGCACTGCAAAGACGCTTCATATAGCTGAGAATTGCGGTGTAGCAAATGATAACCGAATCATAGAAATCCGATTTTTTCCCATCAAGCGTACCATCGGCTCTGTGTTTTTCTTTTTGTTGAATAGCACGGTCAAGCAACCCTTTTGCGCCGAGGCGAAGGACTTCCTTCCAATCCATCAAGGTGTGCCACACATCAGTGTCCGGAACCGAAAGACCGGAAAAACGCAGCACGCCGCGTTGTGCCCAAATGGCAGGGCAACGGCGCTGAAAGGTACGGTCGTAACGTTCTTTCGTAAACACTTCTAAAACGCTGCCTTTGGCATCTCTTTCATAGGTTCCGCCGTGATGAAGCTTATCCGGAAACATCGTGTGTTCGTTAATGGCAAGCTGTGCATTTTCAAGAAGAATCCGATATCCATTGGCAATCACAAGGCATGGAGCCATTTTCGGATTGGCAGCGGCAAAAGCACGGATGGAGCGGTCAATTTCTACAGGAGCAAGGCCGCTTGCCGAATCCCACTCGGCTTCTTCGTATTCGTTTTGAATAAAGGGACGATCGCTTAAAAAATCGGTATACATAGTTTCCTCACAGATGGCAATGTGCCGTAATTTCATTATCATCTTATCATGAAACAAAAAAAAATAAATGGTTGAATCGGATTCTTTGTGTTATTCGGCACAGAATAGCATCAAGGCATCTTGTATTTTCTCTTTGAAATCGTTATAATAATGTAGAAAACATTTAGAATTTTCGGCTTGGAGGACAATATGCATGATTTCTTGGAAGGCGCCATTTTGACAGGGGTCGATCAGTGCAAGAGAATCTATCCGATACAGGCAAATTGCCTTCACGTCTCTACCCGCGAGAAACACGGATTGGTCTATTTTGTTGAGGGAGTAAATGAGTATCTTTACGACGGAGTTGTGTATACCGCTACGCCCGGAACACTCCTTTATTTGCCGCGCGGCCGCGCATATGAAATTCGCCGCAAAACACCATCGCAGTGCATCTATATCAATTTTTCCACACTTGCCGATTGCAATGAACTTCCGTTTGCCAAACAGTATCCCAACGATACCAAGTTTCGGGATGCCTTTCTTGCGTTATTGAGCGCCTTTCGCCGCCGCCGCGTCGGATATGAAGCAGAAACATTGGGAATTCTGTATTCCATCTTGGCAATGATTCGGATGGCAGATCGAACAGCGTACTTACCGGAAGCACGATATCAGATTATCCAACCTGCGGTCGAATACATGAACGCCAATTTTGCCATCGACGATCTGCGTTCGGAAAAACTCGCTGAACTTTGTTCGGTTAGCGTGCGGTATTTTAATAAGCTTTTCGCTGTTTTCTTCAACACATCCCCCCATGAGTACATCATTCGGCTTCGACTGGATGCCGCACAAAACCTATTGGTTACCTCAAACGAGTCAATATCTCACATTGCTGCCGCATGCGGATTCTCGGATGTTTATTATTTTTGCAGGATTTTTCGTCGCCGTGTCGGAATGACGGCCACCGAATATCGAAAAACCGGAGAAGGCGGATTGTAATTCAAATCAATATCGAACCGGCATTTAATTACTACTATATTGCACAAACCGAAAAGCATTGCGTTGATGTCATGGTACAATCGTTTTCGGCAAGCGTTGCTTCGCAATGCCGCGAAGCAACAATCTGAAGATGAAAATTCCTGTTTCAGCCATGCGTACCGTCAGTTACAGAAATTCGTATCAAGATCAATCAAAAATGCCGTTCGCCCGTGGTAAGAAATCAGAAAAATGCATGCAGTAACCAAAAGTGTCTCCATCCCCCGACAGCGGCAGTGAATTCTCGACGGACAGCGCAATTCTTTCGTAAGCACTTTTCTGACATCTGTTTTTCCGTTTTCTCTCTTTTCCCTTTTGGTACCCCTTTTTACCCGTCCGCGGTCTCTGTCCTGAGCCGCGGACGTTTTTTATTCTCAGATCTGCACAGATGGAAAGCGCCCCGTCTTCCAAAGCGCGCTGCACAGGAACCATCCTTTTTTCGCCGCACAACCATTTTATAAAAACGCCCTTTGTATATTTGTCAATGATGTAAGACCGAAAGAAACGAAAGAGTTACAAGATTTGCAGAGTGGTTTTGCTGACGGAAGGAGGGCGTAGCCCGACCGAAGTCAGCAAAACCGTGCGGCTTCCAGCTCCTGCCGCATCTGAATTGGCGATATCCAGTCAAGGACGACCATGGGAATACGCTTGGCTCGCCGTAAGTAGCGTTTCATCTGAAGCTGCAGATCCTCATAAGAGTAGAACTTCAGATAATTATAGAAGCGCTCCTGGTCGTTTCTGTGACTGCGTTCCACTTTGCCGTTATGCCAGGGGGTCTTTGGACGGATCGTATTGTGAGCAATGTGAAGTCTGATGCAAAGAGCATCCAAAGGATGGACGCGATCCGTCTTTTGCGTGTGGGTGAATTCTCCGCCGTTGTCCGTCTGGATCATGTCAGGTGCATATCCAAAATAGATGATCGCACATTGCACAAAGTCTACGGTGCTGTAGCTGCTGTTTTCCCTGTATGCATATATGAACCGTTCTCTGCTTGCTTCTTCAATCATGGTGGATTGGTAGAATTTCTCACCATCCGTGCCCACGTAACAGGCTGCAGGCACATATTTCGCATCAATTTGCCACTTTTTTCCTA
>JAXFQY010000069.1:0-12795 GCA_034178705.1 Eubacteriales bacterium | reverse complement strand
TGGGTAAATCCCGATTTGTCGGGCTGTTGAAAACCCTTTGGGAACGAACGGGCTTTTATGCGCTCCTGTCGGGAGTATCGTGCTTCCCGGGTCGCTTGTGCTCCGTCAAAAGAAGAAACCTGCCTGACCTCGGATGCTGCGTCACTTTGCTCTGTCAAGATAGCTTCCCCCTTTGTACCGCTAAAGCGGCTATTCCCTGTAACCTTGCTGCAATCAAGCGGTTTTGAGAAACCATTCGCCGCCATCAAGTTTGAAGAAAAAGCAAAAAGTCCTCCGTATGATCGTAACCATGCGGGGGATTTACTTTTTACGAACGCCACTCAGTGACCGCGGAGACTTGTTTTCTTCGCTGCCCTTGTGAATAATTCCTGTGCTTTCGCAATAAGATAAGAAAAAAACGAGGTGCGGTATGAAACGGTTCCTCTCCATTTTCCTTCTGCTTTTTCTATTGCTTTCCGCTTTTCCGGTGTCTGCAGACGCTGCGGAATTCAGCGGGTCTTTGGAGGCGGCAAGCGCCATCCTGATCGAGCCGGAAAGCGGAACGGTCCTCTATGAAAAAAATGCGGATGAGAGACGGTTTCCCGCATCGGTCACCAAGGTGATGACACTTTTGCTGGTTTTTGAGGCGATTGACAGCGGCAGGCTCTCTCTTGACGACAATATAACGGTCAGTCCGAACGCGGCGGGAATGGGGGGATCTCAGGTTTTTCTTGCCCCCGGTGAGGTCATGCGTGCGGAAGACCTTCTGAAAAGTGTGATCATTGCCTCTGCCAACGACGCCGCCGTAGCGCTCGCCGAGCACCTCGCGGGCAGTGAAGAATCCTTTGTTGCTACGATGAATCGCCGTGCTGCGGAGCTGGGAATGACGAATACACATTTTGAAAATGCAACGGGATTGGACGATACGGCAACCGATCATAAAACATCGGCGCGCGATCTTGCTGTTGCCAGCAGGGAACTGATTCTCTCCCATCCGAAGATCTTAGAGTATACCGGAATCTGGATGGACAGCATCAGGGACGGAGCCTTTACACTGACGAACACCAATCGCCTGATCCGTTTTTATAATGGCGCAACCGGCTTGAAAACCGGCAGTACTGCAAAGGCAGGATTTTGCATCAGCGCCACGGCAGAGCGAAACGGAACGAAGCTGATTGCGGTTATTATGGGCTGCTCCACACGGGACCGTAGAAATGCAGAAGCAAAGATGCTGCTCGATTTCGGCTTTGCGAATTACGAAGTTTTCCGTTCCGAGGGAGGGAGCATTGAGCATATCGCCATTACGGGTGGCGTCAGCTCTGAGTTCCGTGCTGTCTATCCCGGGATCTCCATTTTGCTAGAGAAGGGAAGCGCTGCGCGTGTAAAGCGTGAGATTTCTCTCTCCGACAGCTATGCAGCACCCGTGGAGACGGACGGCGTTATCGGAATGGTAACCTTTACGCTGGATGGAAAGACCATTGGGGAAAGTCCGATACGGGCGGCGGAAAAGGTTGAAAAAATCGGATTTGCCGAGCTGTTTCGGAGAGTTGCACAAAAAATTTGTGCGTTCTCCTGAGAATCATTTGAGATTCAATCTTGCAATGCAGCACAAAATAGTGTACAATCAGTAATAATCTTTAAAAAGGACGTGTGAAAGAATGAATATCAGATTGAATGACAGCTATCTTTCCGGATTTGTTTCCCGCGATTCCCTTGATGCGATTCGCCCGGAGCTTGATGCGGCACTTTCCGAAGTGAAAAACGGGACCGGAAGAGGAAATGATTTTCTCGGCTGGAGGGATCTTCCCGTAGACTATGACAGGGAGGAATTTGCACGGATCAAAGCGGCTGCGGAGCGCATCCGGCAAAACAGCGAAATTCTTGTCGTGGTGGGAATCGGCGGTTCCTATCTCGGTGCGCGCGCCGCGATTGAATATGTGAACGGCGACATGTACAACACGGTCGGAAGAAACGGTCCGGAGATTTATTTTACCGGGAACAGCATTTCTGCTCCTGCGCTTGACGGAATCCTTACTCTGTGCCGTGAAAGGGACTTTTCCGTTAACGTGATCTCCAAATCTGGCACGACGACCGAGCCGGCAATTGCCTTCAGGCTTCTTCTGGAGCTTGCAAAGGAAAAGTACGGAGACGCTGCACGCGAACGCATTTTTGCCACAACCGATCGCTCCAAGGGAACCCTGAAGAGTTTCGCGGACAGCGAGTGCTGGGAGACCTTTGTGGTTCCGGATGATGTCGGCGGACGTTACAGCGTTCTGACCGCTGTCGGGCTGCTTCCGATTGCCGTTGCGGGAATTGATATTGATGCATTGATGCAGGGGGCCGCAGATGCTCGGAAAGCCTATCTTTGCGGCACGGATTTCAGCGATTGCCTGAAATATGCCGGATACCGCAATCTGCTTCTCCGTTCCGGTAAAAGTGTCGAAATCCTTGCTGCCTATGAACCGAGCGCCCGCCTTTTTGCCGAGTGGTGGAAGCAGCTTTTCGGAGAAAGCGAAGGAAAAGAAGGGAAGGGTATCTATCCGTCTTCCGTTATTTTCTCGACAGACCTTCACTCTCTCGGTCAGTATATCCAGCAGGGACAGCGTATTCTCTTTGAAACCGTGCTGGATATCCGCGAAAGCGGCAATACACTTGCCGTTCCCTTTGACGCGGCAAATACCGACGGCTTGAATTTTCTTGCGGGAAAACGCATGGATGAGGTCAATCATGCGGCAATGAAAGCAACGGTTCTGGCACATACAGACGGAGGCGTGCCGAACCTGATTCTGGAGGCCGCCGACCGTTCTGCAGAGACGCTTGGAGAATTGATCTATTTCTTTGAGCTTGCCTGTGCCGTGTCCGGTTATGTTCTCGGTGTCAATCCCTTTGATCAGCCCGGAGTGGAAGCGTATAAGAAAAATATGTTTGCGCTTCTCGGGAAGCCGGGGTACGAGGAAATGACCGCTGCCCTCAAGGCCCGGATGAAGTAAAAACGAAGGATTTGTGAAATTTTTTTGAATTCCCTCCAAGCCCCTTGCATTTTTCTTTTACCTATTGTAAAATAGGAATGGCAGAACCGACGGTACAGGCGGACCGATCGGCAAAAATTCTATCGCCATGTGAGGATACAATGGTAAAACTTATTGCAGGCGTCAAGGGTACCGGTAAAACCAAAACTTTGATCGAAATGGTTCATTCCGCACTGGAAAGCACCAAAGGCAAGGTTGTTTGCATTGAGAAAAGCAATAAACTGCGTTATGACATCAACTACCGCGCGCGTCTGATTGAATGTGACGAGTACGGAATTGACGACGCACAGTCCCTCTACGGTTTTGTGGCGGGAATCATCGCCAGTGATCACGATATCACCGATCTCTTTATTGACAGCGCCCTGAAGATTGCCAATGATGATATTCCCGCGTTCGAGACTCTTGTGAAAGAGCTGGATACACTTTCCGCAAAACAGCTTTTTAACTGTGTTCTGACAGCTTCCATCGCGCAGGATAAACTCACGGATACCCTTGCATCCTATGTGAACTGACCCGATACAGATACATAGGATGGAAAATCTGCCGATTGGCTTTTGTGTGCACGGCAGCTTTCCGGAATGCCGGGCGGCAGAGGTTTTTGCTTCTGCCGCCTCTTTTTCTATGGTCGGATTCCCTTCACACCGGAAGACGCGGTGCATAGAATGGTAGGGAAAGGCTGTGCCTTGCAATATTCAATAAGGAGAGACTTCCCATGGCAGATAATAAATGCTTTTGCGGGACCGCGTCATCAGCACCGCGCGAAACGGTGTGCATTGATACACAGCGTATTCTCGATTCCTGCCGTGACCGGGACTGCTACGAGGATCTGCGGGTTTTTCTGACCGATTACGGACAGGATGTTATTGAGCGGACTTCAAGCATCCGCGTGCAGCGTGCCGAAATTCACAGCTGCAACGTATGCATAGAGCCGGTCGATTTTTCCCGCGGTTTTTATCGTGTTTCCGTTCGTTATTACATCAGACTGGAGTGCCAGGCCTGCGTTGCGCGCGGCTGCACTCAGGATTTTGACGGAATTGTCGTCTGTGACAAGAACGTTGTGTTGTTCGGAAGCGAGGGGAGCGTTCACGTGTTCCGCTCCGGTTCCGACTGCTGCACCGAAGACGGAGCGGTGAGCGGAGACAATACTCCGACCGCCGTTGTTGAAGCGGTTGATCCCGTTGTACTGACCTGCCGCGTGGCAGAGCCGTCTGTGCCGTGTCGCTGCTGCTGCGCCTGCGCCGAGCTGCCTGAGTGCGTTCAGCGGACGGTCAGCGGCGCGCTTTATCCCGGGCGCGACCGGAAACAGCTGCTTGTGTCAATCGGTATTTTCTCGGTTATCCGGATTGAGCGCCCCGCTCAGCTTCTCGTTAATGCCGCAAGCTGTGCGGTTCCGGAGAAGGAATGCAGACCGGCGGAGGATCACACGGATCCCTGCTGTGTTTTCCGGAATATGGAGTTCCCGGTCGGCGAATTCAATCCCCCCTCACTGTCCTGCATGGAACGCAGATAGATCACAACACCCTCCAGGGCGTCCGGAAACGGGCGCCCTGCTATTTTGTTTTTGAGAAGCCCAAAAAAAGCGCAACAGCGAGAAAAAAAGAGGTTTTGCCATATCTCAGCGGTATAAATTAAAAAAATCGGAAAAAATTCTGAAAACGTCTTGACACCGGCATGTCCTCATGCTATAATGACACACGTTCAAAACAAACAATATCGGAGGAATTTTCAATGTCCACTTACATGGCAAAGCCGGCTGACATTGAGCGCAAGTGGCTCATCGTCGACGCAGCGGATAAGCCGCTCGGCAAGACGGCTGTCATTGTCGCAGATCTGCTTCGCGGCAAGTATAAGCCGGAATTCACCCCCAATGTCGACTGCGGGGAGAATGTTATCGTTATCAACGCATCCAAGGCTATTCTGACCGGTAAAAAGCCGGAGCAGAAGTATTACCGCCATCACAGCGGCTATATCGGCGGGCTGAAGGAGGTTCGCTACTCCACCCTGATGGCGGAGAAGCCGGAACTCGCGATGGAGCTTGCCGTCAAGGGTATGCTTCCCCATAATTCCCTTGGCCGTGCCGCAATCACGAGACTTCATGTCTATGCCAACGCCGAGCATAAGCACGAGGCACAGAAGCCTGTTGCTTATGAGGGTTGAGAGAAAGGACGGATTGAAACATGTATACCAGCGCTAAGCCTTATTTTTACGGCACCGGCAGAAGAAAGAGTTCTATTGCACGCGTCCGCCTTTACCCGGGCTCCGGCAACATTACCATCAACGGCAAGGATATCGACGAGTATTTCGGACTTGAGACGCTCAAGCTGATCGTCAATCAGCCCTTTAATGTGACAGGCACAGTCGGAAAGTTTGATATCGTTGCCTCTGTCAAGGGCGGCGGATTTTCCGGCCAGGCAGGTGCCATCCGTCACGGGCTTTCCCGTGCGCTTGTGCTCGCAGACGAGGCAAACAAGGCGAACCTCAAGGCCGCCGGCTTCCTTACCCGCGACCCTCGTATGAAGGAGAGAAAGAAGTACGGTCTCAAGGCAGCCCGTCGCGCTCCGCAGTTCTCCAAGAGATAATCAGACTTCGCCAAAAGATAAACTTGAAAGCAGGGTCGTTTTCGATCCTGCTTTTTTCTTGAGCGCGGTTGAAGCCGATTGCCGAAGGGTTGGTGGACTGACCCTTGATCGGAGAAGGAAGCGCGTTGCTTTTCTTATGAACAAATTGTAACATTTCCTTCATTATCTTGCATTAAAGCCGGAAAGGTGGTATACTGTATTTGTGATCAATCAGCCTTTGGGAGGTCTTATGGATTATTACAGTATGACAGCAACGGCACAGATCATTTCCATCCTGCGCCGCACTTATAAAAAGGGGCTGATCAGCTCCGGATTCGGAAGTCTGTCTCTGCGCGATTCTTCCGGGAATATCTGGATTACTCCTGCTAACTCAGATAATGGCCGCCTTGAGGAATGTGATATCATGATGCGGGATACGGACGGCAGTATTTACGGAAAACACGAACTGCCGGCAGATGCCGAAGCGCATTTTGAGATTTATCGCCGGCGTGGAGATATCGGGGGAATCATATTCGCAGACCCTCCCCGTATCATCGGACAGGCGCTTTCCGGATCGCTTCCTGACACAATGATTTTCCCTCAGTGCGAGATGCGCTGCGGTACGGTTGTCGGAATTCCTTTTGATGGCAGGACGGATGACCCCTCTTTTGTTCTCCGGCTTGGCGATACTTTTGACGATGGTGTAAGTACGGTCGTTTGCGGTACCCGCGGTGTTTTCGTTGCGGAAAAAAATCTGCTTGATTCTTTTATGGCTCTCGAAACCATTGATCTTGTGGCAAGTGTTTCGGAGAGCGCAATGATTCTTGGGACGGAGCCGCGGAAAATTTCCGCCGAACATCTTGCACAGTATAAATTGAGCGTTTCTCTGCCCTTGATGGAAGATCTGAACCGGGAGGTGCTCCCGAATGAGAAGGAAATGCGTTCTGTTATGTGTGAGTACATTAACCGTGCCTATGAAGCGGAACTGTTTCTGGACGGGAACGGAGCTCTGTCCGTAAGGCTCGGAAAGGACGCTTTTCTTATTACACCGTCTGACAAGGAGCGCGACGGCATCCGACCGGACGATCTTGTTTTGATTCACCGTGGGAAAAAAGAAGCAGACAGCCACCCATCCAATTCTGCGGCACTGCATCGGAGAATCTATCTTGAAAATCCCTATGTAAAGGCGGTTATGATCGGACACCCTAAGCATACAATGGCTTTTGGAGCGACCTCGCTGCTTCCGGAGCAGCGTTTTCATCCGGAGTGGTCCCGGGCAATCGGAAATCTCCGCTTGCTTCCGTTCGGGGCGACGGTTATGCAGCCCGGCATGTTTGCAGAAGAGATTACCGAGAACGATCTTGCCTATATTGTAGAGAATGATTGTGTCATTTGTATGGGGGGATCGTTGGAGGAAACCTTTGCCCGGAGCGAATCTGTTGAAAAATGTGCTGCGGCTGCCATTACGGCAAGGATTCTTCGGGGGCGTTCCTAAGCCATCAATCAAGAATCGAAAGGAAACAAAATGAAGAGAATACTTGCGTTGTTGCTTTCTCTTGCTTTCTGTCTGACGGCTGCCGCCTGCAGTCTTCTCCCGTCAAAACCGGAAGATACCGGAAAGGACACCTCTTCCTCAACCACCCCTTCGCTGACACCTGATCCGGTGACAACACCTTCCATCACTACAGATACGCCGGTTACAACTCCTCCGGAGCCTGTGAAAACGACAGCGCCTCCCGTTACCGATCCGCCCTCCCCGCATGAACCGGGACGTCTACTCGGCTCCGGGGTTATCGTTTCGGACTCGGGATTGAAGCTGAATATCCTTTTGGACTGGAAGGCGGTGAACGGAGCGGAAGAGGGAACGGCCGATATCAGCGTTACGGTATATTTGGAATGCTATTCCATTTTTGTCGGCACCCGTGATGACGGAGAAATCATGCTGGACAGTCAGATGATTCACTATTCTACGCCGATGCTGGAAATCGGTGGCCCGCAGTTCAATGAGATCGACTTCGGAACCTATACCTTTTCCGTGAAAAAAGCACAAGGAACTCAAACGGTTCTCCCCCTTTCCGGAAAGTGGCATTTCCGCGGTGAATATTCCGGGTTATCGTTGGATTGGGTTATTGCACAGGGCGAGATCTCTTTTCAGAACTGAGGGAGAGACAGTGAAGACAATTGACCTTTCTCAAAGCAAAAATATTCATGATATGCTTGTGAATGCTGAGTTTTCCGTTGCCTGTGTGCGTGCAGAAGGAGGCGGAATCCTGAAATTCATACACGCTTCGCTTGCGCAGAGAGATGCTTTCCGCGCTCATCTGCGCAAGGCTCAGCGCCTACATAATGCGAAGGAGATGATTCCAGGAGAGCGATTTTCCCTTGAGGATAATATTACCCGTTACCTGTGTTCCCTTGATTCCGGGCTCAGTTCGGATCCGGATCTCGGAAAGGGAAACAACCTGATTACTGTAATCAGAATCTGATCTACGAAAAAACAAAAAAACAGAAGAAAATTACGGAGTATTGCTATGGAGACAAATACCGTAGAGACAGTGACAAAAACCCCAATTGACTGGGGCGCCCTTTTGCAAACAATTCTGAATTGGCTTACTACAACCGGTATCCGGCTGGTCATCGGTATCCTGCTGATGATTGTCCTGTTCAAAGTAATCAATGTGATCTCGAAAAAACTTTATCGCCGTCTGGAGGATCGTCAGGTAGATGAAACGATCCTTCGTGCCGGGACCGGCGCTTTCCGAGTTGCTCTGAAAGTACTGGTGACCGTTTGCTTTGTCGGGTACATAGGGGTTGAGACCGCCTCAATTTCAGCCTGCATTGCTACGCTCGGTGTCGGCATTTCTCTCGCTGTTCAGGGAACACTTTCCAATTTTGCCGGAGGAGTGATCCTGATTGTCATGCGTCCCTTCAAGGTCGGGGATTTTATTACCTCTTCCGGGAATTCCGGTACGGTAGAAGATATCAAAATGTTTTATACGGTTGTGGTAACTCCCGATAACCGTGTGATTTATCTTCCGAACGGGTCGCTTGCGAATAATGTGATTGTCAATGCTTCTGTCAAGGATGACCGCCGGGTTGACCTTGTTGTTCCGATTGCCTATGAAGCGGATTCCGAAAGAGCTCGCAGCATCATTCTTTCTATCTGTGAAGCATGGGAGCCGATTTATAAGACACCAGAGCCGTTTGTTGAAATCGGGGAGCTTGCCGGAAGCTCTGTTAATCTGACCGTCCGTGTTTGGTGCAAGAGCTCCGATTACTGGAATGTTCATTTCTTCCTGCTTTCGGAGATCAAGGCTCAGTTCGATGCCGACGGTATTGTCATCCCGTACAATCAGCTCGATGTTCATATCAACAACAAAGATTGAGAGGAAAAAGAGATGGAAAAATGGTCTGAAGAGAAAGCATGGTCCTGGTATCACGCGCACCCCTGGATTCGCGGTTGCAATTTCATCGGGAGCGATTGTGCCAATCGACGGGATCAATGGCAGAGCTACGGCAGAAAAGAGCGGATGCAAACCGCCGAGCGCGAGATTGCTTTGGCCGAAAAAATCGGCTTCAACTCTGTGCGCCTTATCATGGATTTCGATGTATGGCTTCAGGAACCCGAGAGCTATTTTTCGGTTCTTGAAGAGTATATTTCCATTTGCGCCACCCATGGACAGTCTGTTATGATTGTTTTGACCTCGGAAGCCCAGCTTCCGCGCGGGGATGGAGAATTCATTCCAAAGCCGCTTGGAGAACAGCGTTATGCACTCGGTTACCATCAGGGCAGATTCCCCCTTTCCAAAGAAGAGGCTGCGCTTGCCCCGTATCATCCCCTGGAACGCCCTGAACTCGCGGAAAAGTATCTGGAGATGATGCGGCAGATCGTCACAAAGTATGCAAATGACGAGCGCATTCTTTGCTGGAATGTCTATAATGAGCCGGGAATCATCATTCACGAGCGGTCGATTCCTTTGCTTGATGTTGTTTTTGAGACGGTTCGCGCCTGCAATCCCTCTCAGCCGTTGACGGCAGATCTCTGGCGCGGTGTTCCGAAAGAAGGCGGCAGTATCTGCTGTACGCCTGAGGAGCAGCATGCGGTGGATCTTTCCGATATTATCAGCTTCCACAGCTATAAGCCGTATGCGAAGATGGTGCTGCAGATTGAAATGATGAAGAAATTCGGCAGACCGCTTTTCTGTACCGAGTGGCTGAACAGAATCAACCACAGCGACGTCGGTGAAATTTATCCGCTGTTTTATCTGGAGGGGATTGCGAACTACTGCTGGGGGTTTGTTGTCGGAAAAACCCAGACAAACGAACCGTGGGAAGCACTCTGGAAGGATTACTACGATCCGAATAAGAATGTTGACTATGATTTCACAAAATGGCAGCATGACCTGTTCCGCACGAACCTTCGTCCTTATGATCCTCATGAAATCGAACTGATTGAGACCTTTAACGCTGCGGCAGATGCCCGCGATGCGGAAAGAAAACTCTGATAAAAAAATACGGGAGCCGGGAGCTGTAATCCATACAGCTTCCGGCTTCTTTTTTCGGAGCAGAATAGTTAATTATTTTCTCTAAAGGACTTGACAAACCAAAAAAAATGAATATAATATGAATAGAAATTCATATGAAGGATAAATCATATATGGAAACAATTCACGATCATAAGAGGGAAATGGAAGCGCTGCAGGAGCTTCCGGATGCGGAACAGCTCAGAAGGCTCGGACGGCTTTTTGCCGTAATCGGAGATCCGACACGGGTGAAGCTGCTTTATACGATCTCGAAATCCGATATCTGTGTGAGCGCGCTGTGTGTTGCCCTGAATATGGAACAGTCAGCGGTTTCCCATCAGTTGAGGATTCTTCGGGATGCCAAACTGCTTGGTTGTCGGAGAGAAGGGAAAACAATGGTTTATTTTATCGCGGACGATCACGTGAGAAAGATATTGGAAATGGCGCAGGAGCATCTTGCCGAAGAAGGGGAGGAAAAATAATCATGGCTTGCAAATGCTGCTCTCATAAACAGAAAAAGAACGACAAACCGAACCGTGACGGGGAGCGCGGTGTCTGCTCCTGCAGCGCGGAAACGGAAGAGGAAGGAAACCGGAAGCTCCAGCTTGTTTGTCTGATTGTCAGCTCGGTTCTGTTTGCTGTCGGCTTCTTCTTTTCCGGTTGGCTTCGTTTTGCCGTTTATGCCGCCGCTTTTCTTCTTGCGGGATACGAGGTTATTCTCGACGCCTTTCGAGCCTTATTCGGCGGCGGTTTATTCGATGAAAATGTTCTGATGCTGATTGCCGGCACCGCCGCCTTTGCGATCGGAGAGTATCCGGAGGCGGTTGCTGTTCTTCTGCTTTTTTCGGTCGGGGAAATGCTGGAGGACTTTGCGGTGGAACGTACAAAACGCTCTGTCAGTGCGCTCTCTGAGCTGAAGCCGGAGGAGGTTTGTGTTCTGCGGGAAGGGAAGACTGTTACGGTAGATCCTTCGGATGTTGCAGCAGGAGAATTGATTTTCGTGAAGCCGGGAGAGCGGATTCCGCTTGACGGTGTTGTGGTTTCCGGTGCTTCCTCCGTTTCTACGGCTGCCCTGACCGGAGAACCTGCACCCGTGGATGTAGCCGAGGGCTCTGCGGTTATCAGCGGATCGGTGAATCTTACGGGGGATCTGACGGTGCGGTCCTCCGGCGTTTATTCGGAAAGTACGGTTGCCCGGATTCTCCGTCTGATGGAAGAGAGCGGCGCAAAAAAATCCAAAACCGAACGCTTTATCAGCCGGTTTGCAAAAATCTATACACCGGTTGTGTGTGTACTTGCCCTACTTGTTGCGGTTCTTCCTCCTCTTGCCTTCGGAGAGGAATGGTCGACATGGATTTTCCGTGCGCTTACCTTTCTTGTTGCCTCCTGCCCCTGTGCTCTTGTAATCAGTGTTCCCCTTGCTTTCTTTTCCGGAATCGGGCTTGCGTCGCGCAACGGGATTCTTGTCAAGGATTCCATTTCGCTTGAAAGGCTTGCACGCGCCGAGACGGCGGTTTTTGACAAGACCGGAACCCTGACCGAGGGAAGCTTTGTCGTGACGGATATCCATCCGAACGGAGTTCCGGAAAAGGAGCTTCTTGACCTTGCGGCCTGTGCGGAAGCGCACTCACCGCATCCGATTGCGGAGTCGGTTGTTCGTGCTGCCGGAATGGTGAACGAAAGCAGGATTACGGATGCCCGGGAGCTTCCGGGGCTTGGTGCTGTCGCATGTGTGGACGGTGCGGAGATTGCTGCCGGAAATGAGCGGCTGATGAAAGAGAAAGGTGCTGAAATCTCCGGATGCCGGCATGACGGGACAACCGTCCATCTTTCCAGAGACGGGAAATACATCGGACATATTCTGATCCGGGATCGGATCAAGCCTGGAGCGGAAACCGCCGTAAAGTCTCTGCGTTCTGAAGGTGTTGAGCGTATCGTTATGCTGTCCGGTGACCACAGAGCATCCGCAAAAGAGATTGCTGACGCGCTTGGGATCAGGGAGGTACGCTCTGAGCTGCTGCCGGAGGGTAAAACGGCGGCAATGGAACAGTTGATTCGCGATGCGGCAGGGAAGGGTACGGTTGTCTACGCCGGAGACGGTATGAATGACGCCCCGGTACTTCGCATTTCCGATGTCGGAATTGCGATGGGGGTACTCGGAAGTGATGCCGCAGTCGAAAGCGCGGATGCCGTTATCTGTGACGATGATCCGCAGAAGGTTCCTCTTGCTGTCAGAATAGGGAAAAGGACGGTGCGCGTAGCACGGGATAATATGATTTTTGCGCTTGCTGTCAAGGCGCTTGTTATGCTGCTCGGTCTTTTCGGGTTATCTCCGATGTGGCTTGCGGTTGCAGCCGATGTCGGGGTCACGCTTGTCTGCGTTCTCCTTGCCTCGCTCCGTCTCAAGAAATAATCTTTCGGTTTAAAAAAGAGCGCTCTGTCATTCCTCGAGGGAAAACAGGGCGTTCTTCTTATTTATTTTGCCAGGCTGTCATAAATACGGAGAAGACGGTTGTATTTGGACGTCCGTTCCGCGCGCGCAGGAGCGCCGGTTTTTATATGCTCTGCGCCGACAGCAACAGCAAGATCTGCGATGGTATCGTCTTCTGTATCTCCGCTTCTGTGCGAAACGACAACACGGTATCCGGCACTTCTTGCTGTCCGGATTGTTTCCAGGGTTTCCGTCAGGCTTCCGATCTGGTTCGG
>JAXFQY010000116.1:0-35109 GCA_034178705.1 Eubacteriales bacterium | reverse complement strand
CCCTCCGGAGTCGAGGCGCCTTCTGGATTTACGGTATCGCCGGGAGCTTTCTCAACAAAGGACTGCCGAAATTCTCGGCATTTCTCAGGTAAAGGTTTCCCGAGAAGAAAAGAAAATTCTTGCCGCTCTTCGGGCGGAGCTTTCCCGATGAATAGAAAACGGTTTGCCTGACAGAGAGGCAATTTCATGCGAAACAGACACGTAATTTCAGACGAAAAACAAGAGAGTTTGTTCCCGCGCCGGGCTTTTTCCGTTACCGGAATTCCCGGCGCTTTTTTTGCGGCCAAAATCAGATATGCAACGAACTTTCATGTTATTGATATATCTTTGCAACTTTTGGTTACTTAATTATAAACATCAGTTAAAAATAAACAATTCATAAAACAAGGGGTAAATTAAGCAAAATAAGAGGGAATACGGGAATTGTTTAGGATAGATTATTGTGGAATATGAAAACGGAATTTTCATATTAGAAAGTTATATAATAATCAAATATTGGCGAAAGTTCATCCGGATCCGGCGGGAAACTCTTGCATTTTGTTGCTTTCGGCGGTATAATACAGCTATGAAACTACATGATTCTGATATCCGCCCGCTGCTGTTTGATTATCTTGACGGAATCTACGGCAAGGTGCGGACATATGAAGAACTGATGATCCATGACAGCCGAGCGGATGTTCTTGCGGTTGTTCCGGGGGCGCTGATCGGCTTGGAGATCAAAAGCGACGCGGATACCTACGCGCGGCTTGCTGCACAGGTAAAGGATTACGACCGGTTCTGCGATCTCAATTATCTTGTTGTCGGGTCAAGTCACGCTCAGCACGCAGCTGAGCATATACCGCAGCACTGGGGACTGCTTGCCGCCGACGGAGAGAAAATAACCGAGCTTCGCGGAGCGCAGGCGAATCAGAAGGCAAAGCTTCTTTGGCAGCTTCGCCTTCTTTGGAAGCGGGAGCTGTGGGACTTGCTTGATCGGAACGGACTTCCGAAATACCGCGATAAAAGCCGGAAATTTATCTGTGAGAAACTCCTCGAAAAGTTGGAGGAAGCGACATTGAAGGAGCAGCTCTGCGATGTGCTGTTTGAGCGTGATTATACCGTTTTTGAAGAAACGGATTCCGCTCCGCGGGTCAGACCGAGGCATCACAAAAGCGCAGCTGCGCGCCGCCGTGCCGGAGCACGGCGCGCTCTTCGGAAAAAGCAGGGGTGAGAAGAAAAACACGCGCGGCGGTCGGGAAAAACCGACTGCTGTGCGTGTTTTTTTGCTTTGTTTGCAAGCGGCGGCGAGGGAGCGTTACGGTAATGGGAAGACCGGAAAGAAGACGGGGGCGGGGGTGTCATGGGTATCGCTCTGCCCTCCTCTCATTTTCCCTCTGTTTTACCGGAGAAAGAGGCCGGCGGCTTTGCGTTGATATTTTTGGCAAAACGGCGGCTCAGAATGCGGGGGGAAAAACGGACGGCGACGGACATCATCTTGGTCGGAACACCGTGGAATTTTACGCAGCGACCCTGCATAACGGCACGGTATCCGGTTTTTGCGACCGCCTCCGGCGTGTCCGGTTTGATTTTTTTGAACATGGTGCTTCCATGCATTTCAGCAGCTTCGGTGAAATGCGTTGAGGTCGGGCCGAGGCAGAGCGCCGTTACGGTGACGCCGTATTCCCGAAGCTCCTCGTCAATGGCTTGTGAGAAGGAGAGAACAAATGCCTTGGAAGCATAATATACCGACATATAGGGGCCGGCGGAAAAAGCGGCGCAGGAGGCTATATTGAGAATTCTTCCCGAGCGGCGCGCCTTCATTTCCGCTCCGAAAAGACGGCAGAGGTGCATCAGCGTCGTGATGTTCAGCGTGACCATCCGTTCCTGCTTTTCCCAATCGCTTTCAACAAACTCGGCATAGTCTCCGAAGCCGGCGTTGTTGACAAGGATATCCACCCGTTTTCCGTCTGCGCATACGGCGCGGTACAGCGTTTCAGCGCCGCCGGGAACGGCAAGATCCGCGGTATAAACCGAAACGGAAGCGCCGTGCTTTTTTTCAAGGCTCGTTTTGGCCTCTTCGAGGCGCACAGCATTGGATGCGGCAAGCAGAACGGAGTCCCCGTGTGCGGCAAACTGCTCCGCAAGGGCAAAGCCGATTCCGCCGGAGCCTCCGGTAATCAGAACCGTGTGCTTCATTCTTACCCCTCTTCCTCCTTTTTCTCTTCCTCTGTGGGAACATTCCTGTTTTCCTGTTCGTCAAAGTAGACGCTGACCAGTCTGCGTGCCTCTTCAAGCTGAGGACGATGAACATAGATATCGGTTCCGAAGCTGGAGATTCCCGCCAAGATCTTCACGGGACCTCCGAACAGGCGATCCTTTGCCATGCAGGACACCCCGGCATCCCGCAGAAGCCCGCAGATCAACTCAGCTTCCAGAGGGGATGCTGCTGTTTGGAGAAAGGCGATTTCCCCATCTTCGCTTTTTTCAATGATCTTTCTGTCATCTTTATAGAAACCCATAATTTCCTCCGCATAATAGATTGATGGTCTCCTGATCCTTCTGTATTTTCTATCTTATCACATCTTATTAACAATGTCAAACAGAATGCCCGTGAAGCCTTTGTTAAATTTGCGTAACATTTCTGCATTTTCCTTGCAGAATACCGGTTCATACGGTATAATGAAAATACTCCAAAAAAAAAGGTAATCATGAAAAAGAAATTATTATTCAGACTTGCCCCGGTTTTACTTGCCGGAGCATTACTGATCCCTGCCTTTGTTTCCTGCGGAACAGCGGGAAAATCCGCTTATGAGATTGCGGTAGAGCACGGTTTTTCCGGTACGGAGGAGGAATGGCTGCTTTCTCTGTCCGGCAAAGACGGAAGCAACGGTGCCGACGGAAAGGATGGGCTTAATGCGCTGGTTGCGTCGGTTCAGCGATCTCTCCTCTCTGCGGTTGAGGTTGACGCCTATCATTACTATCAGCATGAAAGCGGCTTGACCACAAGCCGTATCGGCAGCACCGGGGGAGGAGTGATCATCCGTCTTGACCGGGATGCCGGAGAGGCCTATATCCTGACGAATTATCATATCCTTTATGAAGCGGATGCCGACCGTCCTATGTCGCAGGAGATCTATATCTATCTTTACGGGCTTGAGGATGAGACACATAAGATCAAGGCGGAGTATGTCGGCGGTACAGTTACCTTTGATCTTGCTGTTCTCCGTGTAACGGAGAGCGAAATCCTGAAGAACAGCTATGCCCGTGCGGCGGACTGGCGATGGTCGTCGGAGCTCGCGCTCGGAGAGA
Source organism: Eubacteriales bacterium (assembly GCA_034178705.1). Classification (GTDB taxonomy): domain Bacteria; phylum Bacillota; class Clostridia; order Oscillospirales; family CAG-272; genus RUG12395. Next base: position 31,821 of record JAXFQY010000116.1, on the reverse strand, counting down.
CGGTTTATACAATCGGAAATCCGGAAAGCGAGGGAATTGCGACTGCTGTCGGGACTCTGACAATGGAGAGTGAAACGTTGAATGTGAAGCGCGCGGACGGAAAGGGACAGGTGGAGGCGCGCCTGCTTCGTGTCGATGTTCCTCTCAATCACGGAAACAGCGACGGCGGTCTTTTTGATGCAAGCGGTAAGCTGATCGGCATAGCGGTTGCCAAAAACGATGATGCGGGTGTCGAGGGCATCGGTTATGTGATTCCTTCCGACATTGCATGGCGGGCAGCAGAGAATATCATTGATGCCAGTACTCAGTATGGTACATCGGGAATCCGGAAATGTCTGCTCGGAATAACGGTCTCGGCAGAGGAGCCTTATGTGGTCATAGAGGAAGAGTCGGGCATTGTCCGCAGACGTGAAAAGGTTGTGGTAAAGGATATTGTAATCGCTTCTGCTGCCTACGGGCAGATTCAAATCGGAGATGTTATTCTCTCTGTTGAGCGGAACGGAAGCACGGTCAATGCCTATCATACCTATAATATTGTTGATTTTATGCTTGAAGTGCGTCCCGGAGATACCGTTACGGTCCGCCTGCTGCGTGGGGAAGAGGAGATGACAATTCCGATTACCTTTACCGAAAAGGCACTGACCGATCTTCAATAACAAGAAAAACAGCCTCCTGAAGGAATGCTTCGGGAGGCTGTTTGAATCAGCGGAGAAGCTCGTAAATGCCGTGCAGATCGCGCAGCTCAAAATCCACCTGCACACCCGCAGTGTTGGAAAGACCGGCGGGATTGTACCAACAGGTGCGGATCCTTGCGTTGTTTCCGCCGCGTATGTCACTGGTGAGAGAGTCTCCGACAATCAGAACTTCGTTTCTCGGAGGCTGTCCGATAGCGCGGAAGACCGCATCAAAAAATTCGACTGCCGGCTTTTCATACCCGACATCCTCGGAGAGAAAGACGCCGTCCATCAGAATATCCAGTCCGGAGTTCTTCAGCTTTTTTGTCTGAGCGATAACCGTGCCGTTGGATACGGCATATTGTCTGACGCGTCCGCGGAGAGACTTCACAATGGTTTTGCTGTCGTCACAGTAAACCACAGTGTCTCCGAGTCGGAGTTGATAGGCATCGTTGAAGGCCGGTGCGAGAGCCGGATTCAGTCCTTCCAGCAGGAAAAACTCCTCGTAGCGCCCGCGCAGCACCTCCGGCTTAGTAATCTCTCCGCGTTCCAGCCGCTCCCAGTATTTGCGGTTGATGGCAGAATAGCGTGCGATCATCTCGTCGGTGCATTCCCCAAGACCGAATTCGGAAAACAGGGATTGGATTGCTGCTTTTTCCGATGCCAGAAAATTCAGAAGTGTGCCGTCTATGTCCCACAGTATGGTTCGTATCATTTTTCCCTTTCCCCGGTTGTCGACCGCAGAACCAAGCGCGGCGCTACGGGTATTTTTTGATATTATATTATAGTTATTATAGCAGAAATGAAAATACTTTTCAACTTTTTTCTCAGATCCGCCGTGTGATCCCCGAAGATTTTTTCCGCCGCATTTGGTATTGACAATACCGGGAAATCCCGGTACAATGAAAAAAACAAAATCGATAGGGGGATTCATGAAAAAAATCATGCTTTTTTCTCTGCTTCTCTCTGCGCTGGCATGTGCCGGCTGCGGTAAGATTCCGGCGGAAACCACTCCGGCGGCATCGGATTCGCTTCCTGTTCCGCCGGTATCGGATGATACAACCGTGCTGCCCGAACCGGTTCCTCCGGTTATCCATTCTTTTTATGAATTGAATACCGTTGACCGCGGGGAAGGAACCCACGCAAAGCTCAGCGCTTTTTCTTCTCTCGAGGCGGATTTCCGATCCCGGAACGAGCTTCCGCAGGAAAAAAGCGGAGCAAAAACTCCCTACTATACCCGTATCAAGCAGCTGCAGGACGGGAGTTATATCCTTCTCTATAACGATACCAAGAACATGTCAGACATTCGCATGATGCGCAGCTCGGACGGTGAAACCTGGGAGGATTACACGACCGTATTTGCGCATTCCGGTACCAAGGTCTATGCCGGAGCCGATGCGATCGTTCTTCCGAACGGCGACATTCTTGTTTGTGTTTCATGGCGTTTCCGGGACAGTTACTATACAAATCCCTACAACGGCGGAATCTCGATCCGTCGCTCTACCGATAACGGACAAACCTGGGGAAATGAGCAGTTGGTTTTCCGCGGAATCAACTGGGAGCCATCCTTCCTCCTTCTGCGCTCCGGGGAGCTGCACCTCTACTGGACCAATACGACTTGTTATGTGCTTCCGACCTGCAACAACACCTCAACGGGTACGGCGATGCTTCGCTCCTTCGATTACGGCGTGACCTGGACGGGAGATCCGAAGGTTACCTATTCCGGGCAAATTGTTTCCCAGCAAGCGACTGAACGGATTGACGGGGTTCAGTTCTATACGGATCAGATGCCTGTTGCCGTTGAGCTTCAGAACGGCACGATTCTTCTGGCGCTGGAAAGCCGCCTGGACAGAAACAATACCTACCGCATCACCCTTTCCTATTCCAAGGACAACTGGGCAACCCCGATGGAAAAGAACGAAATCGGTCCCCGTGACAAATATACCAACCGCTTTATCGGAACCGCTCCTTACGTTCGTCAGTTCCCGTCCGGAGAGGTCTTGCTCAAATACAGCCGTCTGACAACGATGACCCTGCTGCTCTCTGACAGTACGGGAAGAAACTTCGATGAGAGCAAAAAGCTTGCGTTGGAAAATCTGCAGGGATGGGGAAATATCGAACTGCTCGCAGGGGGGCATACGGCGATTTGCTCCAGTACGGCGCGGTATGACGTCGGGAAAGACAGCGAGTATCATCTTCTTGCAACGCAGAAAGCAAATCTCAATCACGCTCTCTTTTCCGGACCGGCAGAGAAGATCGTAATTGACGGAAATGCGGATGATTGGGCGGATAACACGGATGCCCTGTTTGTGGGAAGTGCCTCGCAGGCACAGATGTCCGTTCGTTTTGCGCGCAGCACCGATCGCTTCTGCCTGCTTTTCGAGCGGTTGGACTACGATCTGACCGAGACAGATACCTGTACCGTCCGGATTGCTCTTCCGGACAGCAAATCGAGTTATCTGAATGTGACGGTGAGCCCTGACGGAAGCGCAGAGGTTTATTCTTTGGTTAACGGAACGAAAACCGTATTGGATGCCAAATGTGCAGTGAGCCTTCTCGGTACATTGGGTGACGGCAGCGATACCGACACGGGTTATATTGCAGAGGTGGAGCTTTCTGCATCTGTTCTTCCCGAAAGCATCTCGGTTTATCCAATGCTTGTGAATAAGGATACGGGGGGAAAGCGTATCACCGATGTGCTGGATACCTTGTCCGAGGACAACAGAGGCTGGATCCCGGTTTCCTTTTCCTAATCGGCAGCGCACGCAAGGGCGCGGAAACCTGGTCGCCTGTCGCAGCGGACGCATTCTTCGGGTGGACCCCTCTTTTAAAATGCTTTTTTCTTGTGCCTTTTCTGCCAAAGAAAAAGCCGAACAGGAATCTGTTTGCTAATGGTTTGTGCCATAACCTGCGGCGGAAGCGAAAAGACTTCCGCCGCTTTTTTGTCCGTCTGTTTTTTTGCATATGAAATGCTCTGAAACAAGCACTTGACAGCAGAGCATCGGCATGTTATAATAACAAAAACGCAAGGATGGAGAGCAGTACGACGGAAAGGGCCTTCAAGAGAGCGCGCGGCCGGTGTGAGCGCGCAGGCAGCGCTGTCGGAAGTCGCTCCTGAGCGGCGGGCAGAAGCGTGAGTGTGTAGAGCCCGACGGAATCCACCGTTACCGGACAGAGGATGCCTTGTGGCATCGAAGATAGGTGGCACAGCGTGTTCCACGCCCTATCGGGGCGCGGAGCACGTTTTCTTTATTTTTATTTATTTTTTTGTAAGGGGTCTGTTATGAGAAAAGAATTATCAAAAACCTACGATCCCGCGTCGTTTGAGAGCCGTCTTTACGCCGCGTGGGACGCTGCGGGCTGTTTTCAGCCCGATCCTGACAAAAGCAAGCCCTGCTTTTCCGTTGTGATTCCTCCCCCGAATGTAACAGGACAGCTTCATATGGGGCATGCACTGAATAATACACTTCAGGATATTATTGTCCGTACCAAGCGTATGCAGGGGTACAGCACCCTGTGGGTTCCCGGGACCGATCATGCCGGAATTGCCACGCAGATCAAGGTGGAGGAGGTGCTCCGTAAGGAAAAGGGGCTGACCCGCCATGATATCGGGCGTGAGGAGTTCCTGAAGCTTGTCTGGGAATGGAAGGAGAAATACGGCGGGCGCATCATTACACAGCTGAAGACGCTCGGTTCTTCCTGCGACTGGACACGCGAAGCCTTTACGATGAGCGATACGCTTTCTGCCGCAGTAAAGAAGGTTTTTGTCTCTCTCTATGACAAGGGGCTGATCTATCGCGGACAGCGCATTATCAATCAATGTCCGCATTGTAATACCGCCCTCTCCGATGCGGAGGTCGAGCATAAGGATACGGAGGGCGCGTTCTGGCATCTTCGCTATCCGGTCAAGGGGGAGGATCGCTTTGTGATCGTCGCAACAACCCGTCCGGAAACCATGCTCGGAGATACCGCGGTTGCCGTTAACCCGCATGATGAGCGTTATCAGGATATCATTGGAAAAACCTTGCTTCTGCCGCTTGTCGGGCGGGAAATCCCTGTTGTGGCCGATGAAGCGGCATTGCCCGAATTCGGAACCGGCTGCGTCAAAATCACACCTGCCCACGACCCGAATGACTTTGAAACCGGGCTTCGCCACAATCTTCCGATTATTCAGGTTATCGACGGAACCGGGCATATCAAGACGGATTTCCATACCAAGTATGAAGGGATGGATCGTTATGAAGCGCGGAAAGCGATTGTGGCCGACCTTGAGGCGGGCGGATTCCTTGTCAAGGTGGAAAAGACCGTTCACGCCGTCGCGCACTGCTATCGCTGCGGTACCGCTGTGGAGCCGCTGGCTTCCAGACAGTGGTTTGTTAAGATGAAGCCGCTGGCCGAGCCGGCAATTGCCGCTGTGAAAAACGGAGAGATTTCTTATCTTCCCGAGCGCTTCTCGAAAATCTACCTGAACTGGATGGAGAACATCCGTGACTGGTGCATTTCCCGTCAGCTTTGGTGGGGACATCGTATCCCAGCCTATTATTGTGACGATTGCGGCGAAATTACTGTTGCCGAACAGGATGTTACCGTCTGCCCAAAATGCGGAAGCACCCATATGCATCAGGACGAGGATGTGCTTGACACCTGGTTTTCAAGCGCACTCTGGCCCTTTACGACTCTTGGCTGGCCGAACGACACAGAGGATCTGCGCCGCTATTACCCGACAAGCGTTCTTGTGACCGCATACGATATCATCACCTTCTGGGTTTCCAAAATGATCTTCATGGGCATTGAAACGATGAAGGAGATTCCGTTCCCGACGGTCTTCATTCACGGTCTTGTCCGGGATTCCCAGGGCAGAAAGATGTCCAAATCTCTCGGCAACGGGATCGATCCTCTCGAGGTGATCGATAAGTACGGTGCGGACGCGCTGCGCTTTGCTCTTGCAACCGGAAACAGCCCCGGAAACGATATGCGCTATTCGGAAGAGAAGATGGAAGCGGCGCGCAACTTTGCAAATAAGCTCTGGAACGCCGCACGTTTCGTGCTGATGAATCTCGAAACCGAGGATGTTACCCTTCCCGCCGCCGAAGAGCTGGCACCGGAGGATAAATGGATCCTCTCTAAGCTGTCCGATGTCTCCGAAAGCGTCGCCGCAAATATCGGAAAATACGAAATCGGGGTTGCGCTTTCCGAAATTTATAACTTTATCTGGGATGTTTTCTGCGATTGGTATATTGAACTGGCAAAAACGCGCCTGAATGCAAAGGGCACGCCCGAAAATCTCGTTTGCCAGCGTACCATCGCTGATGTACTGATTGAAACCCTGAAGCTTCTGCATCCCTTCATGCCCTTCATTACGGAGGAGATCTATCAGGCGATGCCCCACCGCGAAGGCAGCTTCATTATGCTGGAAAAGTACCCGGAGAAGGTTCCGGAGCACACCTTCCCGCGTGAGGAGGAGAAGATTGAACGCCTGATCGCGGTGATCAGCGGAATCCGCAGCCGCCGCGCAGATATGAATGTTCCGCAGAAGACCCGTACTGCCCTCTATATCATCACAAAGGATCCGGAGGCGTTTTCCGAAACGGTTCATCCCTTCCTCGTTCGGCTTGCCGGTGCAAGTTCGGTTCATATTGTTGACGCGCCCCCTGCGGGAGATGTCGTCAGTATCGTGACCGACGCCGCAACCGTTTATATTCCGCTGTCCGAACTTGTGGATAAAGAAGCAGAACGCCGCAGACTGGAAACCGAGCTGCAACGCCTCGACGGAGAGATTGCGCGCGCAGAAGGCAAGCTTGCAAATACGGGATTTGTCGCCAAGGCACCGGAGGCGGTCGTCGCCGCCGAACGCGCAAAGCTGGAGAAACTGAGGGCCACTCGCTCCGGTCTCTTGGATGCGCTTTCCAAAATGAACTGACCCCCCCGCTTCTCTTAAAAGAGAAGCTTGGCAAGAGAACTTTTGGCAATGATATTGTGACAGTTCAAGGATAAGAAAAGGAAAAATCCGGTCGGAGCGGCCGGATTTTTCTGTTTAGTATTGGCTTGAAATGAAAAAGTGTTTTTTTACTTCTCCGTAAGGGAAGCTTGCAGAAAGAACTTTTGGCAATGATATTGTGACAGTTCAAGGATAAGAAAAGGAAAAACCCGGTCGGGGCGGCCGGATTTTTCTGTTTGGTATTGGCTTGAAATGAAAAGTGTTTTTTACTTCTCCGTAAGGGAAGCTTGCAGAAAGAACTTTTGGCAATGATATTGTGACAGTTCAAGGATAAGAAAAGGAAAAACCCGGTCGAAGCGACCGGATTTTTCTGTTTTGGGATGAAAAATCGATTTTCCGTTTCTCATAAAAAAGGGGAAGCTCTCATAGAGCATTTGGAAAAATGATCTTCGGGGATCGTTCAAGACTAAGCAAAGATTATCTGCGGCAGATCAGCGCAGTATCCGCTATGAAGATTTTTTATGCAGAAAGTTTCATAGGACAGCATCCCATTCTTCAGGGATAAAGATAGAAAAACAGCGGGCAAAATACTCGCTGTTTTTCGCAGATCGCTGAGAACGGGGAAGGGCTTTACTTTGAAATCCGGATCAGAAGGGTTGCTCCGACGGAAATATATTCGTTGCAGGCAGAAGCATAGATGATTGTTCCCTCCGTTGCTCCGCTTGTAATATATTCCAGACGATAGGTGATATTCGCTCCGTCGGTATTCAGCTTGTAAAAGAATTCCGGAAGTTCGGCTTCGTTTCTGCCCCGAAGATCGGGAAGATACGGTCGCCCGAGCGAGTAATACACTGTAACGGTTTCCTCCGTGTCGGTGAGGGTTACTCCCGGTACGACAGATTGCCGGATAAAACCTCCGTAGGGAACGGTGTTGTCATAAATGTTTTTGACCTTAACGGATAGATTTTTTGCTGCCGATTCAGCATCCTCGCGTGTGAGCTTTGAAAAGTCAGGAACCACAAGCCCGAGGCTTGTCCGGCAGACATAAACCGTAATTTGTTCTCCGATCGGAACAAATTCATTGTTGCGGGAACCGGATAGAATCTGTCCCTTCGGAATATTTCCGCTTACATACTCCACCCGATAACTGAGATCGGCACCGCAGCGGTTGAGATTGTAAAACAGCTCTGGAAGTTCCGATTCACTTTTTCCCGCAAGCTCCGGGAGAAAGGGTCTGCCGAGAGAGTAAAGAAGAGTTACGGTATTCTGCTTTTTGATTATCTTTTCTCCTGCATTCGGAGATTGACGGATGAAGCCTCCGTACGGCACGGTGTCGCTGTACACGGTTTTCACCGACACCACAACATCGATGCTGACATTTTCTGCATCTTCTTTCTGAATCCTGGAATAATCGGGAACGGTAACGGTTTCCTCGGGAGTTGTCGGTTCACTTCTTGCCGGTCCCTTGGAGACGTAAATTGTCAGGCTGTCGTTGCGTCGGAAGTTTTCCTCGCTGACCGAAACACTGCCGAATTCATACCGGATCACACTTCCGCGTGCAACTGTGTCGCTGTTCTGCTCTGTGATCTTTGCTGCTATCAGTTTTTCTTTGGTAATCCACTCCCGGATTTCCGCCGCTGTCATCCCGGAGAATGCCGGAACGGTAATTTTTTGGTTGGGATCGGCGCCGGAGCTGACGGTTACGCTGATAATCGATTTCGGAGAGAGCTTTTCTCCCTCTGTTGTATCCTGACTGAGGATAATTCCTTCTGTTGCCGTGTCATCATAGACGGCTTGCTCATCAAGAAGAAGATTATACTCTGCTGCCCATTTGCGCATTTCCGCTATGCTGCGTCCCGAGAAGTCTTTGACTTCCACCAGACGCATCCGGTGAATCAGAAAGCCTCCCGCCCCCAAAAGCAGCAAAAGCAACAGTATGGAGATCCCTGCCGCGATCAGCTTCCGAAAAAAGTATCCTCTGTCAATGACCGACTCGTGCTCGACTGTTGGAATGCCGTGCGGCACGGTTGAATGCGTTGGCTGCGGAGTTTTTTCAGAGGAAGCAGGGAAATGTCGAGGGGAAGGGTTCTCCGGTTTTTTTAAGGAAGCTTGCTCTGCCTGCACGGAGCAGGGAGAACCGGATACAATGGTCTCATCCTCTTTTTTCTCCTGCACGAGCGGGGCCGGTCGGGTTTCTTTATTGTTGATTTGCTCGAGAAAGCTCGCCATCTTCCGCCAGCACTCCTTTCTTCAGCCGGACAATGCAGTCGGAACGGCTTGCCACGTTTCCGGAATGGGTGACAGCGATGATGCATTTGTCAAAATCATGTGCCATGGTTACGAACATATTTACAATTTCCCCCTGCATTTCCTCATCCAGATTTCCGGTCGGCTCATCCGCGAGAATCACATCCACGTCGGTAGACATGGCACGGGCAATTGCGACGCGTTGCTGCTCACCGCCGGAAAGCTTCGTGACCGGCCGGTCTGCTTTATCCCGTCCGATACCGACGTATTCAAGAACATTATAGGCGGTTTCCCGGTGGTTTTTCGGCAGCTTGTTATCCGTGATACTCATGGCAACAAGTACATTTTCACAGGCTGTCATATAGGGAATCAGGTTGTATCCCTGAAAAACAATACTGATGTAATCGCGGCGGTAGCGGCTGTAACCGATGCTTCGGATGTCCTTTCCGTTAAAGAGCACGGCGCCTGCACTCGGTCGGTCCAATGCCGCCATTTGGGAGAGAAGAGTAGTTTTCCCGCTGCCGGATTCGCCGAGTATGGTATAAAATTTGCCCGTTTCGAATCCGTAGTTCACATTTTTCAGAATATAGCGTTTGGTATCTCCGTCCTCATAGTAATAGCTGAGATTGAATAATGTCAGGATTTCCTTGCCCATTCTTTGCCTCCTACATCAAAATCTTTCGCGGTTTTAACCGCAATGTAAGGACTACGGGAATAGCGGTTGAGACAAAGACACTTCCGAGTCCCACCAGATAGATGAATGCAATGGTTCCCGCATTCAAGGTAACATCATATTCTTCGATCACATCGTTCCCGGAGATCAGCTCGCTGCCGCCGTACCAGGGACCGACCATGCCGGTGGATCCGGTGTCAAGCTGGTTTTCCAGAAGAACGGAGGAGAGCTGCTTGGCAAGAATGTTACCCGAAAAGATGGAAAGGGAAACGGCGATTACGGCGATGACCATCACCTCGGCAAAAATCTGAAGCGCGATACGGAGCCTTTTTTCACCGAGAGAAAGGTAAATGCCCATTTCGCGTGTCCTGTCCTTCAGGAACAATGTGACAAGCAGTGCGAGAATCAGAACGGTGGCACCGACCGCGACATACAGGATGATATTTGCGATCAGTTTCATGTTCTCCATGGGCTTGGCAACCTCAGAGAGGTTTTCGGAATTGTCCCTGAAGGTATAGGCGAAAGGCAGCTCTCCTTTGTTTTCAATCTCAAAGATTTCCACATTGTCAATGCTGTCGATGAGAAAGGAGGCGTTAACCTGCTCATAAATCTGTACTTCCTCATCTGACAGACCCGAGGCGATTCCCGTCTCCTTGATTTCCGTACTGAAGGCGGTCCAGGCAGAACCTGTTGTGTAGAGGGAGTCGTCGTATTCATTGTATCGTGGAAGAATAGCCTCTGTATTTTCTTCCGCCTGAGCAGGCATTTTTTCTACGGGAGTAAAGAGCCCGATGATTTGGAATTCTTTATCGCAGGGGATTTGTCGGGATTCGTAGGTTGTTTCATTCCATTGATACAATGTGTAGCGCAGGGTGATTGTATCGCCTACCGACAGTCCGTTGCAATTGGCAAGGTTGGCGGAGATGAGGACGACCGGAGCCCCGCTGTCCAGTTCCTCCTGTGTGTAGCATCTGCCTTCGGAGAGGCGAATGTTCCCCTCCTCCTCGTCCTTTAAGGTAGGGAGACTTCCGCCGATCAGTTGGAAGTAATACTCAGGAGTATAGGAAGGTTCTTCTTGGACCGGCATGTCATCAGCCTCCGCCTTCGCTTCGGCCGCGATCATGTCTTTATCATATGCCGACGCATTGGCACTGATCAGGCCAACGCCGAGAAAGGAGTTGGAGATCAGGTAATCTGCCCGTTTGACATAGGGAGACTGACTCAGCTTGTCGACTGTACTTTTGTCAATATTCTTGATCATGGACCAGTCGAAGTTCTCTCCGGCATTATTGTGGATCCATTCATAATCAATTTCAATGCGTACCTCCGCTCCCATTTTTTCAAGCAAAGAACGTTTGGTCATATTCAGAGCATTTTTGACTGAGATGGCTCCGGCAATAACATTGCAAAGAAGAAAAACCAAAAGTAAAAGCAGCACCGATTTCCCTGGCTTGCGGAAAATGCTGGTGAAAGACCGTTTCAGAAAGTTCATAAATTCTCCACGTATATCATTGTGTTTCTATATTCTATTCCGCTTCAGTTTCCGGTATAACAACCGATAAAAACAGGAAGACCGGTTGCATCGTCGACGATGGCATAAACAAAGGGACGATCCAAAACGACACGCTTCGGCTGTCTCTCCATCCCGGTGGCCTTCACAACTGAGATGGCGGTGACAGCTGCTGCTTTTGTCCCTGCTTCACCGACCTCAATGCGGGTTTTATGAATAACCTGGTCGACATAGAGGTTGTCTCCGTTCGGACAGCTGCCGAGTGCGGAGAGGTTCGATTGTTTCTGAGAGAACACATCGGTTATCCCGAGCTTTTCAAGCACCGGAACAAGCTGATAGCTGCAGTCGTAAGCAAACTTGGGCATGGAGAGGATCACTTCTTCATGAGACACACCACTGAGAGCAGAAAGCAGCTTTTCGCCGGTCAGGGAGGAAACAAAGTGCTCAAAATCTCCGGTCGGCAACAGCGCGGCAAAATGATACCCGTTGGCATAGGCTTTGGTAAAGCCGACCGCGTCCTCAGAAGACAGATAGCCGTAGGTTGTCCCGTTCATCATGCTGACTGTCTGCTTTGTGCCGTCTGCAGCTGTGAAAACGTCGTCACGGACCGAATCCTCCGTGAATTTTTCCTGCCATTCGGCGTCAAAGAGCACGGTGTTGATGAGATAAAGCATGTTGTCATCCCCGATTTCGCGGATGATTTCACGGATCATGCCGTCGGTATGCGTGTCAACCCAGCTGTTGATGTCCTTCACGGTAGTTTCATCGAAAGCCGCCGCGTAAACCTCGGCATTATAGATATTCTTGCAAATGCCGAGAAATTCATCCCGGACTGTCAGGAGGCTTTCGTCATCCCGTAGCCAGACCGAGTTTGCCAAAGCCAGCTTTGCGTGTTCCCCGGAGGGAAGGGCACGGATATAGGCGGCAAGATAACGATTGAGCGTTTCTGCCGGCAGGTTGCAAAGAACCGATTCCATTTGTGTGCGTGTGTTTCCTGCCGTACCGTTTTCCAGCATGGCAAGGGCGGTGAGCACGGAGAGTGGAGAAATCAGAGCGTTTTTACCGGATTCCCGGGTTTCCTGAAACAAACGGACGGCAAAGTTTGCCGCCTCCCCGATAAAGACAGTATCAAGGTCGGCAAGTTCCGCCTCCTGCTTTGAAACATCGGCTGTGAGAGAATGGGAGCTGAGGAGAGAAGGGGAGGGCGTATCTCCGTCCCCGGGGGCCCCTGTAATCTTCGCGGACGGAAGCACAACGCTGTTTTCCGTTGTTTGCGGAAAATCCGTGTCGGGAGAGGAGGGGGACTTTACACAGGAGAAAAGAGAAGAAGCAAGGAGAGAGCAGGCCAGTAACGCCGTCAGATGCTTTTTCATTGGATTGGTATCCTTTCCTTGAGTTTTCCTATTAGACGATTGCTTCCTGGGAAAGGTTCCCTCTTTTTCGAATTCATGCGGTTTCGGTGCGGTGTGAGGCCCTGGTCAATCGGTCGGTGCGGAAGGGCATCAGCGGCAGCCCGCCCTCATTGTAGAGAAATCCGACATGCGGGTAGTCAAAAAAGGCGTAGCGAACGTATTTCGGCTCCGGAACGCGCGGAGAACGGAGACGGAGAACGGTGTCTCCGGCAATTGAAACGGCTGCCGGATAGAAAATGCCGTCCTCTCCGGCGATCCAGAAGTCACGGGGTGCCGATACAAAAAGCTTCTTGGCATTCCGGAAGAAAAGCAGAGCTTCTCCCTCCGGAGAAAAGGCAATCCGCTCAAAACGCGGCGCGTCCGCGACCACATTTCCCCCGAACAGATAGCGATACGCCAGAAGCCACATCCTGTGTGCGGGGGTTCGCTTATCGCAGGGGTGAATGTCTGCCGGATCCCCACAGTCCACAAGCGTTGCAAGGTAGCTGTTTGGCAGCTCGTCTGCGGCGCGCTGCTGCTGCTCGCGCAGAAAGGCAAAACCCTTTATATCGCTTTGCTGCTGAAAACGGCTGCATCGGTAGGTTGGCGCAAGCTCAGCCGCGATGAAAGGAAGCTCCGGGTCGAGAAACTGTTCCCTCCAGGTGTCGAGTAACAGTTTGTATTTTTCAAAATAGAGCAGAGATTCGCATTCGCTTTCCCCCTGATACCACAGAACCCCGCGGAAGGAGAAGGGAACCAGATGCCGAACCATCGTTTCCCAGTTGTGCCCCGGGTAGTTCGGTGAACAGGGAATCAGCGGCAGGGGCTTTGCATGGAACCCCATCGCGTCATGCGCGACCGCATAGTAGGAGCCGCCGATACGGGTGTTTTCAAAGGTGTCAAGCGACTCCCGGCATTGTTTTTCCATATCTCGCAGAAACTCCGCAAGCAGGCGTGTCTGCTCCTCTTCCGTGTATCCGGAAGCAATGGCGTCCACGCGTTCCAGCTCCGGACGGAGAGGGGGAAGAGAGGCAAAAGCATCCCGTGGTACAAAGGATCGGAGAACACAGCCGCCCCAGTTGCAGCTTACAATACCGACGGGAACACCGAGTGCAGCGCGCATTTCCTTAGCAAAATAGTACCCGATTGCCGAAAAGTGAAGGGCAGAGTCCTCAGTGCATTTCTGCCATTCGGTATCTGTGCTGTACAATGACTCAAAATGCCGGTTCCAGTTCGGCTGCCCGTCGACAAGACGGCGCGGAACCGTATAGAGGCGGATTTCATCGTCCTTTGCGAGTCCGGCTTCGTCAAAGCCTCCTTCCGTACGGAAGAGAGGCATTTCCATGTTGGACTGACCGGACGCAAGAAAAACTTCCCCGATCAAAACATCGTTGAGCTCTTTCCGTTCTCCGTTCAGATCAAGAAAAAGGGTATACGGTCCACCGGCGGGCATTGGCGGAAGCGTGATCAGCCAGCCTTTTTCAGTCCGGACGGAAGATGCGGAAATGCCGCAGAGAGTGGCATTTGCCGTACCTTCTCCGGTTCCGAAAATGCGGATCGGCTTTTCGCGCTGAAAGATCATTTTGCTTTGAAAGATTGCTTCAAGTTTCATTATTCCGACTCTCCTTTTACAGACAATCGCGGTGCCCCGTAAGGAGCACCACGCAGCCGTTTTATTTTTATTTTATGGAAGAAAGCAGTGCACGGCGCAGATAAATGCCGCTGCTGGTTGTACCGGTCGCCGTATTGTATCCGACGTCAGCGTAACAGAGCAGATAGTCGCCGGAGACGCACATTCCCGGCCAGATCGAATAACCTTCGTTCCCGGGAACAATGGGGTTCGGATTCACCTTTTCAAAGCTCTCGGTACTGATTCCGGAGCAGTTTGCCATGGTGACCGCTTCCTTGGAAATCAGGACATTCATGACGCTGTTGCGGGTGTTGGTGGTGCCGGTTGTGGTTCCGCTGTACTGTGTTGCCTGGCAGGAGACGGCAAGCCTTCCGTCCGGCAGAAGCGTTACAAAGGGAGCGCCGCAGTAATAACCGGAGACGGTCGGGCGGTAGACCGTTACCGGTTCGCTCCAGTGAATGCCGTCTTCGGAGAAGAGCATCTGAATGACGAAGACGTAGTCCTTTTCGTTATTGGCTTCAATGACCATAACGCAGCCGCCGTCGGAAAGACGGCAGACAATGGGCATGCCGTCACGGCTTTGATGCTTTGTTCCGTTGGAAGCAATGATCGGTTCGCCGAAGGTTCCCGTCTGGGTATCGAAAATATGCATCATGATGTGCTGTACCTTCTGCGAGGGGACAAAGGGGTAATCCCCGGTACCGACACAGTCGTTGGCATAGTAGACAGCCGTTCTTCCGTCCGGGAGGGTCATCATATACGGCTCCCAGAAGCCGGAGAAGGCGCTGTCTTTCTGCGTGTACTCCGCAATAATCATCCGCTCTTCCCACGTTTTTCCTCCGTCATGGCTGAGCTGAACGCGGATGGAGGTGTAAAACTGCTTCTTGGTATTGGTGGGGCTGTGTGCCCGGTAGGAGGCAAACAGCGTACCGTCCTCCGCCTCAAAGACATTGGCGTTGGCAACATTCAGGGTCTCCCCGGTAGGAGTTTTCTCCGGCTTTGTTACCGTAACCGGGTTGCTCCAGGTCTTTCCTTGGGTTTCGCTTGTACGGACGTGGATGTTGTTTCCGGAGGAATATGCCATCATCAGATTTCCGTTTTTCAGCATGATCATGCGGGCATATCCGCCGTTTGTCAAAAAGATTTTGCTTTTTTCCCATTCAAGCACAGGGGTCACTTCCTTTCCGGAATGAAAATCAAGGTCTCCCGGAACCGTTAAATTTCCGGTTTCGGTGCCTGCATAGTGTTCAAAGAACCAGTTGACTGCGTTTCCGGTTCCCTCCTCATCTCTTCCGATGAGATAGAGGGAGTTTCCGCGTACCGCGATGGCAAATTGACCTTCCGAAAGTGTTTTCCGGATGGCAGAGCATTCATCGCGATCGGCCCGTCCGATCACGATTTCGCAGGCGTCAGCCGCTGGAGTGGGGCTGTCCTTGTCGCTGACCAGATCCAGATTCAGCTTCAGCCGCTCGCGAAGCTGGCGGTAAAATCGGAAAGCTGTGGTTCTGCCGTAGGTTTCGCTTTCGGAGTAGAGGATCACATAACGGCTCTCCCCGTTTTCTCCGATTTTCAGATCGGCCGGTGTCGGCTCGGTTACGGGTTCCGTTACGGAATCGGTTGTTTCTTCAGTTGTCACAACCTGGGGGGGCTGTGCACTGCAGGAGGTCAATATTGCACAAAGAAGAAGCGCGGCGGCATTTCTCAAGTATTTCATGGTTTCCTCCGAGGGATTATTCTTTGGCATTATGGTAACATTCAATGATTGGACAGTCAATACGAAATTTCCCCGTACTCATACAAAAAACTTTTGTACAGGGCATCGAATCGAAAAAAACTTATTTCAGATCACCGATATAGGCGCGTACAAGAGCAATATGACCGACGGGGTCGTTTGTTCCCGCGTAAAGATACAGATAGTCCTTATGAATCAGCATGGCAGGCCAAAGAGCAAAATACCCGGGCATGGTACCGAAGGGGTCATATGCCTCCGAAAAGGAGACAGAATGAAGGTCCTCCACAGCCACATCTTTTTTGCTGACAACGATTTTTGTAATCTTACTTTTATCGCCAACCGCTTCAATTCCGGTGCCGAGAATGTCTTCATCCGTCTGAAAAGCAACAACAATTCTGCCGTCAGGAAGCTCCACCCAGTAGGGAGAACCGTTGGTCGCGCCGTAAACGGGGAGGTGGGCACTGGTCAATCCGGTCCAGTGCTTTCCGTCTGCGGAGTAAAGCAAATAAGTCAGAAGAGGACTGTTCCGTGCGGTTTTGAAGCGTGCCGTTTCAACAGACATGAGATAACCGCCGGTGGAAAGCTGACGAACAATCGGCATACCGTTGCGGTTGGTTTTGCCCGTGTCGTCGGAGGTGTAATCTGCCCGTACCCATGTGTTGTCCCGCCATATGTAGATGTCGGTGCTCGGAATGATCGGGGTGGTATAGACGGATTTTCCGATTGCCACGAAGCAGGCAAGCTCCCCGTTCAGCATGCAGAAGTTCGGCTCCCAAAGTCCGACAGAACCGGATACGCCGGTTTCGTACAGCTCCTTTACAATGCTGTGCGGCACGAAGGTTTTTGCGTTATCATGGCTTACATGGACGCGGATGGAGGAATAGAAATTGCCGTTTGTGATTTCCTTATCGTTTGCCCGGTAGGCAATCAGAATATCTCCGTTGTCAAGCTGGATAATCTCTGCATTGGCAAGGGTTTTTGTCTGATTCTCACCGTAAAAAAGCACCTGCGGCGTTCCCCATGTCAGTCCGTCATCCGAACTGAATACACCCTTCATACAGCGTTTTCCGCCATCTGTTGTCGGCCAGATACAAATCATCCGCCCATCTTGCAGGACCGCCATCCGCGAATAAACATTTCCGCTTCCCACAGCGTTGGAAACACAGATTTCCCGTTCGAAGACAAGGCCCTCAAACCCCTTTTCGTTTTCCTCGTTTTCCGGAGCTGTTGTTGCCGCTGTGGTTTCGGTGGCGGTGTTGTTTTTTTCACTGGTTCCCGGCTCCGGCGGTATGTTGTCAGGGTTTGCGCTGCATCCGCAGAACAGGGCAGGGAGCAAAAACAGAAAGAACAGATTTTTTTTCATCCTTATTATCCTTTTAAGAGAGTAAAAGAGCAGGACAGCGCACGCGCGCTGTCCCGCTGCGGTTCTGTTTGTTAATAGAGCTTTTTCAGATCTTCAATTTTTTTGTTAAGGGAATCCACGATGACATTTGCTGCACGCATCTTTGAGGAGATGAGAGAGGCGAAGGCTCCGCTCTTCTGGGACTGCACATAGTTGTACATTTCTACATTCAAAGAAGCGATCTGGAAATAGTGTCCAATGTCGACGAATTTGTTATTGAAGATAATGTCAAGGCAGAAACTGCTTTCGTCGTCACGGATCTTCTCACCGACAAGCGTTTTGGTATAATAGGCGGGGCTTGTCGTCTTGCTGGAATAATAGTTCGCAAGCTCGAGGATTTCACCGGTGCGCTCCGGATCCTCCTGCACGAACGGCATCGCGACAACCGATGCAAGTCCGGCGGAGAAGGTGCAGTACCAGCGATCCTGTGTTGCCTCGTAGCGCGGATTCGGAAGAATGCCGTAATCGGTTTCCATATCACGGAAGCGGGAAACCTCATTAAAGAGAGAGGTTAAAAAGAGCGCATTCCCGTTTGAGAAGATTTCCGGCCAGGTGACACCGCCGGACATCCGCTGGAAGTTGATGGAGTAGGGGCTTTGTTCGATGGAGGTGAACTTGTCGACGATCGCATTCACGCGCTCATTCTGAATGGTAAGCTCCACAAGGCCGTCCTCATTGACCTTGGCGATCCGTTCTCCGCCTGCCTGAATGGAGGCATACATTTCATCGCACCAGGTCAGCAGTCCGTAGCGGTCATTGGAATCCATCGTATCGTCTGCGTTCAGATCTTCGGACACAAGGGAGGCAAGGCGTGCCAGCTCATCAAGTGTCCAGGTACCCTGACGCACAAGCTCATAAACATCGGTGCCGTCCGTTACTTTCTGGCGATACAGCTCCTTGTTGAAGATGACACAGTACATATAATCATCAACCGCATGGCTGAAATCACAGGTTGTAAACAGGACGGATCCGGCAATCCGGACACCTTCCGTCATTGTCTGATCCCACCAGGGATTCTCAAGGTCGATCGAATCGACCTGGGACATATCGTAGAGATATCCTGCCGTAGCAAGGGGCGCCATTTTGTAGGTGTGAATCACCGCAAAGTCGTAAGTGGGTTCATTTGCGGTGTTCATCTGCTGAATTTCTTCATATCCTCTGTGGTCATTGCCGTAACTTTCTTTTGTGTCCAGTAAAATGTTGTTCTTTTCTTCAAGCAAGGCATTGCGGTCATAGACTGCCTTGTCCATTATCGTTCCGTTATCCTGGAAAATGAAATCCTGCGGTGCGCGGGTCGAGCGGCTTGCATACAGAATTTTGAAGGTATAGCCGTCGTATTCCTTATCCAGGACCTTCGGTTTCGCCTCCGTATCTGCCGGATCTGTTGTCGCGGCAGGATTGTCGCTTGTCTGCGCGGGAGTTGTGATCTCTCCTGCGGGGCGGTTGTCTTTGCACGCGGCAAGGGAAACGGTGCCGGCAAGCATCAGCAACACAAGCAGAAGACTGAGTAATCTCGTTCCTTTCATGGTAACCTCCGAAAAAAGAATGATATCGGATCCTTGCTTTCATTGTAAAGACACGGCACAAGAAAGTCAATCACAAAAATATAGTTTTTCGTATGATTTATGTTGATTTCGCGCTGCGGATCGTGTATAATAATCCCGAAAGGTCTGCCGGGGAGGGAAAGTGATTTGAAAGATCACATTATTCAGGGAAAAGAAAAGCACTATTTTTTCAATACACAAAAGGACAGCTCCGGCAACGGTTTGACCGTAATCCGAATGGGGGAGACCTTTCCTTCTCCGGATTATTATGTCGAACGAACCCCCCGTATCTTCCGGAGTTTCGGAGGGGTTTTTGTACTGGAGTATGTGATCGGCGGAGAAGGGTACATTGAGTGCGAGGGAGAGACATACCATGTCGCTTCCGGGGATTTTTATTTTCTCAACCGTGGGTACAGTCATCGATATTTTTCAGACAAACGGAATCCCATGCACAAAATCTGGCTGAATGCCGCCGGCCCCTTTGTTGCCGGCATTGTATCCGCTCTCGGAATCGGAGAGCCGGTTTTTATCGCGCACTATGACGCAGAACCGCTCTTCCGGAAAATGCAGCGTACCTTATCCTCGATTGATTATTCCAATCGTTTCCTGGTCTACGACCGCGTTGCGCTTATCGTGACCGAAATGCTGCTTGGCGCGGCGGCGGCAAAGAGAGACGAAAATGCCGCAGAACGCGATATCGTTTATGAAGTGAAGCGTTTTATTGATGCCGGAACCAACCCGGGAACTACGCTTGATGAGATCTGTACCCGCTTTCTGCAGAACAAATCGTATCTGATCTTCCGTTTCCGCCGGGAATTCGGCATCACGCCGCACCGATATCTTCTCCGAAGAAAAATGGATGCAGCAAAGGACCTTCTTACCACCAGCCCCATGCCGATCAAGGAGATCTCCGAGCTTCTTGGCTTTGCCAACCCGCAATATTTTTCTTCGGCTTTTCGCCGCGTGACAGGAATGACTCCTGGAGAATACCGCGGCTCACCGAATAAAAAGAATCAGGAGTTTAACGATGAACCGTAATCAGGACAGCAACAATCCGAATAACCGAGGCGGCAGTTCTTCGCCCAGGCGGCCTGCTGGGAAAGATGCCAGGCGCGCTGCGTATCTCCGCGCACGCCGCCGACAGCGCAGGTTGCAGCTTCTGCTTGCCGTTTGCGTCGTTGTTGCCCTCGGTACGCTTGCAGTGCTCGGGGTTATGGTTGTGCGCCGCAAAACACCTCCTGCTCCTCCGTCCACCTCGGACAGTGGGGCGGTTTCCTCAACTTCCTCCGCTGTCTCGGAGAATCCGGGGACAACCCCGACTTTGCCGGCGGTGACGACCGATCCCCCGGCAACGACGACTCCTGCAGTGACGGATCCCCCGGTTTCGGACGCGCGTACGCTTTCTCTGATTGCGTGCGGAGATAACATTGTTCACAGCGATATTATCCGGGATGCTCAGCGCCGTGCCAATACGGCAAACCCGAATTATAATTTCTATGATATGTATGCGGGTGTTGCCCGTCTGATCGGGGGAGCGGACATTTCCTTTATCAATATGGAGGGAAATGTTGCGGGACCTTCCTTCGGTTATAACGGCTATCCGAATTTCAACGCGCCGAATGAAATTGCCGAAGCCTTTGTCAAGCTCGGGTTTGACGTTGTCAATGTTGCGAACAACCATATGCTTGACAACGGGGAAGCGGGACTGAAAGGAACCGTGGAATATTTTCGGACGCTCAATTTCATGACGATCGGCGGTTATAAAAAGACTGATTTTGATGATCTTCGGATTTTTGAAAAAAACGGGATCCGTGTTGCCTTCCTTTCCTATTGTGAGATGATTAATTTCGGAAAGGATGTCCCTGCGTCAAGCGACTATTTGATCCCTTTTATCAAGGAAGAAGATATGACCCGTCAGATTAAAAAGGCCAAAAGTGCGGCGGATTTTGTGGTCGTCTCCCTTCATTTCGGGGAGGAGGACAGCTTTGAACCGAGTGCCGCACAGAAGCGTGCCGCTCAGCTTTGTGCCGATCTCGGCGCAGATGTTGTCATCGGTCATCACAGCCATACCGTGCAGCCCGCCGGTTGGCTGACCGGAAAGAACGGAAACCGAACCTTTGTCACCTACAGTCTCGGCAATTTTATCAGCACGCAGTACTATGCCAAGAATATGGCGGGCGCCATGCTGTCCCTTACTTTCCGGATTGATGCGGACGGAACCAAATCGGTTGAAAACCCGAAGCTGATCCCGACGGTTACGCATTATGTCCAGGATCCGGCAAGCGAGCACCGCGAAGGTCTGCAGCTCTATCGTGTTTCCGAGTACACGGAGGCGCTTGCTGCCGCTCACGGCACGAACGTTCACAATGCCTTCAGCCTTTCGATCCTACGTGCCTTCTACACCTCGGTGATCCCCGAGGAGTTTCTGGAATGGTAACAATCCGATACCGAAACAGACTGTAAAAACAGACTGCAAAACCGGGGGAGGTCTGAAAAAGACCTCCCCCGGTTTTTTCGCGTCCAACCGAAAAATGTAAATTAGCAACAATTCACAAAATATCTATGAGCAAATTGTTTGCAAACACGGGCGAATTTTGTTGACTTTTGAGCAATTTTGCGGTAAAATGCAATTGAAGACCATCCTTTACAGACTGACAAGGGGACAAGATGAAAAAACGAAAACGGTCTTTTCTGATCAAGGTGATTCTTTTCTCCCAAACCTCTCTCATCCTTGGGATGAGAGTGCGATAATCCGGTTGCTTCCCGGAGAAAATCCTGAATTTTCAAAAAACAGAATGATCAGAAAGGAATCTGTTGACAGGAAAAAACTTGTTATCGCATGATTTCAGTCCGGACAACACGTCCTGCCCGTATTGTCAGCTGCCTCCTCCTTATCCTATCGATTACACGGTTGACTGAGTATTCGGCAATCGTCCGTTCCGCCGGTTTTGCCGGCGGAACGGACAGACAGAAAAGACTCTACAGAAAAGGAAAAGACTCTTATGAAAAACACAAAAGTGCTGTTGCTGATCTTTCTGCTTGTTTTTCTGTGCTCCTGCCGGAAGCAAGGGGAATCTCCCGAACCGACGGACGATGTGTCAGGGAAAACGGATATCACAACGGATATTACAGAGGGAACTGCGGTGTCCCATCCTATCACAGGGACAGCGGATCCCCTTCCGACGGAGGCTTCCCCTGACGTTACTGACCCGATGCTTCCATCCTCGGAATATGCGGTTCGAGAGATTCGTCTGCCCGGTCCGGGGGAAAAAATCGAGTATTCGCCTGCTTTAGAGTTTTTTACGGATCTGAGCGGAAATTCGCTTTATGTAACCGCAGCGGAACGTATTGACAATAAACTGTATTTCCATACCGCACGGACAGAACCTCCGTATGATATGATTGCGGGACACATTCTCTCCCCCGACGGGGAGGTCTTTGTCGGCTGGAACTATCAAATAACAGAAAACGGGACGGTAGCTTATTACACGGAGCTTTATAATTATAATTGCTTTTACGGAACTCCGGATGACAGACAAAAAGAATATGACAGGTTATACAGCGCTGTTCAGGAGAAAATCCGCAATCTGCTCGGCGATGCCTATGATGCGGGTAAAATTTATCAGATAACCTTGTTTGCTTTGGATCCGAACGGCGGTGTTGTAGGGGGAACCTTCCGTGAATAAACCGAAACTGTTTTCGGTTCTGCTTCTCTTGGCTCTCTGTATGGGCTGCGAACGAAAGCCGGTTCTGCATACCAATGCCGACATGCAGGAGGAGCTGGAAGCGAACCGGGGAATGGGAGGAGGGATCATCACCCCGTATGTTCCTCCCGCATGCAGTGAGCATAGGGAAGCATGGTATATTTCCGGAGGCAAGCATTATCGGTTCTGCGCCGCCTGTAGGGAAAAGCTTTCCGAAGAGGAGCCGCACGAAGCGGAAAGAACAGAGCTGACCGGCGTTCTGATTCTACGCGGACATCTCTGTGCACTGCGTGAGTTCCGTTGCCGCTGCGGTGCGCTTTTTTCCTGCGAGTTGATCCCGTTTTCTCCTGACGGGACGTTGGGGAGCTGATATGCTTTGGATGAAGAACGGGTGGCGGAACTTTCTCCGCAAGCAGAATACCTCGGTTTCCTTTATCGGGTTTACTGCCGTGGTTTCAGCGTCTCTGATGATCTGTGCGCTCGTGTTTGCGGTCTGCAATTACTATAAAGCGCGCAATGAAAATCCGTATTCCGATTATTACCGACTTCTGGTGGACCGAAGCTCGCTTGCCGCCCCGGGACAGCAAGCCGGATATTCTTCCGAAGACCGCATGTACTGCGGCTTCTATCCGTCCATCCGGAGAATACATGAGTATTTCTACGATATCGTCGATTATACCGCGGAGCTGACGGCGATTGTGTATTGCGACGCGGAGCCGTTTGTTCCTCCCGGGGCAGAGGATTCGGGCAATGTCTCTCTTTATGCGCTGACAGACTGTATGGAGCTGATGGGGTTCGCACGGGGAGAACTGACTCTTGCGGAGGGACGCTTTCTGACCCAAAGCGACCGGCGGGAACAGCGCCATGTATGCATGGTTCATGAGCAGTTTGCCTTGATGAACGGTCTGAAGCTCGGTTCGACGCTGAAGGTAAGATCCAAGAAAAAGGCACAGGAGGAAACGGAGCTTCGCATCGTCGGTATCTATCGGGACAGCGCATCGCTTCTGGACTCCTCGGTGACCGTCAGCTATCAGTCTCCCGTGAACCGTATCTACGTTCCGCTTTTTCTGCTGGAACGGCAGGAATTTACGGGGGTTGCCGCCTACAACTATCAGATTCTGCCGAATGATCGTGCGCGGATTCCGGAAATCGAGCGATTCATCAACGAATACGGGATGGCGGAGGGGAATCCCGCGCGTCTGATTCCCGTGTCGGAGATTTTTGAAGCCAATAACCGCTCTGTTCGGGCTTTGCTGCGCGGCTTTGAGATGGTCCGGACACTTGTGACGGGTGTTGCTTTTGCGTTGATGTTCGGTTTTGTTTTTTCGGTTGTCCGATCCCGCAGGCGGGAAATCGGAATCTGCTTTGCTCTTGGGGAGAGCAAGAGAAGCGTTGCCTTGTCGCTTTCGGCTGAGTTGTGCTTTTCCGCCCTGGTCGGACTTGCGGTTTCCTCCGTCTTTCTGCTTCTCGCCGGTTTTCCGCTTGCAGAGCGGATCTACACCCTTGCCTCTGCCGGCGGTACGGCAGAGAGTATCCGGAATACGACCTCGGATTATCTATATTTGGCTGGGACGGAAACGGAGACCTTCCGGTCTTTTCTGAATTCCGGGTTTCTTGTGAAGTGTATCGGCAAAGGAATTTTGCCGGTTCTTCTCGTTCTTGTCTCCGGTTTCTGTGCCGCCGTGTACGGGGTATTCCGCATCGATGTGATGCGGCTGCTCTCAGAACAGGAGGACCGATGAAACAGGTATTCCGAAATCTTTGGCGTCTTCCGGGCATCTATTTACCGCTTGGTCTGTCGGCTGCGATCTGTGTTTTTCTTTTTCTGCTTTGCCTTTCGGTGCGGAATTCCTGTGACACGGCGATTGAGCAGCTGAAAGATCGGTACGACGTTACTCTGACGGTTACGCTGAAGGAGCGACTGGAGCGGGAAAGAGACGAAACGGGAAAAGTTCAGATCGTGAATCGGAATGAAAAACGGCTGGACAGCGACGTGTTTTCCCTTCTTCACTCTTCGGAGAGAGAGGGCGCAGTTGACGGATTTTCCAATCCGTATAGCTTTGAAACCAATCAGATTTGTACGGCGGAGGCCTATGCAGAGCTTCTTGCCTGTCTTGAAACGGGAAAGCCGTTTCGTATCGGCGGAACCCTGCTGTACGATGAGTCTCTGAGACGCCCGCTGCCGTGTTATTATCTGCAGATCGTTGCCTGCACCGATGAGGCTTATCTGTCGGAGGCTGTTCCGTATGCAGACGGGGAGCTTCGGACGGTTTTCCGCGAAGGGAGGAAGTTCGGGGACGGACTTCTGCTTTCCGAAAGTGTATACCGGCAGCTTGGGGAGCCGGCGGCTCTCGTTTTCGGGTGGTACGATCTTCGGGGCTGGAATGTTCAGGAAACCGAAACCGGCTTCACTGTTCCTGTACATCTGCTTGCGGAATATGTGTCCTTGCTGAAAAATCCGGGAACCCCCCTTGTACTGCCGGTGGCAGGGTATTACTCCGGTCCCGCTTTTTCCCCTGTGGTTCTTTGCGGTACGGAGGAATGGACTGAACTTTACTCCTTTGCAAGCTCGGATCCTTCCGGAACTCCGGCGGACACGATCGGGTATCGGAAGCTTCGGATCTCTCTGCCGGATCCTTCGGAGGCAGGGAAGGCAATCTCCCGTTTGGTTGCAGACGGATTGGAAACGGAGAATTACCTGATTACCGCGGACGATTACGACTACAAATTTGCCGTGTCACAAATTGCCGGCGTACGCTCCTTTGTTGCGGTACTTACGGGGACTGCCGCGCTGCTCGGGCTTCTGTTGGTTTTGCTTTATCTTTGGTACGCACAGCGAAAACGGGGGGAAGAGGCGACTGTGCTCCGCGCCCTCGGGCTTCGCTCCTGGCGGATTGTTCTGCGCCTTGCCGCAGAAAGCGGGACGGTTCTTCTGCTCGGCATTTTGAGCGGTCTTCTTGCCGGAGAACTGTTCGGAAATGCCATTTGTGCCCTTGTGAATCGCTTGCTGTTGGCAGACACGGAAAAAACGCTTGAAAATCTGTCTGCGACGGTTGATTTTATGAAAAACAGCGAGGCAATCCGCGCCCGTCTGACGCAGGCGATAGCCCTTTACCGGAATGCAGGGGTCAGAATCGAATATCGGGTATCCCTGCAAAGCTGTCTTGGCCTGCTTGTGACCTGGTGCGGCGCTTTCCTGTGTGCTCTTCCGATTCCAATCGGACAGGTGACAAAAAACATAATGAAGGGAGGAGGGGACTCATGAAGATCCTGGAGACCGAAAATGTATTCTACGATTACCGTTCCAAGAGCGGTGTTACCCATGCTTTGAACGGGGTCAGCCTCTCTTTCGAAGAAGGAAAGCTCCATGCGCTGACAGGCAGAAGCGGGTCAGGGAAATCTACCCTTCTTTCTCTGCTTGCGGCGTTTGACAAGCCTTTGAGTGGCAGGATCCTGTTTCGCCAGACCGATCTTTGCTCTTTGGATCCGACCGTCTACCGGCGCGAGCATGTCGGAATTGTGTTCCAGTCCTTTAACCTTCTGCGCCATCTGACAGCGGAGGAGAACGTTCGCCTCGCTTTGGAGGTTGCGGGATCTGAAAAACGGAAAGGGTCATTCCCTGCGGAGCTGCTGCTCCAGGTCGGTCTTCCCGAATCCCTGCACAGAAAACGCCCGACAGAACTGTCGGGAGGGGAGCAGCAAAGGGTTGCCGTGGCGCGCGCCGTTGCGTCGGAACCGGATGTTTTGCTTGCGGATGAACCGACCGGAAATCTGGACAATGCAAACAGCAGAAATATTCTTGCTTTGATGCAGAACTATGCGCATGAGCAACACCGGTGCGTGATCGTGGTGACTCATGCAGAGGAAATCGCGGCAGAAGCGGATAGCGTTTTCCATCTTTCGGACGGTTATCTTCGGTAGCGGATGCCATTAAGGGAGCGGCAGGACGCAGGAGTGTCCTGCCCTCTTATTTCGGAATAAAAAGGAAAACACGTGTCATACTATCTTTGATGTTCCGGGAAAACGGAGCAAGAAAAGATTAGGAGGTACACCGTGTCACCGAAAGAATTGCTGTATATTGAAGATGCCCTCGGGCATGAAAAGCAGATGAAAGATTGCTGCATGAACTTTGCCTCGCAGCTTCAGGATGGGGAACTGAAGAATTTTGTTCAGGAGCTTTGCACAAAGCATCAGCAGAGCTTCGATCGGTTTTACAGTCTGCTGAGTAAGCAATAAAAAGGAGAACAAAACATGGATGATAAGCTGATTATGGACAATATCCTCACCTCGACCAAAGGGGCATGCGATCTGATGATGCACGGAGCGATTGAGTCCGCAACGCCGGATGTGCACAGCGCTTTTTCTCAGGCTCTGAACGACACGCTTTGCATGCAGAATGAGATTTATCGGAAAATGTCCGAAAAGGGCTGGTATCCTGCTGAGCAGGCGGAAAAGCAGAAAATTGATGCCGCCAAGCAGAAGTTTGCCGCAGACCGGTAAACGGCACTCGGCAACAGGGCTCCGGATCTTTACCGGGGCCCGTTTTTTCATCGATTTGCAAAATTCCGTTTGATATTTACAATTGCTCTCGGCCGTGCTATAATAAAAAGCAATGCGGAACCGTCACAAGAACGGCTGTTCTGCATACTTTGCTCTACTTAGGATCCGGTCAGTTCCGGATTTACGGAGGAATCATGAAAATGAACAGAAGGGAGCTGCCCGGAAGGATCGGGGTTAATTGCCTGATGACGGACCGCTTCAAGACCGAGTTTGTCTCGGTCGGCTTCCTTTTGCCGCTGACGCGGGAGAATGCGGTGCGTGCCGCGCTGGTCCGGAGCATTCTCGCCCGTGGTTGTGAGGGGTATCCTTCCCTTGACAGAATCTCCGCCAGGCTGGCGGAGCTTTACGGAGCCGATCTTTTCGCGGAAACGAGAGCTTATGGGGAGACGCTTGTCCTCTCTTTCACTGCGTTTTCTCTTGCAGACCGATTCTCGGAGGACGGAACGGCAATCGGAGCAGGGGTGCTGGATCTGCTCCGGCGTCTTATCTTTTTTCCGGTGACCGAGAACGGTGTTTTCCGATGTGATTATACGGAAAGCGAGAAGCGGAGGCTTGCCGACGAGATTGCGGCAAAAATCAACGAAAAGGGTACGTATGCCGTACGCCGGCTGAGTGAGGAATTATTTTGCGGTACTCCCGCGGCAATTCCGGAACTGGGATATGCAGAGGATATTCCCGCGCTGACGGCAAAGGAGCTCTCGGATTTCTGGCGCGACACCGTGACGAGACGCCCTGTGGAGATGACCTTTATCGGCTCTTCTGCTCCGGACCGGGCGCAGCGCACCGCGGAGGATCTTTTTGCCGGGCAGAGCCGGACGGCGGCAGAGCCTTTCCTTCCTTCCGTGCCGCATCTGCTTCTGCCGAAGAACAAGGAACGCCGCGTTTTCGAAACCATGGACGGGCTTCAGCAGGGAAAGCTTGTGATCGGCTACCGTGCTCCGTGCACGGTTTCCGCTGAACGGGATTACGCCGCGGTGCTGCTTGCAAACGAGCTGTACGGAGGGTCCCCGGTTGCGAAGCTTTTTCTCTATGTCCGGGAAAAGCTGAATCTTTGTTATTCCTGCAGCAGCAGTTATCGCGGTATACTCGGTGCTGTCCTTGTTTATGCGGGGATCGACGCGAAAAATCTGGCACCCGCCTACCGCGCCATTTCCGAAATGCTGGAAAAGACGGGAAAAGGAGAGTTCAGTTCCGACGAACTGACGATTGCCAAAAAATCGCTTTGCGCTTCAATTCTTTCCGGCTCGGACTCCCCGCGTTTTCTTTCCTCTTTTGACCTTGTGCGCCGTCTTTGCGGTGTTTCGGATACGCCGCGTGCGCTCTCTGACCGGATTGCTTCCCTGACGGCAGAAGAGACGGCGTTTGCCGCGCGGCAGATCACACCGGATACCCTTTATTTTCTGTCGGGAGACAAAACGGCTGAGGAGGTTCGGCTATGAACGGGATAATCCGAAAATACGATCCGTATCTGGATGAGGAGTATTTCCGCTTCCGGCATCGTTCGGGCCTTGAGGTCTATGTGATGCCGAACAAGCTGGCGACCTCTTATGCCATTCTGGCGACACGGTACGGCTCCTTTGACAATTGCTTCGGAACGAACGGCGCAACGCCGCAGCCGGTTCCGGAAGGCATTGCGCATTTTTTGGAGCATAAGCTTTTTGAAAACAGCGACGGATCGGATACCTTTGAGCGCTTTGCGCTGCACGGCGCAAACAGCAATGCCTATACGACCTTTGATCGAACAGCCTATCTTTTTTCCTCCACGGAGGATCACGCCGCATGTCTGGGAGAGCTTCTGCGATTTGTATACGACCCGTACTTTACTCCGGAAACGGTGAAAAAAGAGCAGGGAATCATCGGTGAGGAGATCAAAATGGGTCTGGACAGTCCGTCGCGTGCGCGCTTCCGTCTGCTTACCCGTCTCCTCTACCGGAATCATCCGATCTCGGAGGATATCGCGGGATCTGTCGAATCGATCGCACAGATCACCGACAAGCTGTTGTATCGCTGCTACAACACCTTTTATGCACCTCACAATATGATTCTTGTCGCGGCGGGAGCGTTTGCACCGGAGGAGGTTTCTTCGCTTTGCGATGGGCTGGTTCCCGACCGCCCGACCGAGACGATCGAACGCAGCAGACCGAAGGAGGAGCGTAGCGTCCGTGCGCACAGGGGAACGGAGCGTATGTGTGTTGCCAAGCCCCTCTTTGCGATCGGCTTTAAGGACGATATACGCGGGAAAACCGCCCCGGAGCTCCTGCATCGCTCTCTGACGCTCTCGGTGCTGTCAGAGCTGCTCTTCGGCGAAACCTCCCCGTTTTATGCAAAAATGCTGCAGACCAATCTGGCGGATCGCATTGCCGCATCCTCTCTGAATTATGACGATCTGGAATTTGCCTATGTGCAGGGCTCTGCGGAGGATCCGGAAGCGGTTTACCGTGAGGTGATTGCGGCAATTGATACGGTGAAGCGGACCGGGGTGGACCGAGAGGCCTTCGCCCGGATCCGGAAGGCACAGCTTTCCGATCTGGTACAGGCCTACAACTCCTCCGAGGAGATCTGTGAGCTGATGTTGGACTGTGCGCTGCTTGGCTGTGACCCGTTTGAATATGCTGCGGTGTTGCGCGCTGTTACCCCTGAGGATGCCGAAGCGCTCCTTTCCGAGCTTTTTGACGAGCGCTACGCGGCAATGGCGGTGATTGACCGCCTGAACGTCCCTTCGGAAGATGAGGAGCAAAACGAAGCAGAGGAGGAAGATCAATGAACGGCATCTCTTTTCCCGGTCTCGGGATTGACGAATTCTGGATTGATCCGGTGGCGTTTACGGTTTTCGGCAAAGACGTCATGTGGTACGGAATCCTTATTACCTTGGGGATTATCTGTGCTTACCTGACGGCACGGGTGCGTGCCAGATACGAGCATATCGACGAGGATACCTTTTTTGATATTGCGATGGTGACCGTGTTAATGGGAATTGTCGGTGCCCGCTTGTACTATGTTGTTTTCTACGGCGGCTTTATTGAGCACGGGGGAACCTTCTGGCAGAACCTTTGGGGTTCGATTAAAAACATTGTGGCAATCTGGAATGGGGGCCTTGCGATTTACGGCGCTGTGATCGCGGGCGCTCTTACGATTCTTGTTTTTGGATTGGTGCGGCATGTCAACATTCCGAAATTTATGGACGCGGTCGCCCCTTCCGTGATTCTTGCGCAGGCAATCGGGCGTTGGGGCAATTTCATGAACGGGGAAGCGCACGGCGGAGAGACCGATGTTTTCTGCCGGATGGGTCTCCGGTATTCCGAAAATGCGGTGATTCACTATTATCATCCGACTTTCCTCTATGAATCACTCTGGAACCTTTTGGGCTTTATTCTTCTGTATTCATTTTATAAAAAGAAAAAGTTCAATGGGGAAATTGTTCTCGGGTATTTTACCTGGTACGGGCTTGGGCGTGTCTTCATTGAGGGGCTGCGCACCGACAGTTTGTATCTCGGAAATACAGGAATCCGTGTTTCGCAGCTGATTGCCGGCGTTTGTTTTGTCGTCGGGCTTGTTTTGATTGCCGTCGGACGCAGGGTGGCGGATCGCATTCCTGCACTCCGGTTGGATGCGCCCTCCGGCTGTGAAGAGCGCTTTGCCGCCGAGGAGTCGCGGCGTTCCGCGAAAAAAAACGCAGACAGTGACGCGCAAAAAGGCGGAAAGGCGGCGCCGTCTCCGGAAAAAGACGGCGGAGAGGATTCTAAAGACGTTCAGAACCAGAACGATAAGAAAGAGGATGAGCATGACACGGATAGACGGTAAGGAGGTTTCCGCCGCACTGCGTGCGGAAACGGCAAGGGAAGTGAAGAGCTTCTCGGAGCGCACCGGCAGAGCTCCGAAGCTGACGGTAATCCGGGTCGGAGAGGACCCGGCGAGTGTCGTTTATGTACGCAACAAGCAGCGGGCGTGCGACGAGGTCGGAATTCATTCTGAAGTTGTGATTCTTCCGGAGGATACGACCGAGGACCTGCTGCTTGCCAAGGTGGAGCAGTACAACGCCGATCCCGGCTGCGATGGAATCCTTGTGCAGCTTCCGCTGCCTGCGGGGCTGTCCGAGCGGCGGATAATCCGCGCTATCGCGCCGGAAAAGGATGTGGACTGTTTCAGCCCGGTAAACGCAGGATTGCTCTTTAACCTCGGAGAAGCTGTTTTTCTGCCCTGTACGCCTGCTGGTGTCATGGAATTGCTGAAATATTACCGGATCGATCCGGCAGGAAAACGCGCTGTCGTGGTAGGGCGGAGCAATATCGTCGGAAAGCCGATGGCACTGCTTCTTCTTGCCGCCGATGCGACCGTTACGGTCTGTCACAGCAGGACGAAAAACCTTGCCGCGGTAACGCGGGAGGCGGACATTCTTGTTTCCGCCGTCGGACGTGCCGGGATGATTACGCCGGACATGGTGAAGCCGGGGGCTGTTGTTATTGATGTCGGTATGAACCGGGACGGAAACGGAAAGCTGTGCGGCGATGTGGATTTCGACGCTGTTGCGCCGGTTGCTTCTTATCTGACGCCTGTACCCGGCGGGGTCGGTCCGATGACGGTTACCATGCTTCTCCGGAATACGCTGCGGGCGGCAGAAGCATCGGAACGGTCTAAAATAAAGACGGAAAAAGAGTAAGAAAGAAGCAAAAAATCCGAAAAACTGTAGTTTTGTCAATGATGTGAGACTAAAAAATAAAAAAAGAAGTAACGAGTTTAGTTAAAAGCTTTTGCAGTCGGAAGGAGGGGCGAAGCCCCGAGTGGAGACTGCAAAAGCGGCGCGGGGTCAAGAGCAGGT
>JAXFQY010000115.1:0-38004 GCA_034178705.1 Eubacteriales bacterium | reverse complement strand
CCCCGCAGAGAGCGGCTATGCAGGCAATGACAAAGAACCAGACAGGTAAAAAGCGGAAGAGTCCCCTCTGTACTTTCTTGCCTTCGTTTTCTTCTGACGGTACGGAGGGAGTGTCCGGTGTCGGCAGCGCGTCCTCTGCCTTCCTGTCGGGAAAGTATTCCTGTTCTGTGCCGGATCGGGTTTCCCGCTGTTTATCAAAACCGTTCTTTTGTTCAGACATTTTGATCCTTTCCGAAATACTTTTCAATCATAGTTTTCATGTCCTCATAGAGCGGTGCGCTCAGATCCATTCTTCTGCCGTCTGCCGGATGGGAAAATCGGAGCCGTGCGGCATGCAGCATACAGCGCGGGGCGCTGTCCGCATCTCCGTAAAAGCCGTCTCCGGCGATGGGACAGCCCAGATGACGCATCGCAAGACGGATTTGATGGGTTTTTCCTGTAAAAGGGTGCACTTCTATGAGAGAACGTCCCTCTCCGACGGCGAGAAGGCGCCAATCGGTGCGGGAAAAGGAACCGCCCGCGGAGGGATCGTCTGTCAGTTCCCGGGTGATGATGCTGTCATACACACGCCGCACATAGCCGGTGACACTGCCGGATGGAGCAGACGGAATTCCGTCACAGACAGCAAGATAGGTTTTTTCAATTTGTCCGGAGCCGACTGCGGCACACAGCCGTGCAGCATACAGCTTTTTGCGGGCAATGAGGACGGCGCCGGAAACATCCGCGTCCAACCGCGTTGTAACGCGAAAAACAAAGGGCTCCGTTTCCTCCCGAAAAAGAAACGCGGCGGCATTGGCAAGCGTGTCATCCGGATGCCGACGGCTTGGGTGGGTCGGCATACCCGATGGCTTGGAAAACAGGGCGATCGCCCCGTCGTCATACAGAAGGTCACAGGGAAGCTCGCGCGGGGAAAGGGAAGCGTGTGTCCCGTGCTCCTCTTCAACCGCGAGGGAGAGATGATCTCCTGTGTGCAGGATGGCACGCACGGTGACGCGCTGCCCGTTCAGCATCAGACCGTTTTCCGCATATTTTAACTGTTTGATGAGCGTTCCGGAGAATCCGAGTGTACCGCGGAGATACCCCCGCAGCAGCTGCCCGTCCTCCCGCTCCGTAATACGGATTTCCATATTCAACAGTATACCACGGAAAGCAGGGGATTGCAACTTTAATTTCCGGAAAATAAAATCGGAAAATATAAGAAAAGTATTTGAATTTAACTTGCGGACATGCTATAATAAACAAATACAAGGCAAAGTCTGTCTTTTTGTTTCCGGCATGGAAATTCATTCTTTCTCGGCGGTGAGGATATGTCAAACATCATTTCGTATTTGCAGAAGCTGTTTTCCAACATGGGAAGGCAAATCAGTTTGATGACCTGGAAGGACATCCTTGATATTCTTCTTCTGACCCTGCTGTTTTATTTTGTATATCGTTTTATGCGGGATCGCCGTGCAGGAAAGCTTGCCTCCGGGGTGCTTGTTGTGCTGGTTCTGCTTTTGCTCTGTGAGTCACTGGAGCTGAACGCCATCAGTTTTTTGCTGAAGAATGTGGTGCAGGTCGGACTGATTGCCCTGTTGATTCTTTTCCAGCCGGAGCTTCGTTCTGCGCTGGAAACCATGGGAGCGCAACCGCTGCGCAGCATCCGGAGCCTTTCGGAATCCAAGGATCTTGCCCGCTTCAATTCCGATATCAACACAATCTGTGAGGCGGCGGTCGAGCTTTCC
This sequence comes from Eubacteriales bacterium, assembly GCA_034178705.1. Lineage (GTDB taxonomy): Bacteria > Bacillota > Clostridia > Oscillospirales > CAG-272 > RUG12395. The sequence goes on along the minus strand of JAXFQY010000115.1, from coordinate 36,280 downwards.
CGTTCCCGGACCGGAGCGCTGATCGTATTTGAACGGGAGACGAAGCTCGGAGATATTATCCGGACCGGTGTTCCGGTTGATGCCAATCTGAATTCTTATCTGCTCCGGAATATTTTTTATGAGGGAGCTCCTCTGCATGACGGGGCGGTTGTTGTACGGGATTTCCGTATCTGTGCCGCTGCCTGCTATCTGCCCTTGACGCAGAACCAGGATGTTACCAAGGAGGTCGGTACCCGTCACCGCGCGGCGATCGGCATGAGCGAGGCGAGCGACGCGGTTGTGCTTTGCGTGTCTGAGGAGACGGGAATTATCTCTCTTGCCATCGGAGGAAATCTGACGCGCCGTTATAATTTTCAGTCACTGAACAAGAAGCTGACCGAAGAGCTGAAGCCGAAAGAGCTTCTGAAAAAAATCCGGAAACGGGATCGTGCGCCGGAGAGCGGGGAACAGTGAGGAAGCTATGAACAACACACAGATTCCAACCGAGCAGAAACCGCAGGGGACACGGAGACGCGGCATGCGCGTTCCCGATGTGATTGCGCTGATCGTTTGCTTTATTATTGCCGTGGCGGTATGGTTTTACGTCATGAACACAGAAAGCCCCGAATATGAGGAGATTTTCAGCCGTGTGGCGGTAAAAATCGATAACGTCTCCGAGTTGTCTGAGAAAAGCGGGCTTTCGGTGATCGAGGGATGGAACGGTTCGGTTGACGTAACGGTCCGCGGCAGACGCAGTGAGATTGTCAAATATCACTCGACCGATCTTTCCGCATCAGTGGATGCCGGGATTATTTCCGTCAAGGGGGAATATTCCCTGGACGTCAACGTGAAGCTTCCCGAGGGACTGACCTTTGTCAGCTGTTATCCTTCCACCGTGAAGGTAACGGTGGATGAGGTTTCGGAAAAAACCGTGCAGGTTATTACACGGATTTCCGAGGTTAAGCACAGTACGGAATACGAGCTCGGAGAGCCGGTCGCAAATCCCTCGGTCATTACCGTGTCGGGACCGACCACGGTGCTTGAGCAAGTGGAAAGCGCCGTTGTCAATCTGAACCTCGGGGAAATCAGCGGTTCGGTTGTCGTTGTTGCGCCCGTGACACTGGTTGACTCTACGGGAGCCGAGATAACCAATCCCTATCTTACCGTAAGTGAGGAAAGCGTTTCCGTCACGGTTCCTCTTTACGAACTGAAAACCGTTCCGCTTACGGTAGCGTATAAATACGGCTATTACAACTCCTCCAATTGTCAGATTACCATAGAACCTTCAATTATCACGCTTCGGGGGGAGCATGCGGTTATTGCAGAAATTGACAGTATTCTTCTGAAGACGATTGACGAGAAAATGATCACAAGCGATCGCACCGAAACCGTAACGATTTCCATTCCGCAGGGAACCTCCTCTGCGGATGGGGTTACAAGCGCAAAACTGACAATCCGTCATATCGGTACCTCCCAGAGAACGCTTTCTGTGACCGAATTTGAAATACTGGGCACCGGGTATACGCTCCTGACCAATGAGCTTGAGCTTGTTCTGCGCGGACCGGATACATTGGTTTCCCGCATTACCGATGCGGATGTGACGGTTTCCGCTTCGCTTTCCGATATCTCCGGTGCGGGGGAGTTCCGCATCGAGGCGAATGTGTCCTTTTCCGCCCCCTTTTCCGGAAAGGTTTACGAACTTGGTACTTATTACATACAGGTGAGAAAGAACTGAATCCTTGAGATACGAAATTGTTCTGTCAGATATCACACTTTCTCCGGATGTCCCGGAAGAAGAGGCGTGTGCTGCCGCAAGACGGCGCTTTGACAAGGCGCGGCTTCGGGCATGCGTCCTGCAGTCATCGGTTTACCGCTGCTCGGTGGATGCGCGCCGGAAATCCAATGTCCGTTTGGTACGCTCGGTTCTGCTGACCTGCGAGGGGGAGCTTCCGGACCGGGAGCACCTCGCGGCGCTGCACGGTGCATTGTATTCTGCTCCCTCCCTTCCGACGCTGATGCCGGAGGTCGGGGATAACGATCTCCCGACTGTTGTGGTCGGAATGGGACCTGCCGGGCTGTTCTGTGCGCTTTTGCTGGCAGAACGGGGGATGCGCCCGATCCTGATCGAACGCGGTGCTCCCGTCCGGGAACGGATTGCTCTCCGGGACCGCTTTTATGCGACGGGGGAACTGGACTCCGACTGTAACGTACAGTTCGGCGCGGGCGGTGCGGGAACCTTCTCCGACGGGAAGTTGGTAACCCGTGTCAACGATCCGCATTGCGCGCTGGTGCTGGAGCTTCTTGCGCGGTTCGGCGCCCCGCCTGACATTCTGCGGCGTGCCCGCCCCCATGTCGGAACCGACCTGCTTCCCGGAATTATCGAAAATGCGGCGGCCCATATTCTTTCTCTCGGCGGGACGATTCTGTACCGGACACGCTTGACCGGTTTTTCGGTTTCAAGGGGAAGGGTCAATGCTGTTGTTACCCAGAACGGAGAGCTTCCTTGCTCAGCCTGTGTTCTTGCAACGGGGCACAGCGCCCGGGATGTTTACGACCTGCTTCCGCATTACGGAATCCGGAGGGAGCCGAAGCCCTTTTCGGTCGGGGTGCGGATCGAGCATCTGACGGAGGAAATTGACCGGGCGATGTACGGTTCCCTTGCCGGGCATCCGGCTTTGGGGCACGCGGAATACTCGCTTTCCCATCGCGTCTCGGGACGTGGTGTTTATACCTTCTGCATGTGCCCCGGCGGGGAGGTCGTCTGCGGCTCTACCGAGGAGGGCGGCGTTGTAACGAACGGAATGAGCAAATATGCACGCGACGGAGTGAACTCCAACAGCGCGATTGCCGTTTCGGTTTTTCCGGAGGATGTCGGCGGGACGCCGGATGCCGCCGTTGCCTTTCAACGCAGCCTGGAGCAGGCGGCGTTCCGTGCGGGGGGCGGACGCTTTACAGCGCCTGTTTCAACCGTCGGTGACCTGATGCACGGCACTTCCGGAACGGCTCCCGGACGGGTCCGGCCGACCTATATGGGAGGGGAAAGATACCGTACAGCCGATTTGCGCGATGTTCTCCCCCCGTTCGTGCTGAATGCATTGCGCGGCGGAATTGCCGCTTTCGGTCGGACGCTTTCCGGCTTCGACGCCAAGGACGCGGTGCTGACCGCCGCAGAGACCCGAACAAGCGCACCGATGCGCATTCCGCGGGACTCGGAGCGGCTCTGCGTCCCGGAGCTTGAGAATCTCTATCCCTGCGGCGAGGGGGCAGGATATGCCGGCGGTATTACCAGTGCTGCGGCGGACGGTCTGAAGGTTGCAGAAAAAATCCTTGCGGAGGCGGTGAAGAAAAGATGACACAGGAAGCGACTGTTATTGAAACGGGAAGCGACGGCTTTGCCGTCGTGGAGGCTGTGCGCCACAGCGCCTGCGAGGGCTGTGAAAGGGCATCCTCCGGGTGTGCTGCCTGCTCTCTTGTCGGCGGACAGAACAAGATCCGGACCCGGGCCAAAAACGCCGCCGGTGCACAGGTCGGAGACAGAGTGCGCATTGAGGCGCCGTCAGGACGGACGATCGGCTATGCCGTGCTTGTGTTTCTCTTTCCGCTGCTTGCCGCCGGAGCGGGCTACGGCATTGCATCCTTTCTGCATGCGTCCGAGGGGGGAGCGGCGGCTGTCTCTCTTGCTGCTTTCATTGCCTCTTTCGCTGCTATCTATGCCGTGTCGCATTGTCTTTTGCGAGGAAGATGCGACATTGAGATCACCGAGGTGATCTCCGACAACGGGAATTCGGAGGAAAAACATTGAGTTATTTGAAAAGTAACCCGGGGGAAAAGCTCTGGACGGTGCGCGCGGACTGCTCGGAAGGGACCCCGGAAGAAATAAAAAAGCTCTCAGAGGAGCTTGAGGTGACACCCGCGTTCGCGCGGCTGCTCGCCTTCCGCGGCTATAAGAATCCTGCCGCGGCGCGTTCCTTCCTGTGTGTTGAGGATGAGGTTCTCCACGATCCTTTCCTGCTGACCGATATGGATCGCGCTGTCGGCCTTCTGGAAAGCGCGCTTGCAGAGAGAAAAAAGATCATGATCTATGGTGATTACGATGTTGACGGTGTAACCTCGATCAGCGTGCTGGAGCTTTATCTGCGTTCCCGCGGAGCCGACGTATCCTATTATATTCCCGATCGTCTCGGAGAGGGATACGGAATGTCCTATGCGGCGATTGCCCGGATGGCTCAGGAGGGGGTCGGACTGATTGTTACCGTGGATACGGGGATCACGGCAAACACCGAAATCGCTCTGGCAAAGCAGTCCGGTATGTGCGTAATCGTAACCGATCACCACGAATGCCATGGGGAGCTTCCCTGTGCGGATGCCGTTGTGAATCCCCATCGTCCCGGCAGTGCTTACCCTTTTTCCGGTCTTGCGGGTGTCGGTGTTGTTTTTAAGCTGGTCTGTGCTGCGGAAATGCAGCGTTCCGCCGACCGGGCCGACGCCGTACGGCGGGTCTGCGCGGAATATGCGGATCTTGTTGCGCTCGGAACCGTTGCCGATGTGATGCCGCTTGTCGATGAGAACCGTCTGATCGTAAAATACGGGCTGCGGCGAATCCAGAGCGGGAGTCGGATGGCGATCTCCGCTCTGATTGCCGCATCGCAGTATCGTCCCGGAACGGCGCACGCTGCACGTGCGCCCCGAATCAACTCCTCTTTTATCGGCTACACACTTGCGCCGCGCATCAATGCTGCCGGACGCATTACAAACGCATCCGTTGCGGCAGAGCTGTTTTTGACCGATTCACGCGAACGGGCGGACGCATTGGCAGCGGAGCTGTGTGAAACAAACCGCTTCCGGCAATCCGAGGAAAACAAAATTGCCGAGGAGGCATACGCACGCATTGAAGCAGAACATGACTTTGAGCGCGATCCCGTGATTGTGCTCGATGATGACGGTTGGCATCACGGTGTAATCGGGATCGTTGCTTCCCGGATCACAGAAAAATACGGTCTTCCCTCTATCCTTGTCTCCTATGAAGGGCGTGCGAAGGGTGAGCCCCCACTCGGAACCGATCTCGGAAAAGGCTCCGGAAGAAGCATCAAGGGACTGAACCTTGTCGACGCGCTTGTCTATTGCGGCGATTTGCTGGAGAAATACGGCGGACATCAGCTCGCAGCGGGACTTAGTGTCCGCCGCGCAAATATCGGCCGCTTCCGGGAGCGGATCAATGAATATGCGCGGGAAATCCTCAAGGATGCGGAGCAGCTTCAAGGTACGCTTGACTATGATCTGGAGCTTTCTCCGGAGGATATTGATCTCTCCTTTGCGGAGGAACTGCGGCTTCTTGAGCCGTGCGGCATCGGCAATGCAACCCCGTATTTCGTACTGCGGGATGTTCCGGTTTGCGATGTGATTCCGGTCGGCGCCGGTAAGCACAGCCGGATGATCGTGAAATGCGGGGGCAGGGAAACAACAGCAATGGTTTTCTCCCGTGCGCCGGCAGCCATTCCGGTTTTCGGCGGGGAACGCGCCGATTTGCTCTTTTCCCTTGATATCAATGAGTTTAACGGAAACCGCACTGTCCAGATGATCTGCCGCGATGTTCGTCATTCCGAAAAAGAGCTTGCAGAACACGAGGCGGAAAAAAGACGCTTTGCCGAACTGCGGGAAGGAGCGCGTATGACGGCCGGGGAAGATGTGGTTCCCGGGCGTGCCGATATTACGGCGGTCTATACACTTTTGCGGCGTGAGTCCCGTATCGGAAACGCGGAAATGAGCGTGCGTGTCATGCTTGCCCTGCTTGCGGAGTCGGGAGCAAAGGCAATCAATTATATGAAGCTGCGTTTTTCTCTGCTGATTCTTCAGGAATTGAATGTTCTTTCCCTGGAAGAAACAGAGGAGGAGTATTATAGCTTCCGTGTCATTCCGACGCCGGCGAAAACCGATCTGGAGCGTTCTGGAATCCTCAGAAGCCTGAGAAGCATGCAAAAACAGGAGCAAAGCAATGTCTGAAAAAGAAAAAAACACGGCGGAAAGCGCGTCTGCTGCGATTCTGCCGGGGGCGGAGAACCCGACTGAAACAATCCATCCGGGAACAGCTGCTTCTGTCGGATCGGCTTCCGTCGGCGGGGAGACTGCGACAATTGACCGTCTTCTCGGTATGCTGAAGCTGACCGGAAAGAAATACAATATTCCGAAAATCGAAAAAGCATACGAATACGCGCGCGACCTGCATGAGGGGCAGTTCCGTAACAGCGGGGAACCGTATATTACGCACCCTGTCGCCGTGGCGGAGATCCTGGCCGGACTTGAGCTGGATTCCGACTCGATCTGTGCCGCCTTGCTGCATGATACCGTTGAGGATTGCTCCTCCAAAACCAGTCTTGAGGAAATCCGGAAGCTGTTCGGGGATGATGTCGCGTTGCTTGTTGACGGCGTGACAAAAATCGTTGAGTTGAATATCGAAGACAAGGAAGAGGCACATATTGAGAACATCCGGAAAATGCTTCTTGCCATGTCAAAGGATATCCGTGTCATCTTTATCAAGCTCTGTGACCGGCTTCACAATATGCGTACACTGGAGGCAAAGCGGGATACAAAGCGGCGTACCGTTGCTTTGGAGACGATGTATGTCTATGCGCCGCTTGCCCACCGTCTCGGTATGCAGCGCATCAAGCAGGAACTTGAGAATCTCTCTCTGAAATACCTTGACCCGATCGGTTATCAAGAGGTGGACCGTCAGATTGAGGCCCGTTACGGGCAGAGCAGGGAGTTCATTGAGAATGCCCGGGCGCTTGTAGATGCCAAGCTGCGCGAAAGCGGGATGAATTTTACCCTTGAGGGGCGTATCAAGTCGATTTACTCTCTTTACAACAAGATGTATTCGCAGAACAAGAGCTTTGATGAAATTTACGATTTTTATGCTCTGCGGATTATTGTAGATACGGAGCTGGAGTGTTATACCGCGCTCGGCATCATTCATGAGCTTTTCAATTCCGTTCCCGGGCGTTTCAAGGATTATATTTCCACACCGAAGCCCAATATGTACCGCTCACTGCATACGACGGTAATCGGGCGGGGAGGCATTCCCTTTGAGGTGCAGATCCGCACCTATGAAATGCATCATGTTGCAGAATACGGAATTGCCGCACACTGGAAGTATAAGAGCGGGGATAAGTCCAAGGACGACGATCTGGGGAAGAAGCTCGAATGGGTCGCAAAGCTTCTCGAAACCGAGAACAATACAAACGATCCGGACGAATTCATGCACGCGCTGAAAACCGATATTTTCAACGACGAAACTTTTGTTTTTACTCCACGGGGGGATGTCATCGCGCTTCCTCTCGGTTCCACGGTGATTGACTTTGCCTATGCGATTCATTCCGAGGTCGGAAACAAGATGATCGGGGCAAAGGTCAACGGCATGATCGTTCCGATCGACCGGATCCCACAGAACGGAGAAATTGTTGAAATTCTGACCTCGGCGGCGTCGAAAGGGCCGAGTCGCGACTGGCTGAAAATCGTCAAGACAAGCGAGGCCAGGAACAAAATCCGCCAGTGGTTCAAAAAGGAAGGCAGAAGCGAGAACATTCAGGTTGGCAGGGCGGAAATCGAGCGTGAGTTGCGCCGTACCTGCGGAAGCTGTACCGAGACACAGTTCGGTGAGATTGTTTCCAATGTCGCACACAAGCTCGGCATTCAGGAGGCTGAGGATCTCTATAATACCATCGGCTACGGCGGGATGGCGGTTTCCAAGATTGCCGCGCGCCTGCGCGACGAGTACGCGCGCGTTGTCTCTCCGGATGCGGAGCCAGTAATAACGGATACCGAGCAGATCCGGACCGCAAAGCCGAAAAACATCAAAAGCGGTGGGATCATTGTCGATGGAGAGCGGGACTGTCTGGTTAAGTTTGCAAAGTGCTGCAATCCACTTCCGGGGGATGCTGTTGTCGGCTTTGTTACCCGTGGCTACGGTATATCCATCCATAAGGCGGACTGTCCCAATGTAGCAATCGGTAGGAAGAATCCGGAAAATGCGGACCGTTGGGTGGAGGCACACTGGGAAAACGAATTTCCCACGAGCGCGGATAACGGTGTCTACGAGGCCGCGATTCAGATCCGTGCGGAAAATACACTGACCCTGCTTGCCGATATTACGGCGGCACTTGCGGAGATGCGGGTTGCCCTGATGCAGATCAATACCGCACAGCGAACAGAGTTCTCCATTACCGTCAATCTGACGGTTGCATGCAAAAACGTCAGTCATTATCAGTCGATCGTGTCCCGTCTGCGCTCCATCAAGGGGGTGGACGGAGTGACGCGCGGCTTTGCTTGATCGGGGGCTATATGAGAATTCAAGCCGGAGAAGGGATCAATCCCTATTATGCACAGACGCTCGCCATGCTTTTTTTCCCGGGTGCAAAATTCCCGGAAAAGCAGGAGGAGGACACAGATAAAGCCATGCTTTCCATCCGCTGCGAAACGGAGCCGGACGGATTCCGCGCTTTTGCCAGAATGCGTACCGAGGACGGCCGCGAAGCGGAGGGAGAAGGTGTTTTTCTTCTTTCGGAAGCGGGAATTACCGAGGGACGCGGAAAAAAGCTTGCCGTGGGGCGCGCTGTGTTTGCCGCCGGAAAGGAACTGTTCGGTGTTCAGCCTCCGTGGGGGGTGCTGACCGGCGTTCGTCCCGCAAAGGTAGCGGCAGAGTACCTTGCTTCAGGCAGCGGGATCACAAAAACCCGTCAGTATCTGAAAAATGAATATTTTCTGTCTCAGAAAAAGGCTGCGCTTTGCACGGCTGTTGCCGCGTCGGAGCTGAAGTTGAAAAAGCAGCTTCTACCGGATATGTGCAGTGTCTATATTTCGATTCCGTTTTGCCCGACGCGCTGTGCCTACTGTTCCTTTGTTTCTTACACAACTCCGCGCCTTCTTTCCCTGATTGATGATTACCTCGATCGGCTTGTCCTTGAGGTAGCCGCCGTTTTCCGGCAGGCGCAAAACAGCGGGAAGCGCATTGCCTGCGTTTATATCGGCGGCGGAACTCCGACCATTCTGTCTGCCGGACAGCTCAGACGGCTGCTTTCGGTGATCGCGGCAAATACCGCGGTCGACTCTCTTCTTGAGTTTACCGTTGAAGCGGGGCGACCGGATACGATTACGGCGGATAAGCTTGCGGTTTGCCGGGAATACGGCGTGAACCGAATCAGTGTCAACCCGCAGAGCCTTTCGGACGCGGTTCTGGAGCAGATCGGAAGAAAACATACCGCCATGGATTTTTTCCGCGCCTACGATCTTGCCCGTTCCTCGGGAATCCGGAGCATCAATGTTGATCTGATCGCCGGGCTGCCGGGAGATAATTTCGCCCGTTTTTCCCGCTCGGTTGACAAGGTGGCGGAGCTGGATCCGGAAAACATTACCGTACATTCCTTCTGCGTAAAGAAATCCTCGGATTTTCTGCGTCAGAGCACGGATATTTATCGCCGTTTGGGCGGAGACGCGGCAAAAAGCATTGACTATTCCCAACTGAAGCTCAGAAACTCCGGCTATAAGCCCTATTATCTCTACCGGCAGAAAAATGCCGTCGGCAACCTGGAAAATGTCGGATTTGCACGGGAGGGCTTTGAAGGGGTCTACAATGTTGTTATGATGGAAGAATATCATACCGTGTACGGAGCCGGTGCCGGTGCCGTTACCCGCCTTGTCAAATGGCAGGAGGGGGCGGTGCGTGCCGAAAAGATAAAACGAATAATTAATCCGAAATACCCATACGAATATCTAAGGGACACGGCGGGAGAAGAGGAACTGACCGATCGCCTTGCCTGTGCGGAAAATGCTTTTTATGAGGAATAGGTAATGATTACCGGGTTGAACCGTTTTTTGTCAGAGCAGGAAAAAGAAGAGTATGTTCGCCGTTCGGATGCGGTATTTTCTGCATCACTTGCGGAGGTGTCAGAGCAAATATTGTGTTGCAACGCCAGGGTTGTCATGCTTTCGGGACCAAGTGCCAGCGGAAAAACGACGACAGCTGCGCGCCTGAGTGAGATTCTGCGGCGGACAGGCAAGCGCATGGAATTTGTATCCCTTGACGATTTTTATCTTGACCGCGCGGTAAACGAACGCCGTGCGGCGCTTGCGGGAACGGCCGTGGATTACGAGAGCGCCCAAGCAATCGATCTGGAGGCCTTTGCGTGCTTTGCGGACGAACTGTGCCACGGGGGAAAAGCAAACTGTCCGGTTTACGACTTCCGGACGGGAAATCGCTCCGGCTGGAGAGAGCTTGAGGTCTCTGAAGACTGCATCGTTCTCATGGAGGGGATTCAGGCGCTGTATCCGGAGGTGGAGCGATACCTTTCCTCTTTGCCGTTCTGTCGGATTTTTTCCCGACCCACGGGAGAACTGTCTGTCGGCGGAAGCGTTTTTGACGGAAACGAGCTACGGCTTTGCCGCCGGATTGTACGGAACATTACGCATCGCGGTTCCAGTGCACAGAAGGAATTCGATCTGTGGAAGCAGGTACGGGACAATGAGGAGAAAAATATTTTTCCTTTTGTCGGAGGGGAGAATATGCTTATGCTGAATCCTCTCTTTGCCTATGAGGTCAACATTCTCAAGCCCTATCTTTCTGAGGCTCTGGAGGCTCTTCCGGAGGACAGCGAATATGCCGCGTATGCCGCGGATCTGCTTCGCCGTTTCGCACCGATAGAGCCGATTTCACGCGATTATCTGCCGGAGGATTCAGTTTTCCGGGAATTTGTATTCTGATGCGGAGGACCCATGAGCGATCTGAATGAAAAAAAGGCGCAGGGAAGAAGCGTTGTTGTGAGCGGAGTGTTGGTTTACGGCATTGCCAATATTCTGACGAAGGTAATCGGACTTTTCTTCAAGATTCCGATGAACGACCTTCTCGGCGATGCGGGAATGGCGTATTTCAATGCTGCTTACTCGGTTTATGTCCTGTTTTACATGATTTCCACGGCGGGTCTCCCCGTCGCTGTTTCCCGCCTTGTTGCGGAGAGCAGAGCGCAGGGACGTTTTGAGCAGGTCAAAAAAATATATCGCATGACCCTGCTGTTGTTTTTCTGTATCGGCTCGGTCGGAACAGGGCTGATGATTCTCTTTTCCCGGCAGTTTGCCTCTTTTGTTGACGTCAAGGCGCAGATGTGTATCATTGCCCTGGCACCGACGCTGTTTCTTGTCTGCCTTTCCAGTGCCTTCCGCGGCTATTTTCAGGGGTTTCGACTGCTGATTCCGACCGGGATTTCCCAGGTGCTTGAATCGCTTGGAAAGCTTGTGGTCGGAATTTTGCTGGCCCGTTTGGCGATCGCACAGGGAAAACCGCTGGAAACGGTTGCTGCCTATGGAATTTTCGGTATCACGATCGGTGTTTTTGCCGGGCTTGCCTATCTGTGGCTGACAAAGCTGTTTTTCCGCCCCGAACGGTATGATGCCGATTATCTTGCCGATTTCAACGGAGGCGTTTCGGATTGCGATTCCGGAAAACGGATTGTCGCGCGTCTGGTCTCCATTGCCGTTCCGATTACTCTCAGCTCCTCTGTCATGAGTCTTTCTTCTCTTGTCGACACCGTTGTGATGCGAAGCAGGCTGGTAGCCGCAGGCTTTGAACCGGACGTTGCCCGCGATCTTTACGGCGCTTATTCCACGCAGTGCGTTTCGCTTTTCAATCTTCCTCCCGTTTTGATTTATCCCGTTGCTTATGTAATCGTACCGCTTGTTGCCGAGTGTGTTGCACGGCGGGAAAAGCAGAGAATGGACCGTATTCTTGACTCTTCCTTCCGGATGACCGCTATGATTGCGCTCCCCTGTGCTCTTGGTATGGCTGCGATTCCGAAATATGTTCTTTCCATGATTTTCAATAGCGAAAGTTCCTCGGTTATGGCACCGCTGCTTTCGGTGCTTGCCCTTGCCGTTTTCTTTATCGGTGTTCTGGCTACCAGCAACTGTGCGCTCCAAGGAGTAGGACAGGAGCGACTTCCGATTTTCTCCATGCTGGCGGGAGCTGCTGTCAAACTGATTTCCAGTTGGATTCTGGTTGGCATTCCCTCTGTCAATATCTACGGTACTCCGATCAGCACCGTTCTTTGCTATGCAACGGCGATGGGATTAAATCTGTATTTTCTGGCGAAATATGCGGATTCTCTTCCTTCTGTACGGCGTGTATTCCTTCGCCCGCTGTTTGCCGCAGCTCTTTGCGCTGCGGCGGCATACGGAACGGCATATGGCGTAAATCGTGTTTTTTACGAAGGCGCGGCAAGCGGCAGAACCGAGAATGCTGTGGTCTGCCTTGCGGCGGTTGCGGTCGCTGTGCTGGTGTATTTTATTGCGCTTTTCCGGCTGCACGGAGTGGAGGCTGAGGATATCGAAATGCTTCCGAAGGGGAAAAAGCTTCTTTCTCTGTGCCGCAAGCTTCACTTGCTTCCCCGGGCATAAGCGGCGGTTCGGTTGTGAAAACGCGCCGCCATGAGCATTTTTTGACCGGAACTGAGTGAAATTTGTGAAAAACGGGGCGTTTTGCGGCAAAAAAATCCGAATTGCTCTTGCATATTGTTTTTGCCTTTGATATAATAAAATTGAATTTGTAGTGTGCTGCAATGCGGCAATACTTTTTTGAAAGGATGTTACCATGAATAAGACTGAACTGATCGATATCGTTGCGAAAAAGGGTGAACTTACCAAGAAGGATGCCGAAAAAGCGGTCAACGCTTTTACCGATGCTATTGCCGAAGCGCTCAAAAACGGTGAGAAAATCCAGATTGTTAATTTCGGTACTTTTGAATGCAAGGTTCGCGCTGCCCGTACCGGAAGAAATCTTCGTACCGGCGCCGCCATTTCCATTCCGGAGAGCAAGTATCCCGCTTTCTCCGCCGGCAAGGGTCTGAAGGACGCAGTAAAATAATCGGAAACAGGGAAGTGCTGCCGCTTCCGCAGGAGAGCGGGGGCGGCGGTTTTTTCAAAGAATGAGAATTGATAAATATCTGAAGGTAGCACGGCTTATTAAGCGCCGAACCGTCGCAAACGATGCCTGCGGCGCTGAGCGTGTTACGGTGAACGGAAGAACGGTCAAGCCCTCTTACGATGTTAAGCCGGGCGATCTTATTGAGATTGCTTTCGGGGGCAGGACGCTGCGTGTCCGGGTCACCGAGATCCGCGACAGTACCAAAAAAGCTGACGCGGGCGCGATGTACGAGGTCATTGAGGGATAAAACCCGGGGTGGGAATTTTCCCGGCGCATCCCGCATATCCTGTGGTATAAACGGATAAGCGGGAGCAAACGATGAACAATATCAACTTCCCCGCGCGGGAGGAAAATACGGAGCGCCATACCGTTCACCTGACGGCCCGGCGTGATTTAGAGATTGACGGCGTTACCGATGTGATTTCCTTTGACGAGAACTGTGTATCCCTTGAGACTGTCTGCGGGCTGCTTGACATTGAGGGAGAGGGGCTTGGTGTGCGTGCCCTGTCGCTTGAGAGCGGACGTGTGGAAATAGGCGGAACGGTAAGCGGAATGTGGTATTCGGAGAAAAAGCCGAAAACCGCAAAGAAGGGCTTCTTTTCCCTCGGGCGCGGGTGATGCAGATTGTCGTCGGGGATCAGCTTTGGCTGTTGCTCGCTTCCTTTCTCTGCGGAATCTTTTTATCCGCCGTTTATGATTTTATCCGTGTGACGCGGCTTCTGTACGGCATCCCTTATGCACAAGTAAAGCTGCCGGATGCGCGGGAGTTGGATCTTCCGCTTGTCGGAAAATCCCGGCGGATCCCCAGAAAACGCCGCTTATCTGTCGGAATCTTTGTTTTTCTCGGCGATGTTTTCTTTTCGGTTTTCGCCGCCTGTGCGCTTTTGCTTGTTTTTTTTAATTATGCTTCCGGGCAGGTTCGTTTGCTCGCTCTTCTTTCCGCCTTTTGCGGTTTTCTCCTCTGTCATTATACTGCCGGGGCGATTATCATCCGTCTGTTTGGCTGGGTCCGGTTCGGACTTTGCGTTACTTTGCGTTATATCGGATGGTTTTTGTTTTTCCCGATCCGCTGTGCTGTTCTTCCTGCGTTGCGGTGGATCGGTAACATTTTTGCCGGGGTGTTCCGAATGCTTTCGGGATTGCTCCGTACCGGACGGCAGACACGCCGTCTGCTGAGAGATATGACGCGCGGCTCCTACGGGGCGGGCAGCGCGTTCGGAAAGCCCCGCAGGATGGGAAAATGAGAAATTCCAAAACCAGAGGAACCGCACTTCCGATTAAGGTGCTTGCCGTTTTTTTTCTTGCCGTGGGTATTTTCACGGTTCTCCGGATTCAGCTGAAAAAGAATGAAATTCTGGAGAGTACCGCGCAACTGGAACGGGAGTATGCAGAAAACCTTGCGGAAATCGAAAAGCTGCGCGAGGATCTTGAGGCGCCGGTAGACCGGGATTATCTGATCCGCGTCGCACGGGAGAAGCTTGGGCTCTGTATGCCCGACGAGATTATCTTCTATAACGATTTGAACAAATAAACAGGCAAGAAAACGCGGCATGGTCCCCATACCGCCGCTTCTGTATGAAAAAGATCTCCGCGGTCAGCAAAACAGGCACTGACCGCGGAGATTTTATCTGAGCAGGAAAAAACGGGCAAAGCAGGAGAGAAGAAATAGAAAGATCAGATTGATCAGTGTGAACAGCACAAAATAATGCTTTCCGTCACCCGGATGCAGCAGACGGTATTCACGGAAGGTAATCAGACTGGCAAGTGAGGCAATCAGTGTACCGGTGCCCCCGATATTCACGCCGAGCAGTAGCGCACGGTAGTTTTCGGTAAAGCGGGAAAGCAGGATGGCAGTCGGAACATTGCTGATACACTGGCAGGAAAGAACAGCGGTCAAAAAAGTGTCTTTTTCAAGCAGCGAGGAGAAAAAACGATTGACCGCGCTGATCCGAGAAAGATTTCCGGAGAAAATAAAGAACATAACGAAAGTCAGAAGCAGCGGGTAGTCCACCGCTTTCAGCGCCTCGCGATCTAGGAAAAAAAGCATGACGGTGATCACCGCGAAGCCGACCGACCACGGAAGAAGACGGAAAACAACAGCAATCGACAGTGCAAAAAGAAACAGCAGAGAGGCGGCACGGGGACGGTTGAGTTTCGGAATCGCTTCCTTTCCGATTTCGAGCTTTTCCGCAGGAAGGAGAAAGCAGGCGCTGATCAGCAGAAGAACCGATAACAGAAAAGGGGGAAGCATGATCTGCGTGAATTCTCCCGTCGGGATCCGAAAAGCAGAGTAGAGATAGAGATTCTGCGGGTTTCCGAACGGTGTCAGCATCCCGCCGAGGTTGGCGGAAATGTTCTGAAGAATGAAAAGATAGGCCATATGCCGTTCCTTGCGGGTGACGGATAGAGCAAAGTAGCCGAGCGGGAGAAAGGTGATCAGTGCCATGTCATTGGCAATCAGCATTGAGCCGATAAAGGTAATGCACACGAGTGCGACAGCGAGTCCCCGTAGATTCCCGGTCAGAAGCACGATCCGTTTTGCAAGAATCGTAAAAAAGCGGATGTTCCGCAGTCCCGCCACCACGGCAAGCGTGATAAAAAGGCAAACAAGGGTTCTGATATCGAAATAGGAAAGGTATTCACGGGACGGCGGCACAAAAAAACAGGTGACAAGAGCCGCTGCAGAGGCAATGCAGAGCACGGCATTTTTTCGGAGGAAGTTCAGTGTTTTGGTCATGTTT
Organism: Eubacteriales bacterium; assembly: GCA_034178705.1. Lineage (GTDB taxonomy): Bacteria > Bacillota > Clostridia > Oscillospirales > CAG-272 > RUG12395. The sequence continues at coordinate 20,599 of JAXFQY010000115.1, read as the reverse complement.
CCGATCCGTTTCCAAAAAGATTACAAAATCATATTGTAAAACGGAAGCCGGTACTTTGCAAGAGCTTTTTTGCAAAATACCGGCTTTTTTTGGAGACTATGATCCGGTGCGGACAAAACAGTTCGCTTTTCCGATTTTTTCCCTGTTTTTATTTGATCAGCTTTTCAAGCTCGGAGGAGAGAAGCGCGGCAAGATGAATGCTTGCCGGGCGGAGCGGGTGCAGCGGCTCCAAAGGAATCCAGCCGGCGGTGTCGATAAAAGCAATCTGCTCATTGTGTTTTTTGTTGAATTCCGGGATAAAAGCGGCAAGAGGCTCCCGAAAGGCTCCACAGAACGCGGAAAGAGAAACGATGAGAGCGTCAGGGTTGTGATGCCGTAAAAGGAGAAGGGTTTCTTCGTATTTGGCCAGATACTCCTCGCAGCTGTGGGCCCGGTCATTTGCGCCGTGATTCAGAACCACAATGTCGCAGGGCTTGAAGGAAATGGGGGAGCCTTCGTAGTTGAAGGGATAGGAGATCGGGCAGGCAGGGACGCGCCCCTTTCCGGGACGGGTCAAACCGACGGCACCGAAGCCGCAGATGACCGGACGCAGGTTCAGCCGTTCGGCAGTCAGCCAGGCGTAGGTTGCAGTTGCGTCATCCTGAAACGGACGGTTGTGCTCGTCAATATCGGCAGCAGGTGCCTTGCAGTAGTCACAGTCGACAAGAACGCCTTCCGTGATGCTGTCCCCGACAAATTCTATGGTTTTCCGGTTGTCCGGCGGAAGCGCGCCTGCACCTTCCGCGTCGTAGCCGCAGAAGGAAAGGGCATTATGTATCGGCATCCGCCAGCGGGAGAGTGCTTCGGTACTGGATTTGTAGATAACACGGAGGCGGTGTTCCCCGCCGGATTCCGCAATGACGCGCAGTCTGCGGTCAAGCGAGGTTTCAAAGCGCGCACCGCCGTCCAGTTCAAGGTAAAGATGCGGCAGTGGGTATTCGTTATGCTCCAGATTGAAAACAAGCTGAAGAATCTTCCCGGTGAAGGCGATCTCAAAATACGCGCCGGGATTGGTGGTGATCGCCGCCTCGGACGCGCGGATATCCCAGCGCCCGGTTAAACGGACAGAGGGGTCGGTGTAGGAAAAGTACATATCGAAGGTCCTTTCTTATTTTGTCCCGTCTGCAGAAGCAGGCAAAAATTCCGCAATTGCTTTATTCATGATTTCCGCAAGCTTCCCGTACCCCTTGTTATTCGGGTGAAGCTTATCCTGATAGTAGGAGACATTCCCGTACGGACGGAATTCCTCTGCCGAATCGAAGAGCATGATATAATCATAGCTTTCGGCAAGTTCCTTCTGCAGCGGGCGTATGTATTTGACCAGCATTTCCTCCCGTTCGGGTTTGTCAAAGCGATACAGTGCAGTCGTCATAATGATCTTAGCGTCCGGTGCGGAGGTGTGCAGTCCCTTCAGCAGGGTGTTATAGGCGCTTTTTGTCTCAACGAGTTTGTCAGGCATAAACAGGGTGTTGTTTGTGCCGAGTGCAAAAAGAATGATGTCGGGCCGGAATTCCTCAAACAGATTGTAAACACAGGAATTGTAATAGGTATTGTAGTAAGCTGAGGACATGACATTGGCTCCGGGATATCCGAAGTTGCCGATGACCGCGGTGTCTCCGCAAAGCTTCTGAAGCATTGCAGGGTAGGAAAAGTTATATTCAACGTAAAGGTAGCCGTCAAGTTCGGTGTTCTTCGCGCAGGTGCCGAAGGTGATGCTGTCACCGACGCAGGCAACGCGAAGTGCTTTGGCAGCAGACTGTACGGCTCCGTTGACTGTGTCAAAATCAACAACGCAGGCGTCTGCCGGAGCGCCGGTTACCTTGCTTTCCCCGAGGATACCGCGTGCGGAGAGCTTGATTCCTGCGGGAAAGCTTCCGCCGGTGATGTTCAGTGTATAGGAGCCTGTGAGCGGTGTTTCTCCGGGGTTGCGGAGTGCGCCGATTTCGGTTACTCCCTCTGTAAAGGTTCCTCCGCTTATGTTAACGGTGACATCGGCGGTGTAGGTTACATTCCGCCCTTGTTTTGTGCCGTCGGTACCGGTCTTTCCGTTAGCCGCGGTTGCACAGAAAATCTCGCCGCGGTGTCCGAGCGCGTAGATCGGGGAGGAGAAGGTACCGCCGGTAATGTTCAGCGTGACGGTCCCGCGCTGAAAATTCATTCCGGTAGCGGTGAAATGGTCCCCCCAGATGTCGTCGGTCGGATCGATGGAGTAAAACTCCGCGTTTCCGCCAATGTTGACAGTCAGATTGCCGTCAAAGGTCGCGACGGGAGAATTTCTGCCCGCGCGGTAATTGCCTCCGCAGAATGCTTTCCAGCGCCCGCCGAAAATGTTGATTTCGCAGTCACCGTTATGACCGAGGTTACGGGCGTAGATCGGCTTTTCGTCGTTGAGCGCCGTGTCGGCAACAGAATAACCGGCATGGATGATAACAAGACGCCGGTCTGCACCGGTACAGCTTACGCTTTCGGCAATGGTCAGGTTATGATAATTGCAGAAGATCCGGCTGTCCTCGGAGTAGCTTGCCATGGTCAGATCTTCAAACACCGTGTCTCCGCCAAGCGTCAGCGTGTGCGGAATCCGGAACCGGGCCTTGTTCTGCTCTGCGTAGTCGATACCGTTATACTTTGATGTGAAGATCAGCGTACCGTCATATTCGGGAAGGGTCACGCGGATTTCGCTTTGGGGGGAATTCATGATGACGATGCGGTTCCTTTCCGGAGAGAGAAGCTCAAAGGCATGGGAGAGGGAAAGCACAGCGGTTTCCGGACTGAGCCCGTCTTGCTCATCCTTGCCGTTTTCCCCGTCCAGAAAGACCGCATCCGGTTTTTTCGGTTCCTCTGTCACGGCAGGAGTTGTCTCCGTGGGGGTGGTTGGATCCTTATCGCAAGCGGAGAGCAGGACAGCAGTCAGCATAAGGAAACAAAATAAAAGCAGTTTCTTTTTCATAACGATCCGGGCTCCTTCATTATATTCTTGTTTTTTTTTCTGTTTGATTTGTTTTTTTTTATCTTATCATATTGTTTTCGGGTAAGCAAGGTGTATTTTTCTGTTATGGGAGAATTCTATCTATTGTCTCTCTTGTCTTTTTTGGACCGGTGCGGATAGGGAAGGGAGGCAAAGAATCTCTGATCAGCATGTCGTTATTGTAGAATGATTCCGCCGATTCAGTCAATAGAAAAAATATAGTTTTCCGTATGATTTCTGTTGTCTGATCGCACAGAGCGGGCAGCACTGAATATCCATGCTTTGCGAGGGCGGATCGTTCAGTCCTGCGCGGAGACGGTTTTGATGTATTCCCGAGGGGTAACGCCGATATGTTTCCGAAAAACACGGTTGAAGGTACGGATAGAATTGAACCCGACCGCAGCTGCTGCCTCTGTTACGGTCGTGCCGCCCGCGATGAGAAGATAACAGGCTCGGCTTACGCGGATGCGGTTCACATAGCTGTTGTAGCTGATTCCTGTTTGCTCCTTGAAGCCTTTGGACAGATAGCTGTAATCGTACCGAAGACGTTTGGAAACGGTTTTCAGCGAGCAGTCAGAGGCAAAGTTCCGGTCAACATAGAGAAAGATATTGTCAATGGCAGTCAGCGGTCGGCGCGATGTTTCCTCACGGAGTACGAGCCTCGCAGAGAGCGCGCCGCAGAGTCGGTAAAAGAATGCCTTGGCTTCGAAAATCTCCGCGGGGTTTTGTGTGGGAAAGAGCTCCTGCGGTAAGGGGAGGATCGGATCTTCGGGAATTTTTCCGTGCATGAGTGCGGAAAATTCCGGAATCAGCTCCGGGGAAAAGATAAAGATCCGTATCCGCGAATCGGCTTCGACGGCAAAGGAATGATGCTGAAGGGGGAAAACGACTGCGCATTCTCCTTCGCAGAGTACCCGCTCCTCTCCGTCAATCAAAGTATGGGCGGATCCGTGTGTAACCCTCAGCACCTCATAGGCGCGGTGCAGGTGGGTCGGAAAGCGCATATCCGATGCATTGACAATTCGGTATTGTTTTTGATCCAATCCCTTTGGTTCGCCGTTTTTCATTTTGACACACCCCTAATTTTGACCATAATTATACTATAATCGGCTTGCATAATCAAGGATTTCCCTGTAAAATCAAAACATTGTGTCTGGAGGGAAGAGAAATGACCGCTTTGCTTGCGTTTCTGCCGATTCTTTTTTGTGTTGTTGTCATGTCGGTTTTCAACTGGTCTGCCAAAAGAGCATTGCCGATTTCCTGGCTGCTTGCTTCCGTGTGCGGCTTTTTGTTCTGGAAAATGGATCTTGTCAGCATTCTTGCCTATTCGCTCTCCGGGCTCCTAAACGCGATTGACGTGCTGATTACGATCGTCGGGGCAATTGCGGTTATGAATACGCTGAAAATGTCCGGTGCAATGTCCTCCATCAACAACGGCTTCCGTTCGGTCAGCGGGGACGCCCGGGTTCAGGCGATTATTATCGGATGGATGTTTGTTTCGTTTATTGAGGGGGCAGCGGGCTTCGGCACTCCCGCCGCGCTTGCCGCACCGCTGCTTGTCAGTCTGGGCTTTCCTCCTGTTGCCGCTGCGGTTGTCTCGCTGATCTGCGACAGCGCTGCCGTTTCCTTCGGTGCAATCGGTACACCGGTCGCGCAGTCCATTGCCTGCCTCGGACCAGGGGTAGCCACAGAACCCTTTGCAAAGTCGCTTTCTCTGTGGACGGCGCTTCCGCACGCTGTTATCGGGACTTTCATCCCGTTTCTTGCTGTCGCTGTGATGTGCCGCTTTTTCAGCAGGGAACGCTCCCTGCGTCCCGCGCTGGAAGTCCTGCCCTTTGCGCTTTTTTCCGGACTTTGCTTTACGGTTCCCTATGCCCTGATCGCTGCGTTTGTCGGGTATGAGTTTCCTTCTCTTTTCGGTGCACTTTTCGGGCTTCCTGCAACGGTTCTTGCAGCGCGCCGGGGCTTCCTCCTTCCGAAAAAGCAATGGACTTTCCCGCCAAAGGAGGAATGGGAGGATGGGTGGAAAGCCAATTACGACCTTGCCCTCGGCAAAAACTCGGATATGCCGCTTGTGCGCGCATGGATTCCGTATATACTTATTGCACTGATTCTGGTTGTGACGCGGATTCCGGCTTTCGGTCTGAAAGATCTTCTGCAGGGGGCTTCTGCTGCTCCGGAGGTTTTCTCCCTGAAGTTCGGCAATCTTTTCGGCGTTGAGAATACCGCCTATACACTGAAATGGGCATGGCTGCCCGGTACGGTTTTTATTCTGGTTGCTCTTTTCACGATTCTTCTTCATCGGATGAGCGCCTTTGAAGTGAAACGTGCTTGGATTGAGACGGCCCAACAGGTTTCGGGTGCTGCGGTCGCCGTGATTTTCGGACTTGCGCTCGTGCAGATTCTGCGGTATTCGGGCAGTAATGACGCAAATGACCCCGGAATGAAAAGCATGATTTTTTATATGGCGGAAGCGTTGTCCGGGGTGGGAGAGACGCTTTACCTTCTGATTGCACCGGTGATCGGGATTCTCGGAACCTTTGTTTCCGGATCCAATACCGTTTCCAATACGCTTTTTACCAATCTCCAATATCAGTCGGCATCCAACCTCGGACTTGACGGAATTCTTGTTACTGCCATGCAGATTATCGGCGGTGCCGTCGGCAGTATGATCTGTGTCAACAGCACCGTGGCCGTTTGCGCAACGGTGGCGATCAGCGGCAGAGAGGGAAAAATCATGCGCATCAATTTGCTTCCAAATCTGCTGTATACGGCGGCCGTTATTTTGATTTTCTTCCTTTTAATCCGGATAATCGGGTATTCTCCGGCAGCTGCCATAGGATAGCGTCCGATATCAATAAACCGGCGGACACGTTCTGCAGAAGCGCAGAACGTGTCCGCCGGTTTGTCTGATCCTTCTTGATGATTCTTTTGGCAGAATTCTTATGCGTTTTTCTCTTCTTCCGAGAGTTTTCTGCCCATGAGAACGCCCATCACGGAGGACATCATCAGTCCGCGGGTCCATCCGGAGGAATCTCCGAGACAATACAGTCCCTCAATTTCAGTATTAAGGTCTTCGTCCATACGGACACGATTGGAATAGAATTTCAGTTCCGGGGAGTAAAGAAGCGTTTCCGTCGCGGCAAATCCGGGAACGACAATATCCATTGACTGAATGAAGTTGATAATGTTTGTCATGGCGCGGTAGGGCATTGCCGCGGTAACATCGCCGGCGACGGCATCCGGCAGTGTTGGGCGGAGGTTTGACTGGGCAAGCTCCTTCGGCCAGGTGCGTTTCCCGTCGAGAATGTCTCCAAAGCGCTGTACAAGAATATGCCCGGCGCCAAGCATGTTGGTCAGTTCACCGACTTTTTGCGCGTAAGCAATCGGCTGATTAAACGGGGAGTTGAAGTTATGGCTGACAAGAATGGCGAGATTTGTGTTGTTGCTTTTGAGCTCCTTGTAGCTGTGTCCGTTGACAACGGCAAGGTCATTGTCATAGTTTTCCTGACTGACAAAGCCGCCGGGATTCTGACAAAAGGTGCGGGTTTTATTTTTGAAGGGCTTCGGATAGCCGATCAGCTTGGATTCATAAAGAACCTTGTTGACTGTTTCCATGACCTCGTTACGAACCTCGACGCGCACGCCGATATCAACCGTACCGGGATCGTGAGCAATGCCGTGCTCCGCACAGATCCGCTCCAGCCATTCCGCCCCGCGGCGTCCGGTTGCGACAACCACATCGTCCCCGATCAGTTCCTCCGTTTCGCCGTTCTTTTTTCGGAGAATCACGCCGAGACAACGCTTGTTCTTCAAAATCAGATCGGTGCACTCATCCCCGAAACGGATTTCAACACCCCCATCGATCAGGGTATTCTGAATCGCAAGATAAAGGTCCTGTGCTCTCTCCGTGCCGAGATGGCGGATCGGACAGTCGACCAGCCTCAGACCGGCACTGATGGCACGGCGGCGGATTTCCTTTTTTTCCGGGCAGTCTTCGATGCCCTCAATGTGGGTATCCGCACCGTATTCCAGATAAACGGAGTCGGTATAGTCGATCAGCTCAGCAACCCGTTCCCAGCCGACAAGAGAGGGAAGGTCCCCCCCTACATCCGGAGAGAGGGAAAGCTTTCCGTCCGAGAATGCTCCTGCACCGGAAAAGCCCGTGGTAATATGACAGTAGGGCTTACAGTTCATGCACTTGCCGGTTTTTGCCTTCGGGCAGGCACGCTCTTCAACCCGCTTTCCTTTCTCAATAATGACGATATGCTTTTTTGTACCTTGCCGGAGCAGTTCGAGCGCGGTGAAAATCCCCGCCGGACCGGCACCGACAATGATGAGATCGTTATGCATAAACGGTAACTCCTTTCTTTGCACGAGTCATTTTAACACATTACCCCGGATATTGCAACAGACAAGCCGAAAAACCCTTATAAAAAAACACAATATATTAAAGAATTCACACATTTGATCCTGTACTTTCTTCGCGGTTCATGATAAAATGAAAGGCGAAAAATCGGAAAGGATGAACAGCCATGGAAAAGAAACGGATTCTGCCTGCGGATCAGATGATTTTCGGAGGCGACTACAATCCCGAGCAATGGCGTGAAACACCGGAAATCTGGGATGAGGATTTTCGTCTCATGCGTCTTGCCCGTTGGAATGAGGTTACACTCGGTGTTTTCGCCTGGGCAGAGCTTGAACCGGAGGAAGGCGTTTACGACTTCTCGGTTACCGATGCAATTTTTGAGCGCGCAGAAAAGAACGGAGTGAAGGTTATCCTTGCCACCCCTTCGGGAGCGAAGCCCCGCTGGCTGGCGGAAAAATATCCGGAGGTGCTGCGCACGCTGGAGGACCGCCGCAAGGCCCTTTATGGCAGACGCCATAATCATTGCTTTTCTTCTCCCGTATACCGGGAAAAGATTGCGGAGTTGAACCGCCGTCTTGCGGAGCGTTACGGGAAATCGCCTGCTTTGCTTTGCTGGCATATTTCGAACGAAGTGAGCGGTGAATGCCATTGCGATTACTGCCGGAAAAATTTTATTGAATTTGTACGCAGAAAATACGGAAACGATATCAACCGGCTGAACCATGAGTGGTGGACCCGCTTCTGGAGCCATCGCTATGACAGCTTCGAGCAGGTGGAGCCGCCTTCCTCTCTCGGCGAAACGATGGTTCACGGTCAAACGCTGGACTGGCGCCGCTTTGTGACGGCCCAGACCTGCGATTTCATGGAGTGGGAAATCAAGGCGGTGCGCGAGTATTCCGACGCGCCGGTGACAACAAATCTGATGGGCTTTTATGCCGGTGTCGATTATCGGGAGCTTGCCAAAACCGTAGATTTTGTATCCTGGGACAACTATCCGAACTGGGGTACCCCCGGCGGGGATGTAAATACCGGTGCCTGGATCGCCATGACCCATGACCTGATGCGCTCGCTGAAGCGGGAGAACTTTCTGCTGATGGAAAGCACCCCGAGCCATGTGAACTGGAAGGACATCAATAAGCTCTACCGACCGGGCATGATGCGCCTTGCCTCCTTGCAGGCTGTGGCGCACGGCAGTGAGAGCGTACAATATTTCCAGTGGCGCAAGAGCCGCGGCTCCAGTGAAAAAATGCATGGGGCGGTAGTGGATCACTACGGAAAAGAAGACACCCGGGTTTTCGGAGAGGTTGCAGCGCTCGGTGCGGAGCTGGAGAAGCTTTCCGGAGTTGTCGGCACACAGGTGAAGGCAAAGGCCGCCATTCTTTACGACTGGGACAATCTTTGGGCACTTGAGGTTCTTCAGGGCATGCAGAAGCAGAATAAGCAGGTGATCAACGCGGCGTTTGCCCAGTATCGGCCTCTTTGGAAGCGCGGGATCTCGGTTGACCTTATCGGTCGTCGGGACAGCTACGAGGGCTATGATCTGCTGATTGCTCCCATGATGTATCTCTGTGAGGAGAAAACAGCGGAGCGCCTTGCGCGCTTTGTCGCGGACGGCGGAACCCTTGTCGGTACTTATGCAATGGCGGAGGCGAACGAAAACGACCTTTGCCACCTCGGCGGCTGGCCGTGCGGAGTCCTGAAGGAGGTTTTCGGTCTGCGCGCGGAGGAGCTGGATACCCTGTATCCCGAGGAGACCGTTCCGCTTGAAATCAGCGGCGAGCGGATGCTGGCGAAAGATTACTGCGAAATTCTTAAGCTGCAGCCGGACACGAAGATTCTCGGAATTTACAAGGGAGAGTTTTATCAGAATACCCCCTGCCTGACCGAACATGCCTACGGAAAAGGCAAGGCGTATTACATTGCCTTCAGAGACAAGGACGGTGCCTTCAGTGACCGTTTTTACGGAAAGCTCGCAGATGCACTTGCTCTGCCGCGTGCAATTCCCGGAAAGGATCTTCCGGACGGTGTCAGTGCAGAGGTACGGGAGGCAGACGGGGAACACTATCTTTTCCTGCTGAACTTCAGCCGCGGAGATCGTACGGTTAAGTTGGACGGGGTCTATTCGGATCCGGACGGACAGGAAGTGTCCGGCAGCATCGACCTGCCGCCCTATGGTGCCGCAGTTCTGAAAAAAGAAATTTGATCCGACAGCCTTTCAAAAGCTGCCGGAAGCTCCCAAAATCCCTCTGCCGGCGGCAGGGGGATTTTTTACGGATCCGAAACGTAGAATAGAAGGAGAGTCTCTTTTCCGGAAGCAGCTGCCGCAATGGCGGCGGATAAAAAATTAAAAAAATATTAAGAACCCACTTGACAGTCGCTTGACCGTGTGATATAATCATAATGCAGTCAAAAAAGATTGGGGGTGACAGGCATGGATACGGTGTTACCGGGAACCGTGATCGATATCGGGAAAAAGAATTACGGCATTCAGAATGCCGCAAAGGATTTTCTTGACAGTATTTTCTGTACGGGCGGGCTGACGCTCGGACAGGTCTGTACACTGACCTCTCTTGAGGATTACACGGTGCAGAACTGGGTAAAACGCGGTTTCGTTTCACCGCCGGTGAAAAAGCTTTATTCTAAACGGCAGTTTTGCCGCATTGCCGTTATCAATCTGCTGAGGGAGTCCATGCAGATTGAAAAAATTGTCCAGCTGCTCCGTTCTCTTAACGGGTGTCTTGCGGATGAAAGTGACGATCTTGTTGATGACAGCATGCTTTACAATTATTATGTCAATGTTCTTTTTGCGCGGGAACAGTACCAGACTCCGGAGGAAACGATTTCCTATGTTATCCGCGACTATCAGGAGCCTCAACCGGGTGCCCGCCGCAGACTGGCAAAGGTGCTTCTGGTGATGTTTTACTCGGGTGAGGCGGCACGTTATGCCAAAATCAGCGACAGACTGCTTTGTGAACTGAATTGAAAGGGGTGATCGGAAATGATGGAATGGTGGGAATCTTTGTCGATGTTTGGGAGGGTGCTTGCCTGTATTGCGATCCCGTCAACGCTGCTGCTGTTGATCCAAACGATCCTGGCGATGATCGGGATCGGAGGGGGAGAGGATTCCGATGCCGGCTTTGACGCCGATGCGGACGCGGATGCGGATTTTGGCACAGAGGGGGCAGACACAATCTTCGGCAATGACATACCGGACGGATCGGATCTGGATACGATAGACGCCGGACTGCGTCTTCTGTCCTTGCGGAGCATTATTGCTTTCTCGGCGGTTTTCTCATGGACCGGGCTTCTTCTGCTTCGGATCGGATCCCCGATGTGGGTCACGGTCGCCGTGTCCCTTGCTGCCGGCTTTGCCGCAATGCTTCTTGTGGCGATTCTGATCCGACAGACAATGCGCCTGCAGGCGGACGGAACAAAAAACATCCGCAGCGCACTGGGCCGTACCGGAACGGTTTATCTCCGGGTTCCCGCAACACGGGGAGGAACGGGAAAGGTTACGCTTCTGCTCGGAGAATCCTATGAGGAGCTGAGTGCCGTTACGGATGAAGAAACGGATATTCCCTCGGGGCGTGAGGTGATTGTAATCGGTGTTTCCGGCAGCTCGGTGGTTGTCAAGACAAAGGAATAAACAAAAAAATAAAAACAAAGCAAAAAATATACTTACGGAGGTTTTAAGCGTATGGAACTCATTGGTCTTATCTGTGCAATTGTCCTGGTTGTCTTCTCCTTGCTTATCTTTATCCTCTCGCGTTACAAACGGTGTCCTTCCGACAAAATCATGGTGATTTACGGTAACGTCGGAAAAAACAAGGATGGAACGCAGCGCTCCTCCAAATGTATTCACGGCGGTGCGGCTTTTATCAAGCCGGTACTGGAGGCGTACGAGTTTCTCGATCTGACCCCGATTTCCATTCAGGTGGATCTGCGCAATGCGCTTTCAAGACAGAATATCCGCATTGACGTTCCCTCCATCTTTACTGTCGGTATCTCTACCGAGCAGGGAATCATGCAGAACGCCGCAGAGCGTTTGCTCGGTCTGAAAATGAGCGAGATTCAGGAGCTTTCTAAAGATATCATTTTCGGTCAGCTTCGTCTTGTCATTGCGACAATGGACATCGAGGAGATCAATACCGACCGCGATAAATTCCTGGAGGCGGTCAGCCGTAATGTGGAAACCGAGTTGAAGAAGATCGGTCTGCGTTTGATCAACGTCAATGTAACCGATATTAGCGACGAGTCCGGTTATATTATCGCACTCGGTAAGGAAGCGGCGGCAAAGGCGATCAACGACGCGAAAAAGAGCGTTGCCGAAAAGGAGCGCGACGGTTCCATCGGTGAGGCGAATGCGAAAATGGCTCAGCGTATTGCCATTGCGGATGCCGACTCCGGCGCGATCAAAGGGGAAAACGAAGCCAAGGCTGCCATTGCTCTCTCAAACGCTTCTCTGCGTGAAAAGGAAGCGGAGGCAGGACGTATCGCTGTCACGGCAGAAAAGATTCAGGCTGCCCGCGCTCTTGAAGAATCCTACGCCGCTGAGCAGCTTGCCGAGCGTGCGCGCTCCGCAAAACAGCAGGCAACGCTGGAAGCGGACATCATCGTAAAGGCGGAAATCCACAAGCGCGAGCTTGAGCTTCAGGCGGAGGCAGAAGCGGAGCAGATGCGCCGTAAGGCCCAGGGTGAAGCGGATGCGATTTATGCGAAGATGGAAGCGCAGGCAAAAGGTATGGAGGAGATCCTGATCAAGCAGGCATCCGGATTCGCGGAGATCGTCAAGGCTGCCGGAGGAGATCCGCACGCTGCCCTGCAGCTCATGATTGCCGATAAGCTTGAGGATCTGATGAAGGTCCAGGTTGATGCAATCAAGAATATCAAGATTGATAAGGTTACCGTTTGGGACGGCGGAAATGGCGAGAATGGGAAAAACTCCACGGCGAACTTTATTTCCGGATTGATGAAGGCCGTGCCTCCGCTGGACGAAATGTTCGGGATGGCAGGCATGAAGCTTCCGGATTATCTGGGAACCAAAACGGATGCCGCTCCGGTTGCCTCTGGGACGGAGAGCGCTCCAACCGTCGATAACGTCTGATCTGCCAATCGGTACGGCTGTGTCCGGCGCTCTGTACCATGCCGCTCCGGGGGCAGAAAAGCGATCGGGACACGATCGTCCGAGCATTCTACCTTGTTAGAAACCGGCTTCGCATTTTGCGGAGCCGGTTTTCTTTTGCCGAAAGATATAAAAAGGAATCGATAAACCGCTGCGGCTTCGTTTGACAGAGAAAAATATTTTCCATATTTTTGAAAAAGATATCTGTTGACAGTTGCATGTGATTTCAGTATAATAAAACGAAATGTTTAAGCCCCGCACGGCATAAGGATGAAAGAGAAGGAGAAAATAGGGAGAGATAGCGGTCCCGTTTTTCCGCTTTTGCCGGGCTTGTCGAAATATAACCTGAATGTTGCGTTTTCTGCGTTTCTGGAGCGACCGGCGGCGCTTCATTAACGAAAGGATACTGAGCTATGCGTAAAACAAAAATCATCTGTACAATCGGTCCTGCCTGCGATAACGAAAAAACACTGACCGACATGTGCCGCGCCGGCATGAATGTCGCGCGTCTCAATTTTTCTCACGGAACGTACGAGGATCATCTGAAAAAAATCCGGTTGATCCGCTCGGTAAGAGAAAAACTGGGGCTTCCTATCGCGATCATGCTTGATACAAAAGGACCGGAATACCGGATCAAGACATTTCAAAACGGAAGTGTCACTTTGCAGGACGGGGACGAGTTCCGGTTTACGACCGATGAGGTCGAAGGAGACGAAAAGCGCGTTTCTGTCAGCTATAAGAATCTGACGCATGAGCTTAACCCCGGGGATCGTGTTCTTGTCAATAACGGGCTTGTGATTTTTGAAGTGGAAAGAATCGATGGCAACGATGCGGTTTGCCGTGTGTTATCCGGAGGTGTTCTTTCCGACAGAAAAAGTATGTGTTTTCCCGGAAAGGTACTCGCCCATGATTTTCTTTCGGAGCAGGATAAAAGCGATCTGTTGTTCGGTATTGAAAATGATGTCGATTTTGTTGCGGCTTCTTTTGTCTCCTGCCGGAACGATGCGGAGTCGATCCGACGACTGTTGGATGAAAACGGCGGGGCGCACATCAATCTGATCGCAAAGATTGAAAACCGCGCCGGAGTGGATAACATCGAGGAAATCTGTGAGGTTGCGGACGGTGTCATGGTGGCGCGGGGAGATCTCGGTGTGGAGATTCCGTATGTGGAGGTTCCTGCTGTTCAGAAGATGCTGATCAGTAAATGCCGTCTCCTCGGAAAACGTGTTATTACAGCAACGGAAATGCTGGAATCCATGATTCACAATCCTCGCCCGACACGCGCGGAAATCAACGATGTTGCGAATGCCGTTTATGACGGGACTTCCGCCGTTATGCTTTCCGGAGAGTCAGCCGCGGGGAAGTATCCGGTTGATTCTGTCAAAGCGATGGCGGATATCTGCGAATATACGGAGCAGCACATCGACTATAAACGCTGGTTTGCTACAACCGATTATAAGATCCGCAACAACCTGGATGCGGTCAGTCACGCCGTTTGCGCGATGGCAATTGACGTCCAGGCAAAATGTATCGTTGTAAACTCTATTTCCGGCAGGACGGCACGGATGGTCAGCCGTTTCCGCTGCCCCGCCGATATCGTCGGAACGACAACAAGTGAGCGTGCCTGGAGGCAGCTGAATCTGAGCTGGGGTGTTACTCCCGTCAGAAGCGAGGAGTACGGCTCCATGGAGGTTATGTTCTACGAGGGACTGAAGCAGGCCAAGGCAGCACTCGGATTGAAGCACGGAGACAATGTTGTCCTTACGGGCGGGCCGATTCACGGTACGCCGGGAAACACGAATACCATCAAGGTGGAAACCGTCTGACTTCTTCTCCCATTGGAGCGGGCCGGCAGGGAGCTTCTTGGTGCGGGATTGGGAATCCCGAAGCAAGCAAGGAAAAATGACAGCGGTAAAAAAGGAACAACCCCCGGAAAACGGGAAGAAAAGGACCTCCTGCAGCGCACTTCGTCTGCTGCAGGAGGTTTTCTTGAAAAAGACAGGAAGAGCGCGCGGGGAGAAAACGAAGAACAGTACGGAAGCGGGGTCGGTTCGGCTTTTTTGGATAAGGCAAAAATACTTTTTCCTGTTTCTCTTTTCAGAAAGCGGGGTTGACTTTTTCGGTAATCGGTGTTATAATTCTTGCAAATAACAGAAGCGATGACGAGGATCGGCAAAATGCCGAAGCGGCAGACAGAGAGTCCCGACAGGGCTGGAAGCGGGACTGCCGCGGCACGGAGCCTTTCACCCTCCGAGCTTTTCCGGACGGGCCGGTTACAGCCCGAATGGCTTTGACCGAAGCCTGAAAGTGCCGTTGTTCGGAATGCGGGTGGTACCGCGGACGGTTTTCCGTTCGTCCCAGATGTGGACGGGCGGATTTTTTTGTATGCAAATCATTTTTATAGTTCCGAAAGGAGAAACCATGAAGGAAAAACTGTTGAAAATCCGGGAGGACGCGCTTGCCGCGCTTGCCGATAAGCAGGTTGACCCTGAGTCCTTGCGCATCCGTTTCCTCGGGAAAAAAGGCGAGCTTACCGCTCTGCTTCGCTCAATGGGGGAGCTTTCCCCGGAGGAGCGTCCTGCCGCCGGGCAGGCGGTGAATGAGCTGCGCCGGTTTATCGAGGACGGAATTGAGAAGGCAAAGGCTGAGCACGGTGCCGCAAAGCTGGAGAAGCGTCTGACCGAGGAGCGGATTGATGTTACGCTTCCGGTTGAGACTGAGGTTGCCTGTCTCCATCCGCTCACACAGATTCAGCGGGAGCTTGAAGATATTTTTATCGGAATGGGCTTCGAGACGGTGGACGGTCCGGAAGTGGAGTATGATTACTATAACTTCGTCGCGCTGAATATCCCGGAGGATCATCCTGCGCGCGATACACAGGATACCTTTTATATCACCGACAAAATTCTGCTCCGTTCGCAGACATCTCCGGTACAGGTCCGTGTCATGGAGAAGCGCAAGCCGCCTATCCGTATTATCTCTCCGGGCAGGGTTTATCGGTCAGACGCGGTCGATGCTACCCATTCCCCTCTTTTCCATCAGCTTGAGGGGCTTGTTGTTGACCGGGGCGTGACCATGGGAGACCTCAAGGGAACGCTTGAAACTTTTGCAAAGAAGCTTTTCGGACCGGAGACCCGGATTCGTTTCCGGCCGCATCATTTTCCGTTTACCGAACCGAGCGCAGAGGTCGATGCCTCCTGCTTTGTATGCGGCGGAAAGGGTTGCCGCGTCTGTAAGGGCGAGGGCTGGATTGAAATTCTTGGCGCGGGGATGGTTCATCCGTTCGTGCTTTCCAACTGCGGAATCGACACCGAGGAGTATTCCGGATTTGCTTTCGGCCTCGGAATTGAGCGTATTGCCATGCTGAAATACAAAATCGACGATATGCGGCTGCTCTACGAGAACAACACGCAGTTCCTGTCTCAGTTTTAAGGAGGGAAGAAGATGAAACTTTCATATGAATGGCTTTCCGAGTTTGTTCCCGTTTCCGATATTCCGGTCAAGGAGTATTGCGACCGCATGACGGCGACCGGTTCCAAGGTTGAGGGATATGAACTGCTCGGTGAGGACATCAAAAACGTCGTGGTTGCCCGTGTTGTGTCCCTGGCGCATCATGAAAACAGTGATCATCTGTGGGTTTGCGGAATTGATATCGGAGCAGAGAAGCCCCTGCAGATCGTAACGGGGGCGCAGAATCTTTTTGTCGGTGCGCTGGTTCCGTGTGCTGTCCCTCCGGCAGAGCTTCCCGGCGGGGTGAAGATTAAAAGTGGTAAGTTGCGCGGCGTGGAGTCGCAGGGGATGCTCTGCTCAATGGGGGAGTTGGGGCTGACCGAGCACGATATGCCGGGAAAGCGTGCAGACGGCATCCTGATCCTGGATGAGGATTGCCGGGTCGGGGAGGACATTCGCACCGCGCTCCGTCTTTCCGACTCGGTTGTGGAGTTTGAGATTACCTCGAACCGTCCCGACTGTCTTTCCGTGATCGGCCTTGCAAGAGAAACAGCGGCCAGTTTCGGTCGCCGCTATACCGTTCCCGCTCCGACCTATCATCCCTCTGCGGAAAAGACCACCGATTATCTTTCCGTGAAAATCGATGCTCCCGATCTTTGTTCCCGCTATACGGCGCGTGTGGTCAGAAATGTAAAAATCGGTCCTTCCCCTTTATGGATGCGGATGCGTCTCCGCGCAAGCGGGGTTCGCCCGATCAATAATATTGTAGATATTACGAACTATGTCATGCTGGAATACGGACAGCCGATGCATGCATTTGACGCCCGCTGCCTGGACGGCAGCGCACTTACCGTGCGCCGCGCTGCTGAAGGGGAACGTTTTGTTTCTCTGGACGGGAAGGAGCACACACTCGATGCAACGATGCTTGTCATTGCCGATGAAAAAAAGCCGGTTGCGCTTGCCGGTGTGATGGGCGGAGAAAACAGCGAAATTACCGATACGACGACGACGGTTGTCTTTGAGAGCGCGAATTTCCGCGGCGGTTCTGTCCGCGTCAGCGGGAAAAAGCTCGGTATGCGCACCGAAAGCTCTTCCCGGTTTGAAAAGGGACTGGATCCGGAAAACTGTATACCCGCTCTGGACCGTGCCTGCGGCCTTGTTGACCTGCTCGGAGCCGGGGAGTGCTGCGGCGAAACGATTGACCTGTATCCGGGGAAGAAGCCGCCGACTGTGCTGCCCCTTGACGCCGATCGGATCAACCGGTTTCTCGGAACCGATATTCCGTCTGCGGAAATGGAGAAGATTCTCCGCACGCTGGATTTTTCAGTCGGAGATGGGAAGATTACCGTTCCGAGCTTCCGCGGAGATGTCGGCTGTATGAACGATGTTGCTGAGGAGGTTGTCCGTATCTGGGGCTATGAGGCGATTCAGGCGACCCCGCTGCGCGGCGAGACCACAGAGGGAGGCAGAAGCGAAAAACAGCTCTATGACCGTGCGATCGTGGATCGGATGGTATCCCTCGGTTACTATGAATCGGTTACCTTCAGCTTTATCTCTCCGAAATTCTACGACAAGCTCCGTATGCCCGCGGACAGCACGAAGCGTGCAAGCGTTGTGATCCGCAATCCGCTTGGAGAAGACACAAGCATCATGCGCACGACCGCTTTGCCCTCTCTTCTCGATGTATTGGCGCACAATCGCAGCTACTCCGCTGAAACGGCTTCGGTTTTTGAGCACGCAACCGTGTATCTGCCGCAAGAAGCGGCAGATTCCCTGCCGGAGGAACGCAAATCGCTTGTCTTTGCATTTTACGGAGACGGCGACTTTTACCGGCTCAAAACTGCGGTCTGTGATCTTTGTGCCATGATCCGCTGTGACACTCCTGTGTTCAGCGCCCTGCGCGACGATCCGACCTACCACCCCGGGAGAGCGGCGGTTGTCCGGGTATCGGGAAAGGCTGTCGGAAAGCTCGGAGAGCTTCATCCGGAGACGGCAAAGAATTTCGGCTTCCCCACGGATATGCGTGTTTATGCAGCGGAAATCGACACCGATCTTCTCTGGACGCTCCGGGGCGGCGTGCCGCAGTATACTCCGATCCCGAAGTACCCGGCCTCTACCCGCGACTTCTCGTTTGTTTGTGAAGAGGACCTGGAAGCAGGTACCATCGAGCAGGCAATCCGCGGTGCTGGTATCAAGTTACTTGCCGGAACCAAGCTTTTCGACGTGTATCGCGGTGTCCAGCTCGGCGCGGGGAAAAAATCGGTTTCCTACCGTATCTGGCTGCGTGCCGCTGATCGCACCATCACCGATGAGGAAGCGGATAAGGCAGTGGAGAAGCTTCTTGCCCATCTGCAAGCGACCTTAGGTATCCGGATCCGCTGATTATCGGATCCCAGTGTTCCCGGAAAGAACGGAACGACCGAAAAACGAAAAGGAGAACGACTATGAACCGGTTTTTGCTCTGTCTTGCTGTATTTCTCTCATTCTGCTTTCTTTTTTCCGCCTGCGGCGAGGATGCTCCGGCGCAAACAACCACCGAACAGAACGATACAACGGCACCGTTGACCGATCCGGTTCCGGAAAAACTGGTTATCGCCTCCAAAGCGGTCGGTAAAACCGACTATTGGATTGTCATTGCGAAGGAGGCGAACAGTGAACTGAACAGCGCGGCTCTGGATTTGCGCACGGCATGTTTTTCGGAAACCGATTGCATGCTTTGGGTCAAACGGGATGCAAATGAAGAACCGCGGGAATGTGAGATTCTCCTCGGCGAGACGAACCGTCCGGAGTCCGCACAGGCTGCGGAAGGGTTGGCGCCAAACCAGTACCGTATTGTTTTAATCGGTAAGAAGCTTGTTGTGGCGGGCGGCAGCCGTTCCGCCGTATTGGCAGCGGTTTCCTTGCTGAATCGTGACTATTTTGCAGAGTGCGGAGAGGAGGCATCTGTTCCTGTCGGATTGGATCTGCGGGGTGAGATCGATCTCCGGAGCGTTACCGATCTGGTAGCCGGCTGGAACGCCATGATCTTTGAAGCCGAGAACGGTGTCGATCTGCTCTATCAGATCTGGCTTCCGAAAGGCTATTCGGCGGAAAAGGAGTATCCCTGCATTCTCTATATGCACAGCGCTGGTGTTCGTTGTGACGATAACTCCCATATCAACACCGGAGAGGCAAAGTTTTTACGGAACTTTGAGGCAAGCAAGTATGCAAACGAGGCGATTGTGATTGCTCCCTGCTGTCCGAAAACGGAAAAATGGGTACAGGCTTCTTCCTGGAATCAGATCACTTACAATTGGATCAATACCACCCCGACCCGCTATATGACGGCAACTCTGGAGCTATTTGCCTACTACCGCGAACAGCTTGCCATTGACGAAGCGCGCCTTTATACCTATGGGATGAGCATGGGCGGGTTTGCCGTATGGGATCTTCTGACGCGCAATCCCGGCGTGTTTGCCGCTGCGATCCCTGTTGCCGGGGCGGGAGATCCGAAGGCAGTTGAAGGAATGGCCGGCACGGCAATCTGGTGTTTCCACGGCTCCGCCGATACGGTTGTTCCGGTAGAGAGCAGCAGAAAAATGATGGCGGCATTTGAAGCAATCGGCAGGAACGATGTAAAGTATACGGAGTTCCAGGGGGCAGGTCACGGAATCTGGGCACAAACGGCAGATACGGCCGGACTGTTCGACTGGATGTTTGAGCAGAAGCTCGAAAAATAACGAATGACGGAAAGAGAACAATGGACTATACACAATTGAATGCAGGATGGACCCCTCTCGTTTTTGAAGCATCGAACGGTGTGCGGCTTCTGTGGCAGCTTTGGCTGCCGCAGAAACTCTCCCCCGAACGGAGGGTTTCCTGCCTTTTGTATATGCACAGTGCCGGTGTGCGTTGTGACGACAATTCCCATATTTACACGGGAGAAGCAAAATTATTGAGAAACCTTGAGGACAGTTGTTACGCCGAGGAGACGATTGTCATTGCTCCCTGCTGTCCGAAAACGGAAAAATGGGTTCCTGCAGCAGCGTGGAATCTTATTACCTACGATTATTTGAACCTCGGTCCGACGCGCTATATGGCAGCCGTTCTGGAGCTGTTTGCGGAGTGCCGTGCTTCCTTCCCGATCGATGAAACCCGTTTGTATACATACGGTATGAGTATGGGCGGGTTTGCCGTATGGGATCTTCTGACACGCAATCCCGGCGTGTTTGCCGCGGCGGTTCCTGTTGCCGGAGCGGGGGATCCGAAGGCGGTTGAACGGATGGCCGGTACAGCTATCTGGTGCTTTCACGGCACAGCGGATCCCGCCGTGCCGGTGGAAAGCTGCCGGAAAATGATTGAGGCTCTCACCGCAATCGGGCGGACGGATGTCAAATGCACGGAGTTCGAAGGTGCCGGTCACGGAATCTGGTCGCTGACAGCCGATACGCCCGGGTTTCTGGACTGGCTGTTTTCTCAGGTCCGTGACGGACAGAAGAAGTGAATGTTTCGGCATTCTGATCAGGTAGGCCGCCTGTCACCTGCTATATTCGCGGTTTTCCCTTTTGTTTATCGATGAACGCTCATAATAACGATGTAAAAATTTCTCATGCCAGGCTTCTCTTTTAAGAGAAGCGGAGAGAGAACCGAAAAAGAGAGTAACAGAAAACCGCGG
>JAXFQY010000110.1:0-3997 GCA_034178705.1 Eubacteriales bacterium | reverse complement strand
TATACCCGGCTGATAGGAAGGATGAAAAGGGAGCGGGTATGACCGTCCCACCTGACGCCTGGGCAGCGGAATGTGCACTGAAAAAGGGAGACACGCAAAAGCGTGTCTCCCTTTTTGGTACGGGTGTTCATAACCAACCTCAAATCTATATTAGAAATCCGGCTGAAAGCTCACATATTTCCCCGTACATTTGCCGATTTACTTTCTCTTTGCTATGATTATAATACAAAACATTAAGGAGGCTGTTTTTATGGAAAAGTACATTACAGATGAACGCACGGGGCTGAAATATGAGTTGGTCGGTGATTATTACCTTATTGCCGGAGATGATGAGCCGGATGAAGAACAAAAGCCAATCGGAATATGGGGGCAGCGGCATCTTCGCTATTTGAAAAATCACCGCAAAGTGCTTTACATCAACTTGTTGACAAGCGGAAAATTGAACAACTACCTTACTAACATTGACCGTCAGGCTGAGGAAATGTTTGAACGGTTGGTAAAGCAGATGACTGTGGCAGAGGGCATAACAGAACAACTGAAAGCCGCCGACCAAATGGCGTGGGTCGGGAAGATGAACAATATACAAAATCGGGCAACCGAAATCGTAAACGGCGAGATAATATTCATTTGACAAACGCAACGGAGGCGGGGACAAATTCTTGCCTCCGTTGTGTCTATCTTTTAGAAATACAATTCTCGTATATCTCAGCGCAAGATATATTGAAAATCGAGTGATGATATGGTATACTATTCTCAGAGGTGAGATTATGGAACTTCGTGTACTCGGATATTTTTTGGCGGTAGCCAGAGAAGAAAACTTTACACGGGCGGCGGAGCAGCTTCATGTCACGCAGCCAACGCTTTCCCGTCAGATCGCCGATTTGGAAGCTGAACTCGGCGTTAAGCTGTTTGTACGCAGCAATCATAATATCGTTTTGACAGAGGACGGAATGCTGCTCAAACGTCGAGCGCAGGAGTTAGTATCCCTCGCCGACAAGACAAAGCGGGATTTTCTCTACAAGGAGGAAAATTTAGAGGGGACGGTCACGATCGGCAGTGGTGAATTTTTGTCAACCGGAATACTGACCGACTGCATTGCAGAATTCCGCAAGAAATACCCGCTTGTCCGTTATGAGCTTTACAGCGGCAACGCAGGAAACATCAAGGACAGCATCGAGCGAGGCCTTTTGGATATGGGACTGATGTCGGAGCCTATTGACATCCGCAAATATGAGTTTGTTTCTATACCGGTGAAAGAGCAATGGGGTGCACTCGTAAAAGAGAATTCTCCGCTTGCCGAAAGAGAAGCGGTCACGCCGGCAGATCTCGCAGGACTGCCGCTTATCTCCGCTGTAGGCGATATTGCCCAGAGTAATCTCGGCAAGTGGTTCGGCCCGTATCTTGAACAAATAGAGGTTATTGCCAAGGGAAATTTGCTTTACAATGAGGCTATGCTTGCAGGGAGCAATGTCGGCGCTGTGCTTGGCATCAAGCTGAATTGCAGCTACAACGGACTGCGGTTTATCCCATTTTCCCCGGCACTTACGGCGACAACGGCGCTTGCGTGGAAAAAAGAGCAGATTTTTTCTTCGGCAGCGGCGGCATTTATCGAGTTTGCCAAGAAATACATATTGAGCATATCTCATGATGATTTATAAGTATTAGACATTTCAATCGCATATCGTTATAATAAAGGTGTTCCAAAAACGGAGCACCTTTATTTTATTGCACGAAAGGACGAGCCAAATGACCATCAAAGAGGCTGCCGAGCGTTACCGTATTCCTGCAGAGATTTTGAATGAATATGAAAGCTGGAGCTTTTGCGGTAAGAACGACGGGAATATCGGAGAACGGCAGTACGACCAAACGGATATTGAACGGTTAAGCCTGATCATGACGCTGCACGATGTAGGCTTTACGGGTGCAGAAGCCGAGCGTTATATGCGGCTTGCCCTATCGGATAAAGATACTTCAAAAGAGCGGACGGAAATGCTTCGGAAAAAGCGCAACGGAACGCTTGATGAAATTCATACAAAACAGGAGCAGCTTGACAGGCTCGACTTCCTGCGATTTGAAATCACAAAATCAAATCATTGAGAGGAGTGTTTATCCCATGAAAAAAGAAATCGGAAATGCGTTGGCGCTGTACCCCACACCGCTGGTCGTTGTCGGTGCAATGGTGGATGGAAAACCCAACTATGTGCTGGTCGGTCATCTCGGCATTATCGGTCATGACCGCATTATGGTAAGCCTCGCAAAGCCGCACTACACCAATAAAGGAATCAAGCAGACGCATCATTTGACGGTCAATATGGTAAGCGTGGATATGCTGCCGAAAGCAGACAATGTGGGCTGTGTCAGCGGGAATGTCGAAAGCAAAGAGAATGTTTTTGCCTATCACACCGCCAAAACGGGAGCGCCGATCATTGACGAATCTCCCCTTGTGATGGAGTGCGAGGTGGCGGACGTATACGAAACAGAGGGATTCGAAAGCTTTATCTGCAAAATCGTTGCCACCTATGCGGATGAGGACATTCTGAATGAGAACGGAAAAATCAACTATCATATGGTACTGAACTATGTGGACGAATACGGCAAGCGGCACACGCCGTCTAAGTCTACAGGTCTAACGGTAAAGGGAAACAAAAAGCGTGCCGAAAAGATGCTTTCCGAGGCTCGTGCCGCCAAGGAAGCGGAGCTGGAAGCAAGAGCAATCGAACGCAGTACGGGAAAGGCTCCCGTGGGCACGATTCTTTTTACTGCGTTCCTGCTCGATTGGTTGGAAATGACGAAAAAGAATGTGGAGGAAACCACCTACGGGGCGTATGCAATGGGTATCAAAAGCAAAATTATCCCATATTTTGAGGAGCATCACCCCGGATTGGCTCTGTGCGAGGTAACACCGAAGCATATACAAGATTATTATACCTATGAATTGACGGTGCGGGGTGTTTCAGCAAACACGGTCATACACCGTCATGCCAATATCCGCAAGGCCTTGCAGCACGCTTTCAAACTCGACCTGATCGACTCGAATCTGGCAGACCGTATTGAACGGCCAAAGAAGGAAAAGTTCGTAGGCAGCTTCTATGAAGAAGATGAGCTGAACCGCCTTTTTGAAGTCGTCCGAGGCGATCCCATTGAGCTGGGCGTGATCCTCGGTGCGTTTTACGGCTTGCGCCGGAGTGAGGCGGTAGGCCTGAAATGGGATGCCATCGACTTCAAGAAAAAGACGATCACGATTCGGCACACCGTTACGCAGGCGACCATAGACGGCAAGAGCAAGATCATTCAAAAGGACAGAACAAAGACAAAGGCCAGTTACCGCAGTCTGCCGCTTGTCCCGCCGTTTGAGGAACTGCTACACCGTCTGCAAGCGGAGCAGGAGCTAAACCGAAAGCTGTGCGGAAAATCTTATTGCAGGAAGTTCGCCGATTATATCTATGTCAATGAAATCGGTGAACTTGTGAAACCCGGCTATATCACACAGCATTTCCCGCTGATCCTGCAAAAGAACGGTATGCGGAAGATCCGCTTCCATGATCTTCGTCATAGCTGCGCAAGTCTGTTATACGCAAACGGTGTCAGCCTGAAAGAAATTCAGGAATGGTTGGGGCACAGTGATATTTCGACTACCTCAAACATTTACACGCATTTGAATTTCAACTCGAAGATTGCGTCTGCCAATGCGATTTTGGGCGTATATCCCTCCGCATGATGCTTTATGTCCCTCCAATGTCCCTCCTAAAATCAGCCTGTAAACGGCAAATCCGCTGATGCGGGAGGGACATACATAAAAGCGCAGAACATATAGAAAAAGCCCGCAAACCCAGTCATATCAAGGGTTTGCGAGCCTTCAAGGTGTGGTGCCGGTGGCGGGGGTCGAACCCGCACGGGTTATTAGCCCAACGGATTTTGAGTCCGCCTCGTCTGCCAATTCCAACACACCGGCAATAGAAAAATAATAACATTTAAAAGGCAAAAAGTCAAGTTATAA
>JAXFQY010000063.1:0-29419 GCA_034178705.1 Eubacteriales bacterium | reverse complement strand
AGGTTATGATGAAATCGACCTCAACGGTGACGGTAAGGACGAGCTTGTACTTATGAATGAGGATTACCGAATCAAAGCAATATTTACTCAAAAAGGCGGAGTCCCCGTTCTTTTGGATGCTTTTGCTTATGAAACCTGCTGGCTCGATGACAAAGGCTTTATACATGTAGACAACGAGCAATACTATGAATTGGAATATAATCTATATGAGTTTGCAAGCAACGGTCAATATAAATTGATTTATTCCATTCTTGATGCAGAGAACGGCAATCGATATCTGACCAAGGACGGCAAAACTGAAAAGATCACGTTTGAAAAATCCCTTGAATTATATTATGACGATTATTGCCGCTATTCCGAACCGTTTAAGCCTTACGAGCAGACGAGAAACGTCTCAGATCTGACATACACCCCTCTGAACGCTCCGGCGGATGATCTGATAAATGCCGCTACTGATAAGACTTGGCATAAGTACGCGAAGCTTGGAGAGCTGTCAGATAAAGAAATGCCGCGCAGTAATACGTACTTGACTTTCAAAAACGTAACCGACAGTCAGGTAACTCTGTCTCTGAAATATGTGTTCACATTTAGCTACCCCGATCCAAACAGAGAAAACTACTATTTGGATGACTCTACCGAAACCGTCTTGGAGATAAGTGCCCGCAATGAAGGAGGCGTGCTTATTTTTAACGAAAGCGGAGTGAAGGGAAAAGTCGAATTCGGGCACAAATGTCTGTGGCTGATTATTGATGAAAGCACCGATCAGCGTTTTCCCGTCGGTAATCATTGCTATGAGAAATACTCTCCACAGGATTTTATTTCGTAAAACAACTGAAATTACTATGTTTTTAACCGACCGCAAAGTTTCGTTATGAACACTCCGACCATATCGAGTGTTCGTAACGGATTTACGGACACTCTTTTTCTGTTCAAATATGAACACTCGCACCATAAAACGACAATTTTCTTTTGGAAGATTGTCGTTTTTTTTGTTTTCTTTTTTTAACACCATTCTCTGTAATGGTAATGTCCGTTTTCGACAAAAGCAGAAAGAAAATGCCGCTCAGCCTGCAGAAGCGGGTATAGAATGCTCGGTTTCGGCAGAGATCCGCCCGGTATTTGGTCGGAAGACTTTTCCGGGTGCCGTTTCCTGTTTGTCGACCGTGTGCGTGTTTTGCACGAAAGCTGCGGACAATCTTTTTTGCTTGAAATCCCGACAGCGGAGAAGCGCTTGCCTCCTGTCCTCGGTACGTTTATAGCAGGGTTTGTCCGTTGATCAAAAGCTTAAAGGAAAGGCCGAGCTTTTCCGCGGCTTTGCGGCAAAGGGTCATCCGCTCAAGGAAAATCTCAAAATAGTCCATAATGGAGCTGACTTCCGTATCAATTGAGAGCTTCAGCCGAACGGTGTTGTATCGGCGGTCAACCTTCAGTTCCGATTCCTTGACCGAATAATTGACTCGGTCATGTATATCAAAGGAGGCAGGATCTGCATTGCGCACGCGGCTGCGGCGCACGTCCGACTTGTCGGCAAGAATGAGGGCTGCCGCAATGGGGTTAACGGGAACGCCGGTCCCCTCATCGTGGTTTCCGATGGCGGAAACAATCGCGGCGATGTCCTTCGCGGGCACGCCGTAACCGTCGAGCAACCGGTAGGCAATCAGAGCTCCGCTCTGTGAATGGTCAATCCGATTGACCAGATTCCCGATATCATGCAAATACCCTGCAACCAGTGCAAGATCGCGGTCATGCTCACTGTAATCGAGTGCTGTCAGAATGTTTTTCGCTGTTTCCGCAACGCGCGTCACATGGGCAAAACTGTGCTCGGTAAATCCAAGCGCGCGGAGGGAATTGTCTGCCTCCCGGATATAGGTTTTGATTGTTTCATCCGCCCGCAGGCGCTCATAAAGCGTCATAGTACCTCCTTATATCAATACTGCTATTAATATATCATTATTCTCCCGGAATTGCAAGCGCTTTCCGTTTGACGGAAAATGGTACACTTTGTGAGCACTTTTTCTCTTCTTCTCTTGACAAAGCGGCCTCTGTCTGCTACAATGTGAGAACAATTCTCAATTTTGACGCGGCCTTTCTGCGCCTGATGAGAAAGAGGAAAGAAAAGGAAAATGAATTACGATACCAAAAGCCGCCGGATGCTTCTCGCTTTGTTTCAGGAAACGGGAGATGCGGCGCTCTCTACAGAGGAAATCACGGAAAAAATGAAGGACAGCGGCGTCGGCGTCAGCACGCTCTACCGCAGGCTTGCCGCGCTGTGCCGGGAAGGGCTTCTTACCCGTTTTCGGGCAGCTGACGGGGAATATGTTTACCGAAGCACCGGACGAGCAGATGCGGAGTGCAACTGCTTATTCCATCTGAAATGCACGGTCTGCGGCTGTGTTTCCCATCTGGACTGCCGGCACGGTCAGGAATTGATCGAGCATATCGGTGCGGAGCACGGGTTCCGGATTGACCGCTGCAAAACCGTGCTTTACGGAGAATGTGCGCGCTGCGCAGCGAAGGAAGGACAAAAGAACAAATGAAATTATTACGAAAGCTGAGCGCACTGCTTTGCCTTCTTGCTTTGCTGCTGCCGTTTGCTTCCTGCGGCACAAAGCAGAAAGCGGAAGGAGTCAGCGTTGTTTGCACCTTGTTCCCGCAATATGATTTTGCACGGACAATCCTTGGGGAACGCGGAACCGTTCACCTGTTGATTCCGCCCGGAATGGATGCGCACTCCTATGAACCGACTTTGTCGGATCTTGCAGCTGTACGCCGTGCGGATCTGTTTATCCGCGTCGGCGGAGAAACCGATGCCTGGTCACAGAAAATCTCCCCCGACGGAAGCGCTTCCGTTTCCTTTGCGTTGTTGGATGTTTGCCCTCCGCTTACCGAGGAGCTCACGGAAGGAATGGAGGAACCGGAAGAAGAGGAGGAAGACTGCAGGGTGGAATATGACGAGCACGTCTGGACCTCCCCGAAAAACGCCCAAAAAATAGCTGCCCGCATTCTGAAGGAGCTTTGTGAATTAGACCCGGAAGGCACAGAATATTTTCAGAAAAATTTTGACAGCTTCAGCGCAGAACTGGACAAGCTTGATGCGGATTTCCGCTCTGTTGTTGCCGAAGCAGAGCATGATACCATTGTTTTTGCAGAACGATTTCCCTTCCGTTACCTCTGTGACGAATACCAAATCCGGTATTTTGCTGCTTTCCCCGGCTGTTCCTCGCAAAGCGAACCGAGTCTTGCGACCCTTTCCTTTCTGATGAATAAAATCAAGGAAAAACACCTCCCGGCTGTACTGAAAATTGAGTTTTCCACCGGAGAAATCGCTGCACGAATTGCAGATGCCTGCGGTGTGCGCGTTCTTGCCATGCACTCCTGCCACAACCTGACCGCGGAGGAATTCAATGCCGGGGAGACGTATCTGACATTGATGCGCAAAAATCTCGAGGTTTTGCGGGAGGCATTGAACGGATGAATCTGATAACCTGTCAGGATCTTACACTTTCCTACGAAAAGCATCCGGTTGTTTCCGGACTCAGTTTTTCTGTGGAGGAAGGGGATTGTTTCTGTATCCTCGGAGAAAACGGAAGCGGAAAAAGCACGCTTGTTAAGGCGATTGTCGGGCTGATCCGTCCGGAACACGGCAGAATTCAGCTGAAGAACGGGCTGCGCCGTTCGGAAATCGGATATTTGCCGCAACAAAGCGCGGCGCAGAAGGATTTTCCCGCTTCGGTTTCGGAAATCGTACTGAGCGGCACGCTGATCTCCCGCTTTGCGGCGCGGATTACCGCTGCCGATCGCGCAGAAGCAGAAAAAAACATGGAACTGCTCGGGATAACGGGGCTGGCAAGCCGCAGCTTTTCGGAGCTTTCCGGAGGACAGAAACAGCGTGTTTTACTGGCGCGCGCTTTCTGCGCGGCAAAGAAAATTCTGGTTCTCGATGAGCCGGTTACAGGGCTTGACCCACTGGTATCCGCGGAGCTTTACGGAATCATTGAGGAGAAAAATAAGAAAGAAGGGCTGACTGTTCTTTCGGTTTCTCATTCTCCGGAGAGGGCGTGCCGGACGGCAACGCGTATTCTCCATCTTGGCGACGGCGGAGCGCTTTTCTTCGGTACTCCCACGGATTATCTGTCGTCCGACATGGGAAAAGCCTATCTTGCCGCAGGGGAGAACAAGGAGGATAACCAATGACTATTTCCGAAATCTTCGGGGATCCGATAATCCGCGGAATTGTTTTCCGCGCTCTTACGGTCGGTATTCTGGTATCTCTTTGCGCTGCCGTGCTTGGGGTTTCCCTTGTTCTTCGTCGGTATTCTATGATTGGTGACGGCTTGAGCCACGTCGGTTTCTTTGCGCTCTCCATTGCTGCTGCCCTCGGGCTGGATGCTTCAAACTCTCTTGAAATTTCCATCCCGATTGTCATTGCTGCGGCCTTCCTGCTGATGAAGCTGACCGAAACCGGTGTCATGCGCGGCGATGCGGCGACTGCCGTTGTTTCCACTGGTGCCGTTGCCGTCGGCGTTGTGATTTTCAGCTTTGCGCGCGGCTCCATGACGGCGGATGTCTGCAACAGCCTTTTCGGGTCTGCTTCGGTGATTACGCTGACAGACAAGGATCTCTATCTCAGCATCGGCATATCGGTTCTTGTGATTGTGCTTTATCTTGTTTTCTATCATCTTATCTTTGCCGTTACCTTTGATGAGGCATTTGCACGCGCCTCCGGGGCGCGCACGGGCTTCTGCAATCTGTTGATCGCCATGCTGACGGCTGTTGTTATTGTCGTGGGAATGAAGCTCATCGGTGCCATTATGATTTCCGCCCTTGTTGTTTTTCCTGCCTTGACGGCCATGCGTGTATCCGGGAGCTTCCGCCGTGTCATCAGCGTTGCCGCGGTTGTCTCCTGTGCTTGCTTTGTTATCGGTTTTTTTGCCGGCTGTCTGCTCGGACTTCCCACCGGTCCGTGCGTTGTCATCGCGAACCTGCTCGTATATTTACTTTGCTTCGTTGTCCGAAAAGCAAAATCCTGACCCCCGCTTCTCTTAAAAGAGAAGCTTGGCAAGAGAACTTTTGGCAATGGTTTTGTGATGGTTTAAGCAAGAATAAAAAACAGATTTTCGAATCTCCTTCGGGAGAAAAAACAGGAAAAAGGGGCTGTCTCACTAAGTGAGACAGCCCCTTTTTGGATACTTGAGGATTGCTTTTGTAATCCCGATCGGAAGTTTGGGGAATCAGTTGGTCTTCCAGCTTTCTGCAGCTGTTGTCAGGTCTTTGTTGTACTTGTCAAGCTGCGTGTTGGCGGCTTTTTCAATACGCGCCCACATCGAAGCAAATCCGGTATCGTAATTACGGATCAGATTCATCAGCTGGGTTGTAATATTGCCAATCGAGAAATAATAACCGAGATCATACATGTAACTGTCGTAGATAATATCCAGCATGTCTGCGCTGTCCTCATCGCGAACCTGATTGGTTTTCAGCGTTCTTTCATAGAGCGCAGGGGTCAGGATCTGCTTCCCTTCATAGGCAAGCGTTTCGGCAATGGCGCTGGTGCGCTCCTCGTCCTCCTGAATTGCGGGCATTGCAATAAACTGAGAGTTATACGGAGCAATGGTGGTGTAATATCTGCCCTGTGTCTCGTTGAGCATCGGGTAAGGCAAAATGGAGAAGTCAGAGTTCATTTCCTGCATCTTGGCGGTATTGACATTGGAAGTCGCCCAGAAGAGCGCCTGATCGTTACACCAGCTGTCAACAACGTTCATCTGTCCGGAATACCGCTGATAGGTAAGGCAGTAATCCTTGTTATAAACAATAGAGGTAAACTTGTTGAAGGCTTCCTCAGACTTGTCGGAGTAAAGGGTCATTGTCATTGCCCCGTCTTCGATGGTGACACAGCGTGTACCGGTAGCGGCCATCATACCGACAATGGCGTCATCCCAGCAGTAGAGACCGTAGCGGTCGCCGGGATCCCGGGTATCATTACCGGTCAGCTCCTCGCTGACCTCGAGACACATGGAGGCAAAGGTGTCGAGGGTCCACTTCTTGTCGCGGATCAGCTGATAGGGAGCCTCGAGCTTTTTGGTTGCGCCGAGCGTCTTATTATAGAAGATAACAAAGGTGCTTTCGCTGCGTGCTCCGGAAAGAGCGCCGTTTGTAAAGAAGAGGACGCCGTTAAGGGTCATGTCATCATTGGCGTTCTGATCCCACCAGCTTTTTGTGGTATCAATATAGGTCGTGGAATTCAGATCATAGAGATAGTTTGATACCGCAGATTTTGCCGCGCAGTAACCGCCGATGTTCATAAGATCGTACATAGCTTCATTGGCGGTGTGGGCCTGACGGAGCTTTTCATATCCGGGGTTGGAGCCGGAGGCTTTGTTCTCGGCAGTCTGCTGCTCAATGGTAATATCAAACATTTCCTCTACCTTGAGCTTGCGCTGAAACTGAGCATTATCCACGACGGAGGCAGCAGAATCCTCGTAAAAGTCAAAATCGTTGTAAGCTACATGTCCGGTGGTGAGAAAGACAAATTTGTAGCCTTCATAGGACTTGTCCATCGGGACAATCAGCTGCTCTCCGGTCTCGGCCGGTGTGGTAACATCCTCGCCGGGCGCTGAAGAAGTAACCTGAGGAGTGGTGACTGCCGGCTTATCTCCGCCACAGGCAGCGAGGGAAGCCGCAAGCATGCAAAGAAGAAGCATCAAGCTGATTGTCCTGTTTGCGTGTTTCATAACAGTTCCTTTCTTTTTTCTTAAGTTTTTTATGTGCTTTTTGGATGTGCCCATACAAATATTATATTGGAAACAAGGTATAATTGCAAGACCTTACCGAAAACAGAGAATAGAAACGAGATGATTCTATCATTTTTTACAAAACTTTATCTGTTTTTCGATGTTCCCCTCTAAGAGAGAAAGAGAGCCGCCGCTATGCGGCGGCTCTTACGAAGGGCAAAAATCAGGCTTTCTTCTTACGAATGACAAGAACAGTCGCGCAGCAGAGAACAGCGGCGCCAGCGAAAAGAATGACAAGCGTTGCATCGCCGGTCGGAGGGGTAACATCGCCGCCTGCGGTCGTTGCCGGAACCGGTTCGGTCGCCGGAGCCGCTGTGGTCTCCTGCGCCGGGGTGTCCGTTGCAGGAGCATCGGTAGCCGGTGCGTCGGTCACGACCGGATCGGTTGTGGTAGCAGCCGTCTTCGTAACGCGGTCGAAAGAGGAAAGCTGAACCTTATCCGGGGTGGAGTTGAAAGCATCCCATACGCCCTCGGCAACCTGAAGCTCGTAATCTGCCTTGTCAAGCAACGCATCGGCACCGACAATGATAGAGGGACCGGAAATACCGAAGAAGGTGGTGGTATTATTGTTGTTGAAAGAGTCGGCAAGGTTAAAGGCATCCGAAACCACAACGGTAAACTTGCCGGTAACGCCGGGCATTGTCTGTCCTTCGAGCTGTGCCATCGAGCGGTCGGTGTTGCCGAGGAAGCGGTTGACCTTGCCGCCGTTGAGATAGAAGGTTGCGTTGTTTACGGTGTTGTAGGAATTGCGGGCAACAACGACATTGTCTACCTCGGCGGTACCGCCGACGGTAATGGTGACGTCCCCGTCCAGATTCGCGGGGCAGCCGTTCTGGAAAATACAGAGATCTTCAAAGATACCGGAAAGAACGGTAATATTCGCATTGGCCTTGAAGGTATTGGTGATAAAATCATAACCGTCAATGATATCCTTGCTGGTGCAGCGGATGCAAACTTTGTTTCCCCCGGATACCACCACGCCCTCACCGAAGACAATATCGTTGAAATTGGTGCGCATCAAAAGTTTAGTCGAAGGAACCAGTTCAATCTTCTCAAACACCGTGCGGCCGCCAAGTGAAAGGAAATAGGACTTTGAGCAAGTGATGTTGAGTTTATCGCCGGTAAAAGTGATCTTGTTGGTATGCACCGGAGCTTCAAAGGTTGCAAGGGAGATGTCCCACGTGACCTCGCCGACAACATGAATGACGATATCGTCGGTCTTTTCCGCAGCGGCGGAATAAGCATCCTCAATGCTGCCGAACGCTTTTTCGGCGGAGGAACCGTCCCCCGTTCCGCCGGCCTTTACATACAGGTCAGAGGAAGCGGCGGAGGCGCCGAACGCAAAGACCGCGCAAAGGGAGGCGACCAGAAGCGCTGCCAAAATAAGGGAAAGCAGTTTCTTCATATTATGTACCTCTTCATTTTTATTCAGAACAAAGTCCTGTTTATTATAATTTATCACACTGAAGGGCCTTTTTGAAGATAAATTGTTGTGTTTTTTGTATAAAAAGTTGTTTTTTCTGCAAACCGGCGTTTTATAATTCGATCTTTGCCTTATAGTCAATGTCCTGACCGCATGCAGCAAGAACCATTCGCTGTGTCTGCAGCTCATACTCGTATGTGAAGGGGTTTTCCATTTCGCCGCGCACACACTTGGCAAATTCCATTAATTGAGAATCGTAGCGTCCGGCAACCGGCGGAATCTCAACGATCTGCTTCCGGTCGCAGAAAGTAGAACTGCCGAGAGGGCTGTACTCCGTGAAGTTGATTTCACCGTAGCGCTGATTGTTTCCGGTTTCAAGCGGCTTGATTTCGATTGTGCCTTTCTGTCCGCAAATGACCAGCTGACGGCGTGCCCATCCGTTGCATTCCGTTGCGGTGGCGCGGGCTACGGATACACCGTGATCATATTCGAATACGGCAAAGCCGTGGTCGATTACATCGGTGTTGTCAAAATGCGTACTGCGGTTGAAGGGAATGATGTTATTCGGTGTTCCCTGGAACATATGGATAAAGTCCACCATGTGACAGCCGAGGAAGAACATGATGCCGGCATCGAAGCACTTCAGCCACTGGCGCTTGGAGAGCCAGTGCCCGGTGTTCATAATGGCATCGACCTCATAGATCTCACCGAGCTTTCCTTCCCGGACTGCCTTCAGCGCATACTCCACAGCGGGGTTGTTGCGGTACATATAGCCGAGCTGAACGGTAAGGTGCTTGCGCTTGGCATCGCGAAGCAGTTTTTCAAAGGCAACAATATCGTCCCCCGCCGGCTTATCCAGATGGATCGGCAGGTCGTTGTCAATGCACATTTGTCCGAGACGTACCAAGTCGAGCTCAAACCCTTCAACTAAAACCGCGTCCAGATCGGAGTTGAAGAATTGCTCTGTTGTCAGGCGCGGAATTCCCTGATAATCAGGATGATTCTTCAGCCTTTCATAAACATCATCCTTTTCCTCACAAATTCCGACAATTTCGAAAATATCCGGGTATTTCCGGGCCGTTGCCAGTTTCTGTCCGCTGTGATCATGGGACATGCCGATATGACCGAGACGAATCTTTTTTTCCATTTTTCTCTTCTTGTCTCCTGTATAAAGTGATTGGATCAGTCCCATCTTATCGTAGTACCGATTGCCCGGCAAGATACAATTCTCCCAAAAAGAGACACGATTCTGCCGGAGAAGCAATCAGTTTTTTCTTTGATACGCACAGGCGCAGATATAATCAAACAGGAACCCGCCGCCGAGAGAAAGCGTGATGCTTGCCGCTATGTACTCCCCTGCTTCCGGCAGAAACAATCTCAGCTCCTCCCGCCGCAGCCCTTCCGAGAACATCGCCGAAAAAAGCAGAAACACGGAAGCGAGAAGAATCAGAAAAAGACAAAGCCGCAGCAGCCGCGCTGCAGGCCGATGCATTCTGTTGAATCGCCGGATCAGAAGCCTCACGACACTCACCTCCTTTCTGTGCCGCTTCAGTCGTACCGCTGAACGGGGTATTCGGATTTATACATATATATTATATAGTTCCGACTGTAATCTGTCACCGATCAATTTTTGGAAGAGGCACATGGGGATCATCAAAAACTTCTGAAAAATTTTAAAAAAGTACTTGACAAACCGCCCGGAGGTGTGTATAATAGCGCCCATAAAGGCAATGGCGTCTTGGAGCGTAAGCTCTTTGGCGCAATTTTTGTTTTACGGATAATTAAAGAAAAGCGAGGCAATGGCGTCCCGACTGAATGGGCGCATTGCCTCGCTTTTTCAATCAAGGAGGATTTTCAGATGAGCACGGTATCGGATTACTTCGGAAGTCTGGTTTTTGACGACAGGGTTATGAAGGCAAAATTGCCCTCCGACGTCTACAAGTCCCTGAAGCGGACAATCGACGAGGGGGCACGGCTGGACAATGAGGTGGCAAACGCGGTTGCAGCAGCGATGAAGGACTGGGCGGTTGAGCACGGTGCGACGCACTTTACCCACTGGTTCCAGCCGCTGACCGGAATTACCGCCGAAAAGCACGACAGCTTTATTTCCCCTTCTCCGGACGGCGGTGTGATTATGGAGTTCTCCGGAAAAGAGCTGATCAAGGGAGAACCGGACGCATCCTCCTTCCCCTCCGGAGGGCTGCGTGCCACCTTCGAGGCGAGAGGATACACCGCATGGGACCCAACCTCCTATGCTTTTATCAAAGGGAAGACCCTTTGCATTCCGACCGCCTTCTGTTCCTACGGCGGAGAGGCACTGGACAAGAAAACCCCTTTGCTCCGTTCAATGCAGGCACTGGACAAGCAGGCGATGCGTATTCTCCGCCTTTTCGGAAATACAGATGTAAAATGCGTTCGGACTTCCGTGGGACCGGAACAGGAATACTTCCTTGTGGATCGGGATATGTACGATAAGCGCCGCGACCTTGTGTTCTGCGGCAGAACTCTGTTCGGCGCCATGCCCCCGAAGGGACAGGAGCTGGATGACCACTATTTCGGCGTAATCAAGCCGAGAGTGGCGGCATACATGGCTGACCTCAATGAGGAGCTGTGGAAGCTGGGTGTTCTTGCCAAAACCGAGCACAACGAAGTGGCTCCGGCACAGCACGAGCTGGCTCCGATTTATGCAACGACGAACATTGCAACCGACCACAACCAGCTGACGATGGAGATCATGCAAAAGGTTGCTGCCCGTCACGGACTTGTTTGCCTGCTTCACGAGAAGCCGTTTGCCGGTGTCAACGGCAGCGGCAAACACAACAACTGGTCGATGGCGACCGACACCGGTGTCAATCTGCTGACCCCGGGTGAAACCCCTTACGAAAATGCTCAGTTCCTGCTATTCCTCTGCGCGGTCATTCAGGCCGTCGACGATTATCAGGATCTCCTCCGCCTTTCCGTTGCAACAGCAGGCAACGATCACCGCCTCGGGGCGAACGAAGCACCTCCTGCCGTCGTTTCCATGTTCCTCGGGGATGAGCTGACCGCAGTTCTGGATGCGATAGAGAACGAAAAGCCGTACAGTGCGGCGGAAAAAACAGTGCTCCGGCTCGGCGTTCATGTTCTTCCGAAGTTTACCCGCGACACCACCGACCGTAACCGAACCTCCCCGTTCGCTTTCACCGGAAACAAATTCGAGTTCCGTATGCTCGGCTCCTCCAACAGCATTGCCTGCGCCAATATCATGCTGAACGCGGCGGTTGCGGAATCTCTCCGTCAGTACGCGGATGTCCTTGAAAAGGCGGAGGACTTTGAAGGAACGCTGCATGAGCTGATCCGCGATGTGATCAAAACGCATAAGCGTATTATTTTCAACGGCAATGGCTACGACGACGCCTGGATCAAGGAAGCGACAGAGAAGCGCGGTCTGCTGAATCTCCGCACCACTCCGGATGCGCTTCCGACGATTCTCGAGAAAAAGAATACCGATATGCTGACAGCGAATAAGGTCTTCTCTATGGCGGAGATCCGCTCCCTTTACGAGATCACATTGGAAAACAACTGTAAGACCGTGAATATCGAAGCAAACACCATGGTGGATATGGCAAAGAAGGATATTCTTCCGGCGGTGGAAGCCTATGCGCGATCCGTTGCGGAAACCTATACCGCAAAGGCGGCCGTGATTCCGGAACTGCCCGGCAGGTATGAAAAGGACCTGATCCGCCGTCTTTCCGCCATTGCCGACGGAATCGATACCGCAACGTCGGAGCTGGAGAGCGCAGTGATCAAGCTGAAAACGATCGGCGATATTACCGAGGCCTCCGTATTCATCCGTGACGTGATTCTCAAAAAAATGGCGGAGCTCCGCGTCGTTTGTGACGAGGCGGAAACCGTCACCGCAAAGGAATTCTGGCCCTTCCCGACCTACGGCGATCTGCTGTTCGGTGTGAGATGAGCATAAAATCAGACAGACAAGGAGAATAAGACAATGACTTACAGTCCCGTAAACACAATCTGGGTTCTCATCGGTGCCGCGCTTGTCTTCTTTATGCAGGCAGGCTTCTCGATGTGTGAAGCGGGTTTTACCCGCGCCAAAAACACCGGTAACATTCTGATGAAGAATCTGATGGACTTCTGTATCGGAACGCCGTGCTTCTGGCTTGTCGGCTTCGGTATTATGTTTGGTACCGGCACCGCGCTGTTCGGCTGGATTGATCCGATGATTATGAAGGATTACAGTTCGATTCTTCCCGCCGGCGTTCCGCTGTGGGCGTACGCCATCTTTCAGACCGTTTTTTGCGCCACTGCAGCGACGATCGTATCCGGAGCAATGGCGGAGCGTACAAAATTCAGCGCGTACTGCATTTACTCCGCTGCTATCTCCCTGTTCATTTACCCGGTATCCGGGCACTGGATCTGGGGAGGCGGCTGGCTTGCTCAGCTTGGGTTTCACGATTTTGCCGGTTCGACGGCAGTGCATATGGTCGGCGGCGTCTGTGCTTTGATCGGCGCAAAGATCCTCGGGCCCCGAATCGGTAAATACGGCAAGGACGGCAAGCCGCGTGCTATTCTCGGTCATAACCTCACCTTTGCCGCTCTCGGCGTATTCATCCTCTGGTTCTGCTGGTTCGGCTTCAACGGTGCGTCTACCGTCGGAATGGACAGTGACGCGCTGATGGAAAGTGCCGGTCTGATCTTCTTCAACACTAACCTTGCGGCGGCCGTTGCCTGCTGCACCACGCTGGTCTTCACCTGGATCCGTTACGGCAAACCGGATGTTTCGATGACTTACAACGCCGCGCTTGCCGGCCTTGTCGGAATTACTGCCGGCTGTGACGCGGTCAGCCCTCTCGGCGCTGCGATCATGGGGCTGATTTTCGGTATTGTTGTTGTTCTTTCCGTAGAGTTTTTCGATAAAATCGCAAAGATCGATGATCCGGTCGGCGCCATTTCCGTTCACTGTGTCTGCGGCGCTCTCGGTACGATTCTGACCGGTCTCTTTGCTACCGGCGTTTCTACCGAGAAGGGACTTTTCTATGGAGGCGGAATGCACCTGCTCGGCGTCCAGACGCTCGGCGTTGTCTCGGTTGCGGCTTATACCGGTGTTCTGATCACTGCCGTGTTCCTGATTCTGAAACATACAATCGGGCTGCGCGCAGATGCGGCCGACGAGCTTGAAGGACTGGATATTTCCGAGCACGGTTTGCCGACTGCCTATGCAGGATTCGCGATGCTTCCCGATACCATCGCGGAGGAGGAGCCGGTTGTTGTGGCAGGAGATGTTCCGGAGGCAGAGGCAATTCCCGTGAAGAAGCTGCCCTCCTTTGAGAAATCCGACGGCACCGTGCCCAAGTTCACTAAGGTTGAAATTATCTGCAAGGAAGCAAAATTCGAAGCCCTGAAGGCGGCGCTGGTTGATCTCGGCATCACGGGAATGACCATGTCCCATGTTCTCGGCTGCGGAATTCAGAAGGGCAAGCCCGAGTACTACCGCGGCGTCGAGGTGGAGGCGACGCTCCTTCCGAAGATTCAGCTTGACATTGTTGTCAGCAAAATACCCGTGCGCCGTGTAATCGAAACGGCGAAAAAGGTTCTGTATACCGGTCATATCGGAGACGGTAAGATCTTTGTCTACGATGTGGAAAACGTTGTAAAGGTGCGCACCGGTGAAGAGGGCTATGACGCCCTTCAGGACGAAGAGTAACACAAAACCGAAGAGGAACAGAGGCGTCTGAGTCGGGAAAAGTACCGCAGAACACCGCACGAAGCGAGTATGGGACGATGGAAGCCATACGGCAGGAGCTGCGCGAAGAACACCCGGTAAGCCGCGATCCGAAAGGGAGACACCGAGTAGGTGAGCCGGGAGCTGCCCGTTACAGCGGCAAGGCTTCAAACGGAGCCGGAAGAGAAGAAAGATAGGTGGCACAGCGAGTTGCGGCACTTGCCCTATCGGATGCTGACAGATTGATTTCGGAGGATTCTATTATGTGTTCGATTATGGGCTACTGCGACAGCCGTGCCACCCTTTCCGCTTTTCGGGCAGGTTTTGAAAAGACAATATCCAGAGGACCGGATGACAGCAGGATTATTGATACCGGTCGGGGGCTTCTCGGGTTTCACCGACTTGCGATTATGGGGCTCACCCCGGAAGGCATGCAGCCGTTCGAGCTTGACGGCAGCTATCTGGTCTGCAACGGGGAAATCTACGGCTTTGAAAAACTGAAAGAACAGCTTTCTGTAAAATACAGCTTCAAAAGCGGCTCTGACTGCGAGATTCTGCTTCCTTTGTACCGTGAATACGGTGTCGGGATGTTTTCCCTGCTCGATGCGGAGTTTGCTATGATTCTCTATGACGGGGAAACGGGCGAGTATCTTGCCGCGCGTGATCCGATAGGAATTCGTCCGCTTTATTACGGCTATGACCGGAACGGGGCTGTGCTGTTCGCAAGCGAGCCGAAAAACCTTGTCGGGCTTTGCGATAAGATCTTTCCTTTTCCTCCGGGGCACTACTACCGCGGCGGAAAATTTATACCGTACACCGACATTACGAAGGTAAGGGAGGTTTCGCATGACGGCCTTGACACGGTTTGCCGGAAAATCCGGGAGAAGCTGATTGACGGCGTGGAGAAACGCCTGGTTTCGGATGCGAAGGTCGGCTTCCTTCTTTCCGGCGGGCTGGATTCCTCTCTTGTCTGCGCTATCGCGGCAAAGAAAAGCCCCAAACCCATCCGCACTTTTGCCATCGGCATGGATGGGGATGCCATCGACCTGAAGTATGCTCGTCAGGTTGCGGAGTATATCGGAAGTGAGCACACCGAGGTCATCATGACCCGTGAGGAGGTTCTCTCCTCTCTGGAAGAAGTGATTTACACGCTCGGAACCTTTGATATTACAACCGTTCGGGCCAGCATGGGCATGTATCTGCTTTGCAAGTGGATTCATGAGCATACCGATATCCGCGTTCTGCTGACCGGAGAGATTTCGGATGAACTGTTCGGCTACAAATATACCGATTTTGCTCCCTCTGCGTCGGCGTTTCAGGAGGAGTCGGAAAAACGCATCCGCGAGCTTCATATGTATGATGTGCTCCGTGCAGACCGCTGCATCTCCGCAAACTCCCTTGAGGCGCGGGTTCCTTTCGGGGACCTTGCTTTTGTCCGCTATGTTCTGTCGATTGATCCGGAAAAGAAACTGAACACCTACGGCATCGGGAAATACCTCCTCCGTCATGCCTTTGAGGGGGACTGGCTGCCGCACGACATCCTCTACCGCGAAAAAGCGGCCTTCTCCGATGCGGTCGGTCACTCGATGGTGGATGATCTGAAGGAGTATGCCGAGGGGCTCTACAGCGACGCGGAGCTGCGTGAAAAAAGTGCGGCATACCGTCACGCTGCCCCCTTT
Organism: Eubacteriales bacterium; assembly: GCA_034178705.1. GTDB lineage: Bacteria > Bacillota > Clostridia > Oscillospirales > CAG-272 > RUG12395. The sequence goes on along the minus strand of JAXFQY010000063.1, from coordinate 13,804 downwards.
ACGAAGGAATCGCTGCTGTACCGTGAAATCTTTGAGAAGTATTATCCGGGACAAGCAGAGATGATTGCGGATTTTTGGATGCCCAACCGCTCCTGGAAGGGGTGCGATGTCAATGACCCCTCCGCACGCGTTCTCTCGAACTACGGCGCAAGCGGGAAATGACCCTTTCCCGTTGACGGAAGATCCCGAAAAGGGCTTCGGCGACAGCCGAAGCCCTTTATTGTTGAAGACAACCCGGACACAGGAAATCACCGTCCGGTATTTGCGCCCCCCCTTCTTTTTCTGCCCCCCGGTTGAGAAAGGGACAATTCACTTATCTATCGTTCCGATCTGTTGCAATTATTTTTTGTACGTTGTATAATTCTTAAGCCATCGTCTGCAATTTCCTTTCGATCGGTTGCTTCTTCTTCGAAAAGCGATGCAACCGGGGAGCGCTGGTTTTTATCGCTGCATAGAGAATGGAAGGATGAACGGTTGGATTCCGAAGCCGAACAGAAACTCGCGGGAATGTGTTTCGGAAGGCAGGCCGACCAGAAAACGGAAGGTTTGCCTTCTGATGGAAACCCGGCGGAACGGAAAGGCAGTTGTTCGGCTTTGAAGAGTATTGAAAGATCAGAAAAGGAGGACGAAGATGAAATCAATATGCGGTGCGGATTGCGGCGCCTGCAACTACGGAAAGGATCAAGGCTGTAAGGGCTGCAGAGAATCCCAAGGATGTCCCTTCGGAAAACAGTGCTTCATTTTTCGATACATAAAAACGGGCGGGATGGAACACTATGACTTGCTCAAAAAACAATTGATCGAAGAATTCAATGCTTTGAACATTCCCGGTCTGCCGGACCTGCATGAGCTTTACGCGATGAACGGTTCTTATGTAAATATCGCTTATCCCATGCCAAACGGCGAAGCAGTCAGACTGCTTGATGACAATCAGATCTATCTGTGTAATCAGGTTGCATGCGCGTTTCATGACGGGGAAATCGGAAGATGCTACGGAGTAGTCGCGGGAATGGATTTTCTGCTTGTCAGTGAGTATGGTGCAAACGGCACGGATCCCGAGCTGATCCTTTATAAGAAGCGATAAGGCAGGATATCTGTTCACGGCATGCTTACGGTTTTTTGTTATCTAACAAACTGCCATGTAAACAAACTGCCGTGAACCGGCACAGCCGTTAAGGAGCGGAAGTGGTTTTTCCGTGCCTTAACGGCTGCGTTTTGATTTTAACTTAATGACAGGTACAGCCTATCCTTTTTCGATTGCGGCTTCCCTACGGTTTTTGCCAAAAACCTTCATATCTCCCGATTCCGCGCACAGAAGCGGAAGGCTCTGCTTTGCTGCTCACTTCCGGCGGCTTGCGACACCCCGCGGCGGGGCAGGAAGAAAAACCAAGGGCCGCTTGGGTTGATATAATCCCCTTAGTGTAGTCTCGTAAAACTTTTTCGTTTTTTCGAGTGTCTACTCTAAGGGGATTATATCACCGTTTCCGGTCTTTTCCCGTTGGCTGTTTGAAAAAAGTCAGAGTTTTTTCAAGGTCAGCTGGGGATGAAAAAGCTCATTGCATTTGCGGCGGAAAGCTTCCCCGTCCAGGCGTCCGGCAAGGGATGCTATCAGTTTGGAACGGCATTCGGAGAGCCCGTCCGCCTGGGTGCGGAGCGTGGCAAGAACGGTATCCTTACCGGGAAGCTCTGCGGCCTCCAGCAGCAGGGAAGAGAAACCGAAGGTAACCCGTAGGAAGCGGGAAGAGGGGAGCTCCAGAAAATCGGTGCGGGTTTCAAGGACCAGCCTACCGCGCAGATCACGGTGAATAACGCCCCGCGTACGGACGCGGAAGATATCCCCGCAGATATTCAGCTCGGTTTCCTTTGCCGATTCGAACCCCACGGGGAGCTCGAAGGAGGCGTTGTTTTCCCCGTAAGTGAGAAAAAATGTTCCGTTTCGCTCGGAAAAAGCGACGGAAACCGTCCCTTCCGTATAGCTGTTCTGCACTACCTGCATTGTGAGAGGGAAGAAGCCGATGGAGTTTTTTTCCTGTGTTTCAAAATGCGCGGAGAGAATTTCCGACAGCTCCGCGGGATACTCCGGAGCAGCGGAAGTCGCAGAAACGGGCGGCGCCTTTTTTTGAAAAAGGAAAGCGCGCAGGCGGGAAAGCAGGGACGCTTTGGGGACGGCAGGAAGAGCGGCGCGGGCGGAGGCGCGGGGATCCTCCGGTGCCGGATAGCACGCCGAAGATCCGGGACAAAGCCTGTCGCGCAGGGCGCAGAGCGCGCCGTATGCTTCCGGGTTCTCCGGGAGAGTATCCGGAAGAGCTCCGGTGAAAAGACGCAGCATATAGCGGAAGGAGTTGGACTGCTGGAACATATCGCTGTTTCCGGCAAAACTGACGATGACAATGCCGTTTTCCGTGTTGCAGTACATATTCTGACCGAGCATACCGTTGAAAAGGAAGGAGTCGTTTTGCTTTCCGACCCACATCTGGTAGCCGTATCGGAAGTCCCCATAGCTTTGCGGCGCTTCCGCTTGCGGGGAGGTTGCCTCGGCGAGGTAGTCGGCGGGAATCAGCTGTTTGCCCTCCTGCACGCCGCCGTTCTGCATCAGTACGCCTACCTTGGCAAGATCCTCGGCGCGCAGATAGAGACCCCAACCGCCGCGCTCGATGCCTTCGGCGCTCTTTTCCCAGTAATAATCGGTGATTCCGAGCGGTGCAAAAAGTCTTTCGTCGAGGTATTCGGACAGGGATACTCCGGATTGGCGGACGATGATCGCCGCAAGAAGATAGGTGTTGAGACTGTTATAATAGAATCCGCGTCCCAGCTCGCCGATTGACGCGGAGCCCAGAGTTTCATGCAGCCAGTCTGCGTTTGACATGGCGTCCGCCTCGTTGAAAGAAATACCGGATTGCATCGTCAACAGCTCCCGGACGGTAACGGTTCGGCGGGTCAAACGGGAGAGCAGACTTCCTTTATCGGGAAAAATGGTATCGATCGCCTCGTCAAGGGACAGCTTTCCTTCTGAAAGAAGCATGCCGCAGGCGAGCGCGACAAAGGTTTTGGAGGCGGAGAAAAGATATTTCGGTGCGCGAAGATCCTCGTCCCCGAAGGCCCCTTCAAAGATGATTTTTCCGTGTCTCAGAACCGTGACACTGTGCATGTTCAGCGTGTCGTCGGTTGACAGAAGCGTAAGAAATTCCGCAATTTTGGCAGATGGAACCCCCTCCTGCTCCGGCGTGCTGCGCGGAAGCGGCGGGTCGGACCGGCGGAGCGGCAAAGACGGTTTACCGTGCGGCAGGTCAATCATCGGGCGCGTTGGCTCCGAGGTATCGAGCAGACGGTTGAACAGCGTCAGGGTTTTGTTAAGCCCGAGTAAGGACATGTTGGACTCCTTCTTCTTTATTCTTTGCGGGATTCACCGTATCAGAAATTCTAACCCAAACCGGAGGAAAAAGCAAGATAGTTCGAAAAAAACCTTGCAATCTTGCAAAGATAAAGTATAATATTATTGTTATTATCATACTTGGGGGAATACACCCGAAAAGGAGAAAGCAATGCCCGCAGTCAGAAAAGCGGTAATTCCTGCCGCAGGTCTCGGAACACGGATGCTCCCTATTTCCCGCTGTGTTCCGAAGGAAATGTTCCCGATTGTTGACAGGCCGGCAATCAGCTATCTGGTCAACGAAGCCATTGACAGCGGCATGACCGAGGTCCTTGTTATCATCGGCAGAGAAAAAAATGCCCTGGAAGATTATTTCGATTATTCCCCGGAGTACGATGCCGCGCTTCGTGCGAAGGGAAGAGAGAATGAGGTAGAGCTGATTCATGCCGAGGTGAACCGCGGCAACCTTTTTTTCACACGCCAGCGTGAGAAAAAAGGTCTGGGACATGCGATTCTTCAGGCGCGCAGCTTTGTGGGGGATGAGCCGTTTGCGGTTCTGTACGGAGATGATGTCATCTTTTCCGAAACGCCGGTCTGCCGTCAGCTTGCCGACTGCTATGAAAAATACGGCAGACCCGTCGCGGGTCTGAAGCATGTCACAAAAGATCAGCTGCCCCGCTTCTGCTCCATGAAGGCGGATCCGATTCCGGAAGATCCGGGTGCGTATGTGATCACCGACATGGTGGAGAAGCCGAAGCCGGGTTGTGAGTTTACCGATCTTGCCATTCTCGGGCGGGTCCTGCTGACACCGGAAATTTTTGATATTCTGGACAAAACCCCTCCGGGAGCGGGCGGTGAAATCCAACTGACCGATGCAATGGCGGAATATGCGCGCCATTACGGTATGACAGGCCGGGTGTTTGAGGGAGAGCGTTTTGATCTCGGCTCAAAGCTTGGCTTTATGGCGGCAAACCTTTATGCCGGAATCAGACATCCGGAAATCGGAAAGGAATTTTCCGATTTCGTGCGGGAATTTGCAAGGGGACTGTAAAATGGAGCGTGTTTCAAAGCACAACTACTATCTCGACATCGCACAGACGGTGTCGGAGCGGAGCACCTGTCTTCGCAAGCGTTACGGATCGATTATTGTCAAAAACGACAGTATTGTTTCAACCGGTTATAACGGCGCGCCGCGCGGCAGGAAGAACTGTTGCGACCTTGGCACCTGTATCCGCGATGAGATGAAGATTCCCCGCGGCGAGCGCTATGAGCTTTGCCGCTCGGTTCACAGCGAGGCAAACGCCATTATCGCCGCAAGCCGGGATCAGATGATCGGCGCGGCACTTTATCTGTGCTGTACCGACCCGAAAACCGGGGAGATTGTCGGCGGCGTTGCAAACTGCATGATGTGCAAACGGCAGATTCTCAATGCGGGAATTGAAAAGGTTTATATCCGGGAAACCAAGGATACCTACCGGGAGATTACGGTTTCCGACTGGATTGAGCATGACGACAGCCTCGACGGAACGCTCGGCTACTGAGCCGGAGCGCGCACCGGTCCTCCGCTTGCTTTCGGCAGAATCAGCGGAGCTTGTCGCGTCTGTGGCGGAGCGCTGCTTTACCGACCCGTGGAGCCATGCGGTGATTGCTGCTGCCCTTTCCGCTCCGCAGAATGCCGCGATTGGGGCGTATCGGGACGGAGGCCTCTGCGGGTTTCTGTTCGTCAGTGCCGGTGCGGACGAGGGGGAAATTTCCGATCTTGCCGTTCTGCCGGAGGCCCGGCGTGGCGGGGTCGGTTCTGCTTTGCTTCGGGAAGGGCTCCGTATTTTGCGGGAGCGCGGGTGTGACTCGGTTTTCCTTGAGGTCAGGGAGTCAAACACTGCGGCACGCGCGCTGTATACCGCTTTCGGCTTTCTGCCCTGCGGTGTCCGCCGTCATTACTACAGGAATCCCCCGGAGAATGCCTGTCTCTATAAACTGTCTTTGAAACCGGAAGGTTGAAACTGTTATTATGAATATGAAAATTCTCGGGATTGAGTCCTCCTGTGACGAGACGGCGGCTTCGGTTGTTTCATCGCAGGGGGGGAAGCTTATTATCCGATCCGATATTGTCTCCTCTCAGGTGGAGATGCACCGCCTGTGGGGCGGGGTTGTGCCGGAGCTTGCCGGACGTGCGCACATTGAGTGCATTTCCCGTGTGACGGAGGCGGCTCTTGATGCGGCGGGCATCTCCCTTCGCGACCTGGATGCGGTGGCCGTAACGGCTTCACCCGGCCTGATCGGTGCTCTTTTGGTCGGCGTCAATTTTGCGAAAGCTCTTGCCGTTTCGAACGGGATCCCGCTGGTCCCTGTCGAGCATGTCTGTGCTCATATTACTGCTGCTGCACTGCTGGAGGAGCCTCCGGAGCCTCCGTTTGTCGCTTTTGCGGTTTCGGGCGGGCATACCACAATTTATGATGTGCAGAGCTGGATTGACTTCCGTGAGCTCGGTTCAACCCGGGACGATGCGGCAGGCGAAGCCTTTGACAAGGTTGCGCGTGTGCTGGGAATGCCTTATCCGGGGGGAGCAGCGATGGATCGCCTTGCCTGTGAGGGAAATCCCGGCGCCGTCCATTTTCCGTCGCCTGCGATCGCGGATGCAGGGCTCGACTTTTCTTTTTCCGGATTGAAGACCGCGGCTCTTAACGCCATTCACCGCGCGCGCCAGACAGGCACGGAGATATGCAGCGCCGATCTTGCGGCATCCTTTACCGCAGCGGTTTGCGAGGGGATTGCCCGCCGCTGCCGGGAAGCGATCCGTCTGACCGGGACCAGGCGTGTCGTGGTTGCCGGGGGGGTTGCTGCCAACTCCCATCTGCGCCGTGCGCTCGGAGAAGCGTGCGCGGAATGCGGTGCACGGCTCTGGATTCCTCCCGTTGCTCTTTGCGGGGACAACGCAGCGATGGTCGCGGCATCGGGATACTATCATTTCCTTGCCGGCGTGCGGGCGGACGAACGCCTGAATGCCTTTACCGATTGAAAAACTTGCAGAAACGTTTTCGACAAAGTGTTGAAAACTGGATTAGAAAGCAAAACAAAAAACACTATAAAAAACAAAAAAGCATTATCAAAGGGGATTATCATGAACTACGAAGCAGAGATCAAGGCCTGTGTGGAAAAGTACGAAACGGTACTGCGGGAGCAGCTCGCCCGCGCGGAGCGGATGGAGCAGGATACCGGAGCCGTTGACTATACAACAAAAGAGAAGGTTGTCATCGGACTTGTCGCGGGAGACGGCATCGGACCGATCATTATGGAAAGCGCCGAAAAGGTTCTTCGCTTTTTGCTCCGGGAGAAGCTTGCGACGGGGCGTTGTGAGCTGCGCGTGATTGAGGGGCTGACCCTTGAAAACCGTCTCGCGCGCGGACAGTCGGTTCCGGACGATGTGCTTGCAGCCATCAAGCAGTGCGATGTGATTCTGAAGGGTCCAACAACGACACCGAAGGGCGGAACAGACGCGCCGGATATGGAAAGCGCCAATGTTGCTCTTCGCCGGGAGCTGGATCTGTACGCGAATGTCCGCCCCGTTTCCGTGCCGGAAAAGGGAATTGACTGGACCTTCTTCCGGGAGAACACGGAAGGGGAATATGTGCTCGGAAGCCGCGGCGTGGAGATTCCCGGAAAGCTGGCATGTGATTTCAAGGTTACGACCGACGCGGGCACGCGCCGGATCGCACGTGCCGCATTCCGCTTTGCCAAAAATAACGGCAAGGACAATGTTGCTATCGTTACAAAGGCGAATATCATGAAGAAAACGGACGGGAAGTTCTCCCGTATCGCCAATGAAATCGCATCGGAATATCCGGAAATCACAACAGAGGACTGGTACATTGATATTATGGCGGCGAATCTCGTCAATGAGTCGCTGCGCACCAAATTCAAGGTGATTCTTCTTCCGAATCTTTACGGCGATATCATTACCGATGAGGCGGCACAGATTCAGGGAGGTGTCGGAACTGCCGGCAGCGCCAATATCGGTGACCGCTATGCCATGTTTGAGGCAATTCACGGCAGCGCGCCGCGCATGATTGCCGAGGGGAAGGGGCATTACGCAAACCCGCAGAGCGTTATTAAGGCGGCGGAGATGCTTTTACGTCACATCTGCTATACGGCGGAGGCTGACCGACTGGCTGCGGCTCTTGCAGAGACGACGGGTGAGACGGCGCGGGTGAAGATCGACGAATATCGCGGGGCAACCTGTGCAGAGTACACGGAGTATCTGCTCGGGACGCTGGCGCAGTAAACGAAATACAGAAAAACGGGGTAGAAAAAAGATGAAGGGGCGCAGAGAGCATAGCGATAAGGTGATCAGCGACGCGGTGATCAAGCGGTTACCGCGGTATTTCCGCTTTCTGTCCGAACTGCGCTTCGCGGGAGTGGAACGGACAAGCTCGACGGAGCTTTCCGAGATGATGGGGGTTACCGCCTCCCAGATCCGGCAGGATCTGAACTGCTTCGGTGGCTTCGGGCAGCAGGGTTACGGTTACAGTGTGCCCTATCTTTATGATAACATTGCGTCGATCCTCGGCGTGGATCGCGGCTATACTGCGATCATTGTCGGGACCGGAAACCTCGGGCGGGCGCTGGCATCCAGCCCGGTTTTCCGCAAGCGCGGCGTGACGGTCACGGCGCTTTTTGACATTGCGCCATCGCTTGTCGGGCAGAGCTTCTGCGGCTTTACCATCCGGGATATGGAGGAGTTGGAGGAGTATTGCTCGGAGGAAACCCCCGATATCGCAGTTCTGACGGTGCCGCGGGATGCCGCACACAATACGGCGGAGCGTTTGCTTCACGCCGGCATACGGGGAATCTGGAATTTCACGAATGTTGAGTTGCATACCGAGCATGCCACCGTGCAGAACGTCCACCTCGGAGATACCCTGATGACGCTCTGCTACGGAATCGGCAGGATGGATGATGAAGCGCCGGAGGGCGAACAGTGAAACGGTATGAGGTAAAGTATACTGGAGAGGTGCTCCGCGTCCCCGCTGAGCTGCTTGGGCATCTTCCCGAGGCAACCGGAGAAGAGCTGAAGACCTTGCTGCTTCTTGCAGCGTCGGACGGCGCCCTTCCGGATCCCGCCGCGGCGGGACTCACCGCAGAGGAGTTTGAGGGGGCGCTTGCTTTTCTCCGCGGTGCCGGGCTGATCCGGACGGCAAAAAGAATGCCGGGTGCAGAGAAAAAAGAGGAAAAAGCCGAGGACGGCAGGGGAAAAGTGCCCCGGGAGTCCTCTTCCGGCAGAACTCCGAACACGCTTCGTACGGAGGAGACGCCGGAGTATACCGGCGCGGAGATTCACGAGCTGCTCAGACGGGATAAACTGCTCGGCTCTCTGATCGATGCCTGCCAGCGAACACTCGGAAAAACCTTCAATCCGACCGAAAGCAATGCGGTGATCGCAATGCATGAAACGCTCGGTCTGGACGGGGAATACATCCTTCTGCTGCTTGCGCATTGTGCGGAGCGGGATAAGAAAAACGTAACCTATGCGCTCCGGATGGCATCAGGTCTTGTGGAGCGCGGAATCCTGACCCCCCCTCAGCTTGAGGCGGAATTTTCAAGAGAAGCGGCGCTGCATTCCGCTGAAGGGATGCTGCGGCGTTTGTTCGGCATCGGGGAGCGCGCCCTGACGAAGAAGGAAACGGAGATTTTCACACGCTGGACCTCTGAACGCTGTCACACCGAGGAGCTGATCCGGGAGGCATACGAGCTGACGGTCCGTAAGATCGGAAAGGCCAGCATTCCGTATTGCGATACAATACTGGAGGACTGGTATGCAAAGGGAATCCGTACGGCGGAGGAAGCACGCGGAGCGGGTCAGGAGAAAAAGAAGAATGTGCGCGGAAGCTTTGATACGGATGATTTCTTTGAAGCGGCACTGAAGCGCAGCATGGCAAATGCGGGAGGAGATCGCTGAGACACTTCCGCTGAGAATAGAATTCCCGAAAACGGGAAGATCGGAGAGAATATGAACTACGGCAGAGATCTTTACCGGCAGGTCATGAATACGTTCGACGATCGCCGCGAGCAGAACGAAAGGCGCGCGGAGGTTTTCTGTAATGCGCTTGCGGCGCGCTCACAGGAGTTTGCGGAGATCACGCGGGAGCTTGGCGGGATTGGCGCACGTCTGCTCGCCGCGGGAAGAGCACCCGGTAACCGGGAGGAGAACATTGCGGCGGTGCGGACATATGCACAGCAGCTGAGGGAGCGCCGCACGGCGCTTCTCAGAGAGCTCGGCTATGACCCGGCGGAGGCGGATGTACACTACGATTGTGAGCTTTGCAAGGATACCGGATATACCGAAAAAGGGATGTGTTCCTGCCTTCGCCGCGCCCTTGCGGAAGCGCAGCTGGAGTCCTCGGGGCTGGGAGTGCTCTGCCGTACCTGCCGCTTTGATAACTTCAGTCTGGATTACTATAACGACACGAAGGAAAACCGGGCACTGATGGAAATTACACTGCGCGCGGCAAAAAGGTATGCAGCGGCCTTTCATGGCAAAAACAGCGGCAATCTGCTTTTCTTCGGTGCAACAGGTCTGGGGAAAACCCATCTGTGCTGTGCTGTCGCACGGGAAGTGGCGTTTGCCGGCTATACGGTGCTTTACTGCAGTGCCCAAACGATGTTCAATGACTTCAGCACCGAGCGTTTCCGGAGCAATTACACGCAGCCCGAGGACAGAACCCAGAAATATTTTGAGGCAGAGCTTCTGATTCTCGATGATCTCGGAACCGAAATGGGAAATCAGTTTTCCGTCTCCTGCCTCTATGAGGTGCTGAATGCCCGTCTTGTTACCGGAATGCCCGTCATTGTCAACACCAACCTGGGTAGAGACGAACTGCGCGACCGTTACGGGGATCGCATAACCTCCCGCCTGTTTGGGGAATATCAGATTCTCCCCTTTGTCGGACGGGATATCCGCGGACAGAAGATCCGCTGACCGTATGGGTGTCGTACATCCGTATCGTTAAAAGCACCGTACGGGGAGCCTTTTTCGCTCCGATCGGCAGAAGCATTAAGAAACACCGGACCCCGGCGGTCGGAACGACCGCCGGGGTCTGTTATGCGAAGAAAAGAAGAAAGAAGGAAGACAAATTCTGCGTTTCTTCACAAAACCGGAGGCAGGAAAGGCCGGGTTAGGATTTGTCTTAGAATGTTCGCTTCTTCGGTTTATAAAAAAGTTTTTTTCTTAACAAAAAAATGCCAAAAACTATGGAAATTCCTGAAAACACATGATATAATAAAAAAGCTTGAAAAAAAGGTAATAATAATTTAAAAAACGGAGGTTTATTCATGCAGAAAAAGTATGTCTATCTGTTTACCGAAGGCAATGCCGACATGCGCGAGCTTCTCGGCGGCAAAGGTGCAAACCTGGCTGAGATGACCCATATCGGTCTTCCGGTTCCTCAGGGCTTCACAATTACAACCGAGGCGTGCACTCAGTATTACGAGGATGGCAGAAAGATCAATGACGATATCATGGCGGAGATCATGAAGAACATTGAGGAGATGGAGCGGATCAACGGCAAGAAGTTCGGTGATCTGACCAATCCTCTGCTTGTTTCCGTCCGTTCCGGCGCACGGGCATCCATGCCGGGTATGATGGATACCATTCTGAACCTCGGTCTGAATGACGAGGTTGTTGCCGCAATGATCCAGGCAAACCCGGACCCGAAATTCGAGAGGTTTGTCTACGATTCTTATAGAAGATTTATTCAGATGTTCTCCGACGTGGTTATGGAAGTCGGAAAGAAGTATTTTGAGCAGCTCATTGACAAGATGAAGGCAAAGAAGGGCGTACAGTTTGATATTGATCTGACCGCCGCCGACCTCAAGGAGCTTGCGATTGAGTTCAAGGCAGAATACAAGAAGCAGCTCGGAACGGATTTCCCGTCTGATCCAAAGGTTCAGCTTTACGAAGCAATCCGCGCTGTCTTCCGCAGCTGGGATAACCCGCGTGCGAACGTTTACCGCCGCGACAACGATATTCCGTACAGCTGGGGCACTGCCGTCAACGTTATGCCGATGGTCTTCGGCAACCTGAATAACAATTCCGGTACCGGCGTTGCCTTTACCCGCGACCCCGCGACCGGTGAAAAGAAGCTGATGGGCGAATTCCTTGTCAATGCACAGGGAGAGGATGTCGTTGCCGGTGTCCGTACCCCGATGCCGATCAGTCAGATGGCAGATCAGTTCCCGGATGCCTATCGGCAGTTCGTTGAGGTCTGCGATATTCTTGAGAAGCGCTACCGCGATATGCAGGATATGGAGTTTACCGTAGAAAACGGAAAGCTCTACATGCTCCAGTGCCGCAGCGGCAAGCGTACCGCGCAGGCTGCTTTGAAAATTGCATGTGATCTTGTCGATGAAGGAATGCGTTCCGAGAAGGAAGCGGTTCTGATGATTGACCCGCGTAACCTTGACACGCTTCTGCACCCGCAGTTTGATGCCAAGGCGATCAAGGCTGCAAGGCCGGTCGGACGCGGTCTCGGCGCTTCTCCCGGCGCTGCCTGCGGACAGATTGTTTTCACCGCAGAGGACGCGAAAGAGTGGAAGGCGGCCGGAAAGAAGGTTGTGCTTGTCCGTCTGGAGACTTCCCCGGAGGATATCGAGGGTATGAAGGCGGCACAGGGAATCCTGACCGTTCGCGGCGGAATGACCAGCCATGCGGCAGTTGTGGCGCGCGGCATGGGAACCTGCTGCGTTTCCGGCTGCGGCGAGATTGCAATGGATGAGGAAAATAAGAAGTTCACTCTTGCCGGCAGAACCTACCATGAGGGAGACGTCATTTCCATTGACGGATCTACCGGTTATATTTACGGTGAGGCGATTCCGACGGTTGATGCAACAATTGCGGGCGAGTTCGGCAGAATCATGGCATGGGCGGACAAGTATCGCCGCCTGAAGGTCCGTACCAACGCGGATACGCCGCGCGACGCCAAGAAGGCAAAAGAATGGGGTGCCGAGGGTATCGGTCTTTGCCGTACCGAGCATATGTTCTTTGAGGCAGACCGCATTGCAGCCTTCCGTGAAATGATCTGTGCCGACACCGTAGAGGGAAGAGAAAAGGCACTGGATAAGATCCTGCCGTATCAACAGGGAGACTTTGAGAAGCTCTATGAAGCATTGGAGGGCAGCCCGGTCTGCATTCGCTTCCTCGATCCTCCGCTGCATGAGTTTGTCCCGACTGAAGAAGCGGATATTGCCGCTCTGGCAAAGGCGCAAGGAAAGACCGTTGAGCAGATCAAGGCCCTTATTTCCGCGCTGCATGAGTTCAACCCGATGATGGGTCACCGCGGCTGCCGTCTGACCGTCACTTATCCGGAGATCGCAAAGATGCAGACCCGTGCCGTTATCCGTGCTGCGATCAACGTGAAGAAAAATCATCCCGACTGGACCATCGTTCCGGAAATTATGATCCCGCTTGTCGGCGAGGTCAAGGAGCTGAAGTTCGTCAAAGAAACGGTTGTGAAGACCGCGGATGAGGAAATTGCCGCCGCAGGCGTCAAGCTGGACTATGAGGTTGGCACGATGATCGAGATCCCGAGAGCCGCTTTGACCGCCGATGAGATTGCCAAAGAAGCTGATTTCTTCTGCTTCGGCACAAATGACCTGACACAGATGACCTTCGGCTTCTCCCGCGACGATGCAGGAAAGTTCCTCGGTTCTTACTATGAGAACAAAATCTATGAGAGCGACCCGTTTGCAAAGCTCGACCAGACCGGCGTCGGCAAACTGATGGAAATGGCGATCAAGCTTGGCAGAGAAGCCAATCCGAAGCTTCACATCGGAATCTGCGGAGAGCACGGCGGCGATCCGTCTTCCGTTGAGTTCTGCGACCGTATCGGTCTTGACTATGTTTCCTGCAGCCCGTTCCGTGTCCCGATTGCCCGTCTTGCCGCTGCACAGGCTGCTATTAAAGAGCAGGGAAAATAATCCCAAAAGGCCCTTAAAAATCGCCGAATTGACCGTTGATGAGGCGTACGCCCGCGAATTTATCAAAATCGCACCGAGCGTCCACCACTTCAAGACAAATCAGTGGGAAGATATCCGAATCGATATCTTGATCTAAGAATAATCCAAAGAATTCCCTCCGTCGCAACCCGGCGGAGGGAATTTTGAAAATTGGTTATATAGGAGAGCAAATACGATGGAAATTATAAGAATCCAATTAAAACCTACTCCAAAAGAAGGTATTTCTTATGATGATGTGTTAGCATTTTGCAAGGAGAAAGGAATAATTGGGGTTGGTTGGGGTGCACTGAAAACAAGAGAAGATGATTATTGGAGAATCAGAGATGAACTTCGCCATAACTATGATCAAAAATCTGCCACCTCTGGACTTAAATCAATTAATGCGTTGAGAAAACTCAGCGAAGGCGACTTGATTTGGACAAG
>JAXFQY010000074.1:0-2665 GCA_034178705.1 Eubacteriales bacterium | reverse complement strand
GGCCTGGAGCTCGATTGTATTTACTCCCGATTTCCGGACCTGCAGGTCACGGGAGTCGACTTATCCGCACAAATGCTGAAAAAACTGCAACAAAAGCATGGGGACAAAGGAATACAGCTGATTTTGCAGGATTACTTTCTTTTTGAACCGGAAGAAGATTGCTTTGATGTCGTCATCACCTTTCAAACACTGCATCACTTCACGGCGGAAAAGAAACGGTCCGTTTTCCGAAAAATCTACAATGCCCTGAAGCCGGGAGGCCTTTATTTGGAATGCGACTATATCGCCTCATCGCAAGAAATAGAAGAATTAACCTATGCGGAAAGCCTGCGCAGACGTGCGAGAGACGGTATTTCCAAAGACACCTTTGTCCATTTCGATACCCCACTGACCCTTGAGCATGAGTTGACGGCAATCGGCTCTGCCGGATTTCAAGCCGCAGAATGCCTGGGCTTTTTAGCGGAAGACAACCACACCGCAATGATCCGGGCAAAAAAAGAACCTTGCTCCATTCAGCGCAAACAGGATCTTCTCTCCGATTCCGCAAATCGGCTGTGAGAGCGCAACCCGCCTATTCAAGAAAAAAATGAGGCTGTATTTCAGCCTCATTTTTTGCACCGTCGAGCACGGTACCTGTTTTTATTTCATTGCGGCAATGTCGTTTTCGATATCCTGCTTGAACTCTTCGTTTAATTCAGGGTAAGCGGAGAGCATCGGCTCAACCTTTTCCCCCTTCTTTCGCTGATAATAGTTTTTGGTGATCTTGGCAACCGTGCCGCTCATGGCAATCAGGGCAATCAGGTTCGGCACGGACATAAGCCCATTGAAGGTATCGTCGATATCCCAAACAAGCGTACCGCTGATGATTGCGGCAAAAACGATGAATAATACATACAGGAGCTTAAAGATAAGCACGGCAAGCTGGCGTTTTTTCTCGCTCTTTACCCATTTGAAGCAGAACTCAGCTGCCTTCTCCCCGTAGTAGGACCATGCCATGATCGTCGTAAACGCAAACAACGGAAGAATGATCGCAAAGCAGATTATACCGAATGTACCGAAGTTCTCGGAGAACATTTTCAGCGCCATCACGGAGTCGTCTGCACCCACGAGCGCTTCACTGGTTACATCAAAGGTGGTAAGAAACATAAGAGCAGTCAGCGTACAGATGATGAAGGTGTCAAAGAACACCTCAAACACGCCCCAAAGACCTTGCTTGACAGGCTCACGGGTTTCGGATGCGGAGTGCGCTATAACCGAGGAGCCCAGACCCGCCTCATTGGAGAACACCCCGCGGGCCATACCTTTTTTGATGGTGAGAGAAAAGGCATATCCTACGACGCCTCCCGCTGCTGCCTGGATTTTGAAAGCATCCTTGAAAATTAGCGCAAAGGCAGCGCCAACGGCGGTTATATTTCGGAAGATCACAATCAGCGCCAGTATGATGAACAAAAGCGACATCAGAGGAACGAGTTTGGAGGCCACACGACCGATACGCTTAATACCGCCTATAATAATAACAGCGGCAATAAGCGCCACGATAATACCGATCAGCAGCTTCACAAGCGTTTCCGCACCGGAACCCGGCTCCACGCCGAAAACACTGCCGAGCGTGTTTGCAAGAGTTCCGGATATTTTATTTGTCTGCACACCCGACATCCCGACAGCCGCAAACAGGCAGACAATCGCCGCCATGTAAGCCAGGATCTTGGCAAGAGGCCCCCACTTTTTCAGACCGTTTTCTATGTAGTAGAAAGCGCCGCCAGAGAAGCCGTTCTTGTCTTTTTTGCGGTAGTAAAGACCAAGTACGTTCTCCGCAAAGTTGGTTACCATGCCAAAGAATGCGGAAATCCACATCCAGAGCACTGCGCCGGGACCGCCTGTAATAATTGCCGCCGTAACGCCAACGATGTTGCCCGTTCCGACAGTGCCGGAAATTGCCGTTGCAAAAGCCTCAAACTGCGAAACGCCCTTGCTGCCGTCGGACCGCTTTTTGCCGATAGACTTTACGGTAGGGATAATGGTACTGTTCATGGAATCGCCGAACTTGCGTATCTGCAAGAAGCCCGTGCGAACAGAAAGGAGCAGACCTGTTCCGAGAATAAGGATGATCACCGGCCAGCCCCACACGATGCCGTTTATCGCACCGTTCACCCTGGTGATCACATCAATGATTTTTTGCCACATAAGTGAGCCTCCGATAAAAATGTTTTAACACAAAAACAAAAGAGCCAAACTGCGTTTGACTCCGGAAGTATGCGGCACAGATCGGGCATTTGCCGATTGTCCGAAAGGGCAAAAAACACAGAGACCGTGAAAAGTGTCGTAAAGCTCCGTCCTTTTGCCTGAGAGATTCGCAACCGTCCTTGTGCATAAGCCAAAAACAGCAGCTTTCACCTTCGGCACCCATGTGAGTGGACTTCTCCGGAGTGCTATCAGTACACAGTCCCGTCCCATAAGGACACCTGAGAGTGTTACTCCTTCGGCGGCTCACGCCCTTTCCTGCGCACTTCATTTAGCATATTTAATTTTTGATGACGGTATTGTAACACACTTTGTCGCGCTTAGCAATAGTTTTTTGAAGAAAATTTGCGTTTGTGGGCAGAACAGCGTGCAAAAGAACGAAAAAGTGAGGCTTCTGTACGGTCGCCTTTCTTGCTGTCGTTTG
>JAXFQY010000066.1:0-36103 GCA_034178705.1 Eubacteriales bacterium | reverse complement strand
AAGCGTGGCGTTGCCGTTCCGGACAGCAAGCCGCGGTAGATCTGATCCGGGAAGACCTCTTCGTTCTCGACACCGTCCGTGTAGGTCACGGCGTACTTTGTCTCATCCTCATCGGCTTCGCCGTTGTTGTTCCGGTCTTCCTTCCAGACTGCCGTATAAACCGCGTCCCCAACGACGTTCTCTGCCACAGCGGGGTCCCAACCGGCGAACAGATAATTTCTCCGCGCCGGTGTACCGTCAAAGCGTGGCGTTGCCGTTCCGGACAGCAAGCCGCGGTAGATCTGATCCGGGAAGACCTCTTCGTTCTCGACACCGTCCGTGTAGGTCACGGCGTACTTTGTCTCATCAAGCACCGTCACGGTGAAAGTAATAATTTCCTGGTACCAGTTTTTATCTGCGGGAATCCTCTGGGGCTCCCGGCATACGGGGCAATATCCGGATTCTCCGTCAAAATTGTAATTATAGAAAACGGTCAGTGTAACCGTTGTTCTTCCGGCGCTTTTTGCCGTGTAGGTAAACTGCAGGCAGGGATATCCGTTGTATCCCTCCCCTCCCGCCCAATTGGCAAGAGCAAATCCGCAGTCACCGATAACCGACGGATCCGATACTGTATACCCGCCGGAGGATGCAACGCTGTAGTAATCCGGAATGTACTCACTCAGGATACTTTTGTCCGTCTGGCATACATGGGTCAAGCGCGGTAATCTTTGATAAAATCCTGTTTGTCCCGTTTTTTTTGTAATTGCCCCTGCGTCAATCTCTCTTAAAAAACTGCTCGCAGGAGGGGTCCCTTCATAAAGGGTGGCACCGTTCAGGCTATCCAGAGTCTCCGCCCTCGCGGCTGTGGGCGCAAACGCAAAAAACATAACAAGTAATAGAGCAATACTTATAACGCGCTTAGAGATTTTCTTGTTCATTTCAGTTCCTCCTTGCTTGATCAGTAGGATGGATTATTGACGCTATGCCTGTCATGATTCACTCTATCCGAAAATTTTTTCTTCCGTTCCGCACAGAAATCGCAAACCGGGATCCCGATTTCCGCACTGCCAAACGCCTCCATTCACGCAGTATCCGACGGATTCCGCTCGTTTGCCATATCCTATGCTCCTGATTCCGTCAATAGAAGAAAACATCCGGGGTTTTACTGAAAAAATGCCGATATCTATCGGTTTGGTCTGAGAAAAGGGTCGAAAAACAAAAAGCTTGAAATCCGGAAAACAGATTTCAAGCCCGTTGAACGGTCCGGCTCTCTTTTCAGAACCCCCCGGACGCTTTCTTCTATCGTGCCGCGCACAAGTCCGCGGTGCCCCGCCGGCGTCATACCGGTGACTGCCCGGAAGATTTTCCGGGAATGAGCGGCAAAAGGAAAGCCGCACAGCTCGGCATTTTCCTCGACAGAGCGCGATCCCTTGCCGGACTCACGCGCTGCCTTTTTCATTCTCAGCCCGTTGCGGAAGCGTATCAGCGTCCTACCAAGCTCACTTTGAAAAAGATGATAAAGGCGGGATGCGCTGATATAGCAGTGTGCAGTAAGGATCCCGATACCGTAATCCGTACAGAAACTCTGTTCGGTACATCGGATCGCAGCGCAAAGGGCAGGACTGATTGCGTTTCATAGGTGTCTCCGTTATCAAAAAGGAAAAAAAGATCGGCATAGAATTCGTAATATAAACTGACCGCTCGGAACCTGTCCTCTCCTCTGTTTTTGCCGGGCAAGCGGAATATTCTATACAAGCGTTCTCCGGTCTCGGGTGTTGAATAAGCAGTAATCCGCAGCTCCGACAGACTCAGCCTCTCAGAATATTTTTCTGTCATACGGTCCCTCTTTTGAACAGAAACAGCAGAATTGTGATCTCATACGACAGAATACACTGTTTACACCGCTTGACAAGAAGAAATAAAATAATCTCAGAGTCTATCCCTCAGCAGTATACTGTTGGAGGACGCATTGCATTTTTGCTTCACAGAACCTGCACGACGAAGCGCATCACAGAAAGGAAAAAAACAATGTCTGAGAAAAAAACCGTTCTTGTTCCCGGAGGGACGGGGGCCATGGGAGTTTACCTTGTTCCCGAGCTTCTGAAGCTCGGCTATAAGGTGGATGTTGTGTCCCTTGATGACTGCAATTCCGACAACCCCGATCTGCGTTATTTCAAAGCGAACTTCAAGAAGCCTTCCGTTCGCGAAGAGTTTCTGAAAAACCGTTACGATGCCATTGTTGACTTTATGGTCTACACCACCCAGGGGTTCCGCGACGTTCATCGCGAACTGCTTTCAAACTGCGGGCATTACATTTACCTGTCCTCTTATCGCGTTTATGCCGGAGACGAGCGTCCGATCCGTGAGGATTCTCCGCGTCTTTTGGATTCACACAGCGTCTCGCACGATACCGAGTTTCTGGCGAGCGAGGATTATTCCCTCTACAAAGCCAGAGGGGAAAACATTCTCCGTGAGTCCGGTTTTTCAAACTGGACTGCGGTTCGCCCCGCCATTACGTTCTCTCAGCGGCGGTTTCAGCTGACAATTCTGGAGGCGGACGTGATCGTCCACCGTGCGAAACACGGGAAAACCGTTCTTCTTCCCGAGGATGCCATGCACGTACAGGCAACGATGAGTTGGGCGGGGGATGTTGCCAGGATGATTGCGCGGCTCGTTCTGAACAGCGAGGCTCTCCGGGAGGTTTATTCGGTCTGCACGGCGGAACATCAGTCCTGGAAAACCATTGCCGAGTATTACAGGGAGCTCATCGGCCTTGACTATATCACGGTAAGCAAAGAGGATTTTCTTTCCTGCATGTCTCCCGACAATGCGCCGCAGCCGCGCAGGCAACTGGATTACGACCGTCTCATCGACCGCGTCATGGATAACAGCAAGATTCTTGCCGTGACAGGTCTGAAGCAGGCAGAGCTGACAACGGTTTATGACGGGCTGAAGCGTGAGCTTTCCGCCCTTCCTCCCGATGCTTTTACCGCTGACACTTCTGTCCGCAACAGCTTGATGGACAAATATCTCGCAGAGCACAGACGCGGATAAGAATTATCCGAAGAGCGGTCGAAAAGCGTTCGGGCAGAAAAGCAAATCGCCATGCATAGATTCCCGGGATCGGCAGACAATAACAGAAAACCAACCGGGGAAGAACAGCATGAAATATTTATGGACGGACGGAATCACTCCCGCGCCGCACGAGGAGCTGCGCGGCGATCTGCGTACTGATGTCTGCGTTATCGGGGGAGGCATGGCGGGCATTCTCTGCGCAAGGCAACTGACCGAATGCGGAATCGGGAATATTCTGCTTGAGGCGAAGCAGATCGGCGAAGGAATTACCAAAGGCACAACGGCAGTTCTGACGGCGCAGCACGATCTGCTCTACACGAATCTTGCAAAAATATACGGCACGGAACGGGCCGGACAGTATCTGCACGCCAACCTGGATGCGCTTCATCGTATCCGGCAAATGGCAAAGAAAATCAACTGCAATCTGGAAACGCGCCCATCGGTTATGTATTCGCTGACCGGGAAAGACAAGCTGAAGGAGGAAGCGGAGCTTTTGAATCGGCTTGGCTTTCCTGCTTTCTATACCACCGATCCGAGGCTTCCGTTTCCTGTAGCCGATGCCGTTGTGTATCCCGAAATGGCACAGTTTCATCCGCTCCGTTTTCTGCACGGAGCGGCAAAAGGCCTGCAAATCTATACCGGTACCCCTGTCAGAAAGCTGGAAGGAACAACAGCCGTTTGCGACCGGGGTAAAATCATTGCCAAAAAGATCATTGTTGCCACGCACTTCCCTTTTCTGAACCGAAGAGGTCTTTATTTTATCAAACAATATCAGAAACGATCCTATGTCATTGCTTACGAAAATGCACCTGACCTTTCCTGCACGGCGGAAGACGCCGGCAAGGGCTTTTACTTCCGGAACTACAACAAACTGCTTCTCATCGGCGGAGGTGACCACAGAACAGGAAAAAAAGGCGGCGGCTACCGCGTGATCGAAGAGTTTGCCCGACAGCATTTTCCCGGAGCACGCGAAAAATACCGCTGGTCCAATCAGGATGCCGTTACCCTGGACGGGATTCCCTATATCGGTCAATACAGTCCCGCAATGCCGGATGTATATGTAGCAGCCGGCTTCAATCTTTGGGGAATGACCACCTCCATGGCGGCCTCCGTCATTCTCTGCGATCTGATCCGGGGAAAAAAGAATCCGTACGCACCGGTCTTTACTCCGGACAGAAGGATCCTGCATCCACAGCTTTTCTGCAACCTTTGCGAAACCGTCGCCGATTTCGCCTTTCCGACCTTGAAGCGTTGCCCGCATCTCGGCTGCTCTCTCCATTGGAACGCAGCGGAGCACAGCTGGGACTGCCCCTGTCACGGTTCGCGTTTTGATGAAACAGGTAAGCTGATTGACAATCCCGCGACGAGGGACGCCCATGTCTGACGGACGCTTTGAAGGATGGTACTACAAGCAGCGCACCGGGGACTACACGCTTGCGTTTATTCCCGGACGGGCAGGGGACGGCGCGTTTGTACAGATGATTGATTCGAACGGTGCGCGTCGGTTCGGAATGCCGGATTTTCATGCGCGGGGAGATACGATCCGTACCGGGGACTGTGTTTTTTCCCCCTATGGTCTGCGCGTGCGTCTCCCCGGAGTGGAAGGAGAACTCCGTTACGGGAAAACAACCCCTCTCCGCTCCGACATTATGGGTCCGTTTTCCCGTCTTCCCATGCAGTGCAGTCACGGAGTTGTCAGTATGAACCACACCGTTGACGGGTGTATCACCGTCGACGGAACTCCGCATTTCTTTGACAAGGGAAGCGGATATGCGGAGAAGGACCGCGGACGGTCCTTCCCTCGCTCCTATCGCTGGGTGCAATGCAACGATTTTCCCGTTTCCTGCTCTCTTTTCTTCTCGGAGGCGCACATCCCTTTTCTCGGATTTTCCTTCACCGGCTGTATCTGTGCCGTTCTGTATCGGGGAAAGGAATACCGTCTTGCCACCTACCGCGGGGTAAAAATCCTGGAGACAGACAGCGAACGGATTCTTCTCCGTCAGGGGAACCTGTCTCTGGAATTGACTGTACGTCCGCTCAGCGCAGGGCATTCGCTGAAAGCGCCGCTCAGCGGGAAAATGACGGAAACGATACGGGAAAGCTGCGACGCTTTCCTTCATCTCCGTCTGACGGAGAGAGGATGTACCGTCGTTGAATGCGAAAGCGTACACGCCGCCTATGAAAAGCGATAAAAAAGAAAAGGCTGTCTTGCCTTTTCCCTGAGGGTATGATAAAATAACAAAAAACCGTGCCCGAAGGAGAAGCCATGCAGGAAATCAAAGTAAAAAAGCTACGGGAGCACGCGAAGCTTCCCGTTTATGCCACTGCCGATGCGGCGGCGGCAGATCTCTGTTCCGCAGAGGCCGGTCCCGTAACCGTCGCACCCGGAGAAACCGTGGTGATTCACACAGGAATTGCCGTCGAGCTGCCTTCCGGCTTTGCCGGTTTCGTTTACGCCCGCAGCGGACTGGCTACAAAACGCGGACTCGCCCCTGCAAATAAGGTGGGGGTAATTGATGCAGACTACCGCGGCGAAATTCTTGTTTCTCTTCATAACCATTCGGCGATTCCCGCCACACTGGAACCCGGAGAGCGTATCGCTCAGCTTCTGATCGCCCCCGCACCGCAGTTCTCTTTTACGGAAGTACCGGAGTTGTCCGATACGGTACGCGGCACGGGCGGCTTCGGCTCAACCGGCAGAAAGTGATTCTTACGTGTTTTTTGCCCGCCATTCCTCCGCGGTTATTCCGTAATCCAGTTCATCCCAATAACGCCCGTGATGGAAAAACATGTCCCGTCTCCGCCCTTCCGGCACACAGCCGATGGACTCGTGCAGGCGAACAGACGCGACATTGCCCTCCACAATACGGGCGTTATATTTATGCAGACGCAGTTCATCGAAGGCATAACGGAGAAGAAGATTCAGCATTCTGCGTGCGTATCCTTTTCCGCGTGCCTCACGGCAGACAAAAACGGCAATCTGAAAGGTTCCGGCGCGGCGGTCAAGGTCATAAAGGTCAAGAGAGCCGATTACCTGTCCCTCCGCGTCCTCCGCACACAAATCGATCCTGCCCTTCTGCTCCGCCGTTGCCAGAAAAGCCGAAAAACGCTCCTGCGCTGACCCCCGGTCAAGCGGAAGCTCCGCTTCTGTATAAAAGAAGAAGCGTACCTCGCTGTCAAAATATTCACGGTAGAAATACACCCAGTCCTCTTTCTCTATCGGACGAAGCGTAATTCCTTTTTCCGACCAACGATATCCGGTAAGCTCCATACCCTTTTCTCCTTTTTTCATTAAAATAATTGTACTATCTTCGGAGCTTTATTGCAAGAGCAGAATGTTTTTTTCCATTAACTTGAATTTTCTTCATTTTTATGGATTGAAAAACGGCTTACGGCGTGCTATACTGGTAAAAAAGGAAGGAGTTTGCCATGCATGATCTGATTTTGCGGAACGGTCGGGTATTCGACGGGTTCCGCTTTTTGAATGACACCGATCTTGCGATTGAGGATCGCCGGATTGCCGCAGTCGGGCGGGGTCTGCCCGGAGCCGCTGCTCGGGAAATCGACTGTACGGGGATGACGGTGACCCCCGGGCTGATCGACGTACATACACACGTCTTTCCCCTCTGCCAAATCGGTATAGACCCGCGAAGCGCCATGCTTCCCTTCGGGATCACCGCCGCCGTGGATGCGGGTAGCGCCGGCTGCAACACCTTTGAGCTTGCTGCGCCGATGCTTTCCGGATTGGGGATCGGACTGAAATGTTTACTGAATCTTTCCTCCGCCGGACTCTCCTCTCTCAGAAGCCACCCGGAAAACATCGATCCCCGCTTTTTTGAAAAAGAAAAGCTCCGCCGGCTGATCAACAAATATCCCGATCGAATCATCGGGCTGAAGCTCCGCATGGGGCGTGAGCTTTCCGCAGGGTTCGGGAAAGAGCCGCTCGCCCGCGCGGCGGAGATTGCACATTCCCTCGGGGTTCCGCTCTGTGTTCATGTTTCCGATCCCGAGTTTCCCGCCGGGGAGCTTGCAGAATATCTGGAAGCAGGCGATATTTTCACCCATACCTATCAGGGGCGGAGCAATACCATTCTCGAAGAGAAGGGCTGCGTGGATTCCCGCATTGTCGCCGCCCGTCGTCGCGGTGTTCTGTTCGATGTCGGAGACGCACGGATTCATTTTGACCTGGAGGTCTTCCGCGCTGCCGCTCGGGAGGGGTTTCTTCCCGATCTGTTCGGAAGCGATATGACCGATGGAGGTGTTTTCCGCACCGGGGCGTTTGCCCTTCCTTATGTTCTTTCCAAATTCGTCAGTCTCGGGCTGGACGAAGAGACTGTTCTCCATGCTGCCACGGCGAAAGCGGCAGAACTGTTCGGCTTCCCGGGCGGCACACTCACCCCCGGCTCACCCGCGGATATTGCTGTTTTTGCCGTGCGGAGCGACCTTCCGAATTTTGTCGACGGTAAAAACCGACCTTTTCCCGCATCCTTTATGCTCTGCCCCCGCATGACCCTCCGGGAAGGTACGGTCATTTGGCGGAGCATGGAATACCCTGATCCAGTTCATTAATTTATCGGAGGCATTTTACGAGTATCATTCTGCTTTCCTTCCCGGACTACGTTCCGGAGTTTTCCTGCAAATGCGGCGCGTGCCGCACAACCTGCTGCCGCGGCTGGAAGGTCAGCCTGTCGCAGGAGGAATACTTCCGCGTCTCGGCGCTGCGCTGTCATGCGCTTGTACATCGGATATCCTCAGCACTTGAAGAGGATCCGGAAGCGCACGAAGAAGGTCTTTATGCTCATTTTACAAAAACCGCGGACGGCTCCTGTACGCTGCTTGATCCGGACGGACTTTGTGCCCTGCATCGTAACGCCGGTCCGGACGCGCTCCCGCGCATCTGCCGTCTGTATCCCCGCGCCGTACGAATGGGAAGCCACCCGGAAATTTCCTGTTCGACCGGCTGCGAAAAAACCGTAGAGCTTCTTGCTGCTTCGACAGAACCTCTCCGGATTGTCACGGCGGAACGGGAATACGACGGGATTTGCCCCGACCCCTACCCGGATGCCGAGCGGCGGGACGCCCTGCGCCGGGAGGTTCATTCTCTGCTCTCCGACCGTTCCCGAACGCTGATGGAGCGTTTTGCGGCGCTGAATACTCTTCTTCCGGGAAGCGGGAGCGCACTCGACTGTAACGATCGCACTATGCTGGCAACTGCGCGGCGCTTCATTGAGCATTTTCGTGCTTCAAGCCCTTCTCTTGCCCGTTTCGGAGCAGAAGCCTCTGCCCTGTTTATCCGTACGGACGGAGCAGACCCCGTTACACGCTTTCTCGCGGGAGAGGAGTTTGCATCCCAACTGATCCCGGGGTTTGAGAGCCTTTGCGAAAAAATGCTGGTCAACCATGTGTTTTATGAGCAGTTTCCTTTTCCCTTTGAGGATCGGGGTGCCTGCGCAGGCGCGGAAACGCTGTTTGCCGCCGCGTCCCTGCTGCGTGTCGCCGCAACCGCTTCGGTTTGCCGTGCCGCCGAGAAAGGCGATGATCCTCTTACCGCAATGGTCGATGCCGCTTCCGCTGTTTTCCGCTTTACTGAGCATACCGATTTTTATCATAATGCGGCAATTCTTATGGCTCATCCGGCAGATAACTGACCGGCTGCGCAAACGGATTCCTCTTTTCGGACGTCTTTTTACAAAAAACACAGTTCCGATTGACAGTTCTGTAAGGACATGCTACAATGCAGACAAATCATTCTTCGAAAAGGAGAAAAGCGATGGAAGCATACAAGATCGGAAAAACCGATGAAATTCGTCTGCTCTACGCAAACGACTTTACTGATGCAAATTCCATGAACGGTATCACTGTTGTACATGGATCCATGGAAGCAAGGGACGGCGCGCTCCGCGCCGTAAAGCAATCGGAAGGGGCATCAAGCGCACTTCTTGAGATTCCGAACGGTCAAAGCTTCGTTTTTGAAGCGGATTTTATCCATCATCAGGGCGGCGGCGGAATCTTTTTCGGCGGCGTTCCCGGCAGAGCAAAAAAAAGCACGGAGACCGATGATTTTACAAACGGCTACTATGCGTTTATCGGCCATGACGGCACCTCCTGTGCTTTCGGCTGCACAACGACGGCAGGAAGATGGAACGGAAATGTGTCGGCAAGCCTTCCGGAGCGGCTGACAGTCGGTTCCGATCTGCGTCTCCGGCTGCGCGTCAGCGGCGACTATGTTATTTACACGGTCCAGGATTGTGCAACAGGAAATGAGGTCTACCGCTGTGAATACAAAAAAGGCGACAGCCGCTTTGACCCCTCTCCCTTTGAATCCGGCTCTCTTTCCCTGCGCATCAATAATGACGGAGGCAAAGGCGGCTTCACCCGTCTGCGGCTTTATGCACCGAAAAAGGCGGTCATGTCCGATGCGGTGCTGGGTATCTCCCAAAAACTGACGGCGGAGCTTACCGCGCACAACTGTGAAGAAATGCTGGTTTTCGCAAATGAAGGACAGGGCTTTGCCTTCTCCTATGATGCGGCAACCGAGCGGCTTTTGGCCTATCGGTATCTGCACGGCAAAACCTTCTTCCTCGCGCAGCACGCCATGCAGATCACCGCGGGGAAATCCTATCCCTTCTCCGCCGTTAACCGCGGCAATGTCCTTGCCTTCTTTTTCGGTGATCAGACCTACCCCGTTCTGGAAGCTCAGGTAGAAAAGCCTCAGAGCTTTGCCGTAGGAGCAACCGACGCAGTATCCGTGGAAATCGGCGACACCGTTCTCTACAGCGGAGCCACCTATCTCAACCCCGTTACCTACGGTGCCGACCCCGAAATTCTGTACCATGACGGCGTGTTCTACCTTTATACGCTTGATCAGAGCGGAGAATTCTGCCGTGTTAGGGTTCGCACCTCAGAGAACCTGGTCGACTGGAAGGAGGCAGGCTTTGCTTTCGGTCTTGACGAAAACTCCCCCATTCACTACTTCATGAGTCCGAATGTGTTCCATAAGGACGGTTATTTTTACCTGTTGATTGCATCCCAGTTCGGCGGCGGATACGGCGATACGGAGTTCCGTATTTTCTATGCAAGTGCCACCTCTCCCCTCGGTCCGTTTGTAATGAATCCTCAGAAGCCGTATATCAATGTGGAGCCGGAAATCGGCGGTGCACCCTTTGTGGACGATGACGGCAGAGTATATATCACTACAGTACGTTTCGGCGGAGGCAATCATGTTTACATTCAGGAGCTGAATGCCGAAAACGGTGTGCTCAGCACCAAGCGGGAAGCGGTCCACTGCATCAGTCCCTCCGAGCACTATGAAATTGATGAATACGGACGCATCAGCGAAGGCGGTGTCATCCTCAAGCACGGCGGCTACTACTATATGATGTTCGCCTCCGGGCATTTCAGGGGCCACTACGGTGAATCCTACGCCATCAGCCGGGATATATACGGTCCCTATACAAAATACAAATACAATGAGGTTCTTACCTCCAACCTGTATGCGGACGGTGCGGGTGACTGCATGTTTGTCGTCTGCCCCGAGCTGGAGGAAACCTTCGTGGTATACCATCGGCATGCGACAAGAGGCAACAAAGGCTTTGATCGCGATATCTGTATTGACAGAGTGTATTTTGTTCCCTCTGAGGACGGCGGTCCGGATGTACTTCGTGTGTACGGTCCTACCACCACACCCGTCCCTGCACCGAAATTCCGCAAGAAATAAACAGAATCTCAAAAAGCAAGTCAGCGGGCTGCACGAATCCGAGTGCAGCCCGCTTTTGTGCCGGAACACAAACGGTCAGAAAGGAAAATCTTTTCACAGGCTTCCGGTACGTTCGCAACACACTAAGCGTTGAGCGCCTTCCACCGAACCCGCTTTTTCCTTTTGGCTGTGCTGTTGAATGTCTTTTTTGCCTTTTTCCAAAAAGAATATCCGTCGCTTCGGCGTACAGATTTTTCAAGCTTTCTCTTTGCAAACGAAAGGACCGCGCTCTTCCGAACGCGGTCCTTTGCATGGCAATTCTATTCTCTATCCGGTAACAGCGAAGGCATCAATGCTGAGCCCAGGTCTCTGCCAGAGTATCAAACGACTTGTTGATCTGCTTGTCAAGAACGGTGGACGCCGCCTTCTCCAGCTTTGCATACTGGGTTGCCCATGCGGGATTGTAGGCGCGGAACAGATAAATGTAGTTCTTATTGATATTGGAAGGCTGATAGAAATAACCGAGATCGTATACACGGCTGTTGCGGATCAGCTCCAGCATCGGAAGGGATTCCTCATCCTTTATGACGCTTCCGACCAGGGTCTTCTCATAGTAAGCATACGGAATGATATCCTCAGAATAGAAGCCGATTGCTTCGAGCAGCTTTCCGGAACGCTCCTCATCCTCAAGGAAGAGCGGCATACCCATGAAGCGGGCACCGTACGGGTTAACCGTTGCGTAATAACGATCCTGTTCCTCGCTGTACTTGAACGGAGGGAGGATACCGTAGTCGGTTTCCATATCACGGATCTCATTCACTGCACTCAGAGCAGCGAAGAAGAAGAGTCCCTGATTGTTCGTAAACATTTCCTTTCCGTAGGTGGAAGCGGAATAATCGGTTGCCACTCCGGAGTCATTGAAGGTGCGCTGATAACGGAAGCAGCAATTTTCCTTCGCAAAAGTAACGAAATCAGAGAATGCAGTCACAATCTTTTCGGTACCTGCGGTGAGCACAAGGTCGCCGTTGTCATCAAGTGTGCAGCAAAGCTCTCCCGTGCTGTGAACCACGGCGTAAATGGCATCATCCCAAAGGAGGGAACCGTAAAGGTCCTTCTGGGTGTACATATCGTCACCGTTGAGATCACCCGTAACCAAGCGAGTGTATTCCATCCATTTTGCCATTGTCCATTTTCCGTCGGAAACCAGGTCGTACAGATCATTGATCTGGTTCTGCTTTGCCAACTCCTTGTTAAATGCAATAACAACAGCGGCATCAAAAGCAGAAATGGAATAGTCTCCCTCAAGGAAGAAAAGCATTCCCTTTATGGACAGATTGTCAACAACCTGCTGATCCCAATAGGACTGCGTAAGATCGAGGTAGGGAATCTTTGTCATGTCAAACAGTGCGCCGTTGATCGCCAGCTTAGTCTGGTCATAGGCGGGAAGAATCACGGTATCATAAGACGGATCTCCGGAGGTCTTGTATTTCATGACCACGCCGTATCCTTCGGCAGAACCGGTGGTGCTGGTGCACTTTACCTGCTCTGCGGTTACGGTAACGCCGAAGCGATTTTCAACCAGCGCGTTGCGGCGGAATTTTGCCTCGTCCAGAACGGAGCTGGTGCTTTCATCCACTGTGAAGTCACTTGCAACAGTATTTCCGGTGCCGAAATACCCCTCATACGCGACAAATTCATAGCCGTCCATGTCTTCGGCAGGAATCGGACATTCTTTTTCGGTCGATGCCGGGGTGGTGATTTCGGTGCCGGATCCGGATGAAGTTCCTGCGGATCCGGAGGTGCCAGGGGTCGGTGTCTTTTCCGTACAGGCAACAAGAGCCAGCACAGAAAGCAACATCACGCCACACAGCAAAAGGGAAAGAACACGTTTTGCCATAATCATACCTTTCTTGTATTTTTTCTTTGATTTTTTGGGGTCCATTTGTATAAAACGATACTCCTACATTTGTAGTATACTGTTTTTTTAACAATTTTTCAATAGTAAAATGTGTGTTTTTATATCGTTTTTTTCACAAAACCACACAAAATGATAAAACAAATAAAAAAAGTACACAAAAAGATAAAAAATCAGCCTTGAAAACTGAGCAATGCAAGAAATCCGACGGCGATATCCGCACCGGAGGAGCTTCCGACTGATAAAAGGCGGCAAAGAGCCTCTTCCGTTTTCTTCGCATTCCCGGCCGAAAGCGCCTCGGCGAAATCCGCAACGGCATCAAAACGTTCCCCTCTCACGGCAGATTCCAGATAGTATCTGCTGATCAGATTGGTCCGTCCCGAAGCAGAGCCCACGGCGTTCCCGAGGCGCATGGCATACAGCCCCCCGATGACAGGCGAAAAATAGTGTGCGGCATAAAGCATTCCGCAAAGCAAATCATCCCCGCTCGGGGTAAGCCCGAAGCCAAGACCGACAAGCGAGGAAACAAGCGAAAAAAGCTCCTCCGGATCCGTGGTGCAAAGGGAATGAAGCAAACGGGGAAGCAATTCAGCGGCACGGCACAGATGCGGCTCTGCCGTATCCGGAAGAGGACCCCCGCACAAAAGTCCCGCAAGCGGCGCAAAACCTGTGGTTTTGCACCCGTATACCGCGCCTGCAGCCGCAAGCAGCGCCTCCCGTCGGGGAAGGCAGGCAAGCCGACAGATACGCCGATCCGGCGACAGGGAGCCGAGCGGCAAACGGAAACTGCCGAAGGTCAGGGTTGTCTCCTGTCCTTTTGCCTCAATCCATACCTCGGGAATATCCTTTCCGTTCAGAGCCGAAAAAAGCGCATCATACCCGGGAAAAGAAACACCAAACGGCACAAGCCCCCGGCTGCGATCCGTCAGAAGCAAAAGGCCGTCCGGAAAACACAGATAGGCTCCGGCGTGATAAACGCCAAGCAGCTCCGCGCGGTCTGCTGAACAGAGCAGTGCCGCGGCACGCGGTCCGCAGAGAATTGATTGTTTTTCCTGCCCGAACATAAAAGCCCCTCCTGTTTTCCCTATGGTAGCACAGGAGGGGCGCTCTTGTCAATTCCCTGCCCTTTACACAAACAGCGGTCGGAGCTGCTTTCCTTCCCGCATGGCGGTATAGGCCTCGAGAATACGATCAAAATCACTGACAAGGGAATAGGGTTTGTTGATCGGATCATCCTGACGCAGCGGGCAGAAATAGTAATTGCGCCGCACAGCGAGAGAGGCAAGATTCTGCATTCCCGCACCGAGTGCATCATTACTTGCGGGGCAGAGCAGAATTTTCCCGTCCCGACGCAAATGCGCTTTTGCCGCCATTGTTACAGGGCCATCGCAGATTCCGTGGGCAAGTCGCGCCATCGTATTTCCGGTGCAGGGACAAATCACAAGAGAATCAAGCGGATGAAGGGGGCCGAGCGGTTCCGCTTCCGGTAAGGTATAAATACCGCGGCATCCGCAGATTTCCTCTGCTCTGCCGCAGAATTCTTTTGCGTTCCAGAAGCGGGAATCCACTGCCGAAACAGCATGCGAAAAAATCGGAAGGAGTTTCACACCGGTTGCCGCAAGAACTCCGGCAGCCTCCAGCGCACGGCTGAGCGTACAATAGGAACCGCAAAACGCAAATCCGGTCACAAGATCCCCTCCTCCTCCAGAATCGTATCCACCGTCTCCGCCAGAATGGCGGCGGCCGTGCGGGGCGCGGTTT
Organism: Eubacteriales bacterium; assembly: GCA_034178705.1. Classification (GTDB taxonomy): domain Bacteria; phylum Bacillota; class Clostridia; order Oscillospirales; family CAG-272; genus RUG12395. The sequence goes on along the minus strand of JAXFQY010000066.1, from coordinate 21,677 downwards.
TCCCGGGAAGGGAAAGGGCAGCTATATACCGGATGCCGACGCTTTGCGCCTCCCCGGGATCCGCACAGGGAACAGACGCCAGCTCCACAAGCGGCGTCCCCTCCGGCAAGGCAGAAAGTCTCGCTGTGTCAAAAACAGGAGCGGGGACCGTGTTGACCACTGCCGTAAAAGCTCTTTGTCTGAACTCTTTCTCCACGTTATCCCGCTTCAGATCAACGGTATCGCATCCGACGGAGGCGGCAAGTGCAAGAGCGGCGGAGCTGCGTGCAGCCACCGTTACCCTTGCCCCCACAGCGGCAAGCAGACGTGCCGCAGCCTGACCAACCCTGCCGTATCCGACAACAAGCACGGCGGAGCCGGCAACCGTCACATCAAGCGCACCGAGCAGGATTTCCAGCGCCCCTTCAGCTGTCGGGACGGCGTTCCGGGTCAGGAATACCTCACTTTTTCCGTAATCCCGAACCCGCATTCCGGCATCCAATGCTTCCCGGCAGAAATCATCCGGAAGCATCCCTCCGCAAACAAGCGTTCCGGGAGCAAGCGTGCCGAGAAGACCGCGCAGAGTCGGGATACTGCCGTCGAACAGCGGCGCGTACACCGTTTCCCCGTCCCGGGTCACCGGAAGCGGAAGAAAAAGCGCTCCCGCACCGGAAAGCGCATCTCTCCAGTCGGCGCAGCGTACCGCTCCCCCGATCTCGCCGGGCAATCCGTAGACCGAGCATTCCCACTGTCCGGCAAGGTGAGCCGCCAGCCGAAGCTGCCGTTCGTCGCCGCCGATCAGCGCGATTTTCGTGATTGCTTCGTTCATTGCTTTACCTCTCTTATATGTATGATGAATCTCTGTGTTCTGTTTCCTCTGTCAGCATATGACGGCACGGAATAAAGTGTGCCCTCTCAGCTCTGCTGTCTGCGGCAAGAAGGCAGATACGGAATCATACGGAAAATCTTCCCCGCAACCTGGGAAAGAAAGTTGACAGAACCGCGCTTCCGTGGTAAAATAAAACGAATTCAGGGCAAGATCGCAAAAAGCGAAAGATAAATGAAAAAAATTTAACAAATCAGCAGAAAAATGAGAGGTGATCTGTTTGACCTACACCTTCAAGGGCGGCGTTCATGTTACGGAGTACAAAAACACCGCAAAATGCCCGATCGAACCGATGCCGGCTCCGAAGCGTCTTGTGATTCCGCTTTCGCAGCATATTGGCGCTCAGGCTGTCCCGACCGTCGCAAAGGGAGACAAGGTATGCCGCGGGCAGGTGATCGGCATTGTCGAGAACGGTCTCGGCTGTCCCGTTCATTCCTCTGTGTCCGGCACTGTCACGGAAATCAGCGAACACAGCACTCCGTCCGGCGCAAGAATCCGGGATATCGTCATCGAGAATGACTTTCTCGACACACCGAGTACGGAAATGCGCGGCGCAGACAAGCCGCTTTCCTCCTTTACTCCGGAGGAAATTGTGGAACGTGTCCGTGCGGCAGGTATTTCCGGCATGGGCGGTGCTACCTTCCCTACCTATGCAAAAATTCAGTCCGCTTTGGGTAAGGTCGACCGGCTGATCGTCAATTGCGCGGAATGTGAACCCTTTATTACGGCAAACCACCGTCTGATGCTGGAACGGCCGGAGGAAATTATAAACGGTGCGAAAATTCTGCTGCGCGCTTTCGGTCTGCGGCTGGCAGAAATCGCCGTGGAGGACAACAAACCGGACGGAGCGGATGCTGTTGCCGCGGCTGCTGCAGGCAGCGAGCTGATCCGGATCCGCATGGTCAAAACCAAATATCCGCAGGGAGATGAGCGCCAGCTCATCTATGCCGTAACCGGCAGAGAGCTTCCTGCCGGCAAGCTGCCGGCGGATGTCGGCTGTGTTGTTTTCAACGCCGAAACCTGCGCTGCCGTCTTCCGAGCATTTGCCGATGGGACGCCTCTGATTGACCGGATCGTCACGGTTGACGGGGACTGCGTGAAAACGCCGAAGAACCTGCTTGTCCGCATAGGAACGCCGATCTCCGATCTGATTGCCTACTGCGGCGGGCTGACCCGAGCGCCGGAGAAAATCATTATGGGAGGACCCATGATGGGCTTTGCACAGTGGGATCCGAACGCGCCGATTACCAAAGGCAGCTCCGCAATCCTCGTTTTTTCCCAAAACATGAACGGAGATAAAGGGCTGGAGGATGCCGCCTGTATCCGCTGCGGCCGCTGTGTTGCCGGTTGTCCGATGCACCTGATGCCGACGCTGCTGGCCTCCTTTTCCCGTGCCGGTGACTATGATGCGGCAGAGCAGTACAGCGCCCTCTCCTGTGTGGAGTGCGGCAGCTGCTCCTATGTCTGTCCCGCTCATGTTCCGATTGTGCAGTACATCCGCCTTGCGAAATTCAAGATTAACGTCAAGCGCCGCGCGGCTGCCGCGGCAAAAAAATAAAGGAGTCTTCCCATGAACGATGAAAAACGGAAAGAGGACGCCTCCTCGCCGGAGCAGGTCAGCGCACCGCGCATGCCCGAGCTGCTGACCGTTTCCCCGTCCCCGCACATCCGTCAGGAGGATACGACGCGCTCTATCATGCTCGACGTGCTGATTGCACTTTCTCCCGCTCTTGCATGGGCTATCTTCCGCTTCGGCGTGCGCGCACTGCTTCTGACGGTTATCGCCGTCGCCTCTTCGGTTGCCTTTGAGGCGCTCTTCAATCTGGCTGTCCGCAAGAAATGCCCGATTGGGGATCTGTCCGCCTGTGTAACCGGCGTGCTGATTGCCTTTAATCTTCCCGTATCCGCGCCGTGGTGGCTTCCGGTGGTCGGTTCCGCCTTCGCCATGGTCATTGTCAAGGGGCTTTTTGGCGGTATCGGCAAGAACATTGTCAATCCCGCGCTTGCCGCGCGCGTCTTCCTCTTTCTTTCCTGGTCACGGCTGATGACCGATTTTTCCGGAGTCGACGCCGTCGCCTCTGCCACCCCGTTAAAGCAACTGAAAGCCGGGGAGCTTGCCGAAACCGATCTGATCGACCTGTTTATCGGAAGTCACGGCGGCTGCATCGGTGAGGTGAGTTCCCTGCTTCTGATCGCCGGCGGGCTGTACCTGCTTTTCCGCCGCGTCATCAGCTGGCAGATTCCGGTTGCCTATCTCGGCACGGTAGCACTTCTGACCTTTCTCTTTCCGCAGAATCCGGACACGCTCCGCTTCATGCTCGGGGAGCTGTTCTCGGGCGGGCTCATGCTCGGTGCCTTTTTCATGGCGACCGACTACGCTACAAGCCCGATGACCGCGCGCGCACGGCTCGTTTACGGAGTCGGATGCGGACTGATTACCGTTTTTATCCGTTACTTCGGGGGCTACCCCGAAGGGGTCTCCTTCTCAATTCTGATCATGAATCTACTCGCATGGCCGCTTGACCGGCTTCTGCGTCCGAGACCGTTCGGAGGAGGAAAAAAGCATGCGAAAAAATAATGTTCTCGACATCCTCCGGATCGCTGCCGTGCTTTGTCTCATCTGCGGAATCATGGCAGGACTTCTTGCGGTGATCAACGGACTGACGAAGACCAGGATTGCCGCCAATGAAAAGCAAAAGGAAACCGAGGCAATCGCCGCAATTTTCGGAGATACCATCACCGTCGGAGAGGATATCCAGACTTTCTCTCCCGTTGACAAGCTGGCCCCGGTCATGCGCGACGGCAAGCTTCTCGGTTACGCCGTCAGCGTAACCGGTTCAGGATTCGGAGGCGACATTGATATGATCGTCGGTGTTGCGGAGGACGGCACCGTTCTTGGGGTGCAGATTCTTACGCTTTCCGAAACGCCGGGTCTCGGCGCAAGGGTCGCGGAGGACAGCTTTCTTTCCCGCTTTACCCAAAGCACCCCGCCCTATTCCGTTGGCGAAAATATCGACGCCGTTGCCGGTGCCACAATCAGCTCACGTGCGGTTGCAGCGGCAGTAAACGCCGCGGTGGAAGCCGCACAGAACGTGGAGGGTTAAAATGGACGAGAAAAAACCGCACGGTCTGCGTTATCTGACCTCCACGCTGGCGGACGGTCTGTTCTACAACAGCCCGACCTTCGTGCAGCTGCTCGGCATGTGTCCGACGCTCGCCACAACGACAAGCGTAAAAAATGCAATCGGTATGGGACTTGCCGCAACGGCGGTTCTGATCTGCTCCAATCTGCTGATCTCCCTGCTGAGGAAGATTATTCCGAATCAGGTGCGTATCGCCGCCTTTATCGTAATCATCTCGGGGTTTGTCACGGCGGTCGATATGGTTCTGCACGCCTATCTTCCCGACCTGTACGCCTCGCTCGGGCTCTACATACCGCTTATCGTCGTCAACTGCATCATTCTTGCCCGTGCGGAGGCCTTCGCCTCCAAGAATAAGCCGCTCGCTTCCGCCTGGGACGGTGTCTGCATGGGACTTGGCTTTACCTTCGCCCTCACCGTAATCGGAACGGTAAGGGAAATTCTCGGCGCAGGAACCTTCCTCGGCTATCCCGTTTTCGGAGAGAATTATCAGCCTGTTCTGATGGTTCTTACACCTCCCGGGGCGTTTATCACCCTCGGCTGTATCATTGCCGGGGTCTCGGTACTGCTGTCCAAGGTGAAAAAACACAAAAAGAAGGAGGCGGATAAGCAATGAAAGAAATATTTCTTCTGATGCTTTCGGCGGTTCTGATTGAAAACTTTATTTTTTCCCGTTTTCTCGGATGCTGTCCCTTTCTCGGTGTATCGGAAAAAACCGATACCGCTGTCGGTATGGGACTTGCCGTCGTCTTCGTTATGACACTCTCCAGCGCCGCCACCTGGCTTGTCAATCACTTTATTCTGGAGCGGTTCGGCTATGAATATCTCCAGACAGTCGCCTTTATCCTTGTCATTGCTGCCCTGGTGCAGTTCATCGATATGTTTCTGAAAAAATTCATCCCTGCGCTTTACGGCGCGCTCGGAATTTTTCTCCCTCTGATTACCACAAACTGTGCGGTTCTCGGTGCCGCGCTGCTGAACATTCAGAACGGATACAACTTTCTTGAAAGCGTTGCCTTCGGTTTTTCCGCAGCGCTCGGATTCCTGCTCGCCATTGTTATTTTCGCCGGTGTTCGTGAACGGATGCGCTATGCGACACCGCCGAAGGCATTTGCGGGCTTTCCGATCACGCTGGTTGCCGCCGGTCTCGCTGCAATGGCCTTCTCCGGCTTCTCCGGAATGAGCTTTTAAGGAGGAAGACATGGAAATATTGAAGCAGGCGCTTCTTCCTGCGCTCTGGATCGCCGCTATCGGAGGCTTTTTCGGAATTCTTCTCGCGATTGCCTCAAAGGTTTTTGCCGTCAAGGAAGACGAACGGATTCCCCAGATTCTCGATGCTCTCCCCGGAGCCAACTGCGGCGGTTGCGGCTATACAGGCTGTGCTGCACTTGCGGATGCCATTGTAAAGGGGGAGGCTCGTTGCGGTGCCTGTACTGTCGGCGGAGCAGAATCCGCGAAGAAAATCGCCGCCATTATGGGGATGGAGCCGGAAAGTGTCCGCCGGATGCGGGCACAGGTTATGTGCAGCGGAACGGCGGAATTTGCGCAGAAAAAGTATCTTTACCGCGGCGCGAAGGACTGTGCCGCCGCAGAACGTCTCGGAGGAGGCAACAAGCTCTGCCCGAACGGCTGTATCGGACTTGGAACCTGCGCTTCCGTCTGCCCCGTCCAGGCCATTAAGGTGGAAAACGGTGTCGCAGCAGTTGACTATCGGCTCTGCATCGGATGCGGCAAGTGTGTTCTCGCCTGTCCGAAGCATATTATCCGTTTGATCCCGTATGACGCCAAGCACTGGGTCGGCTGCATGTCTGTCGATCGCGGCGCCGTTACCCGCTCCTACTGCGACGTCGGCTGCATCAGCTGCCGGTTGTGTGAGAAAAACTGCGAGGCGGGTGCCATCACAGTCAATGACTATGTCGCATCGATTGATTACGATAAATGTACCGGCTGCGACAAATGCATTGATAAATGTCCGCGCCATATCATCTGGTCAAGCGAGGTGCAGGCAGACGGACTCGTCATCTCCCGGGCAAAAATCCGCCGGGATGCAGCGCTCGAAGAGAACGCGATCGCACGGGAGCAAAAATAGCCCCAGCAAAGAATCCGGAGTAAAACCCATACAAAAACGCGCGCTCAGTTTGTGCAAAGAGCGCGCGTTTTCTATCGACGGACGGGTTATCAAGAACCATGTTTGTCTTTTTATAAAAGCTCTGTCCCGGAGTGTTGGGCTTCGAAGGTTTTTTTCAGATAGATATACTCATACAGAATATCATCAAAGGAATAATAGCCGAAAACCCGATGGATCCGGCTTACATCCCATTGCTTGATATTGTCGGTGTGGGGATAAGGAAAATAAAACAGCCGTTTGGAAAAATGCCGCACCACCGTGCTTTTGTGCAAAAACTTCTGATCGTTGAATTTCTGCGGAAGCAGCTTTTTCCGGTGTGTGCTGCGGATCAGCGCACTCTGATCCGCAAACGGCAGCTTCTTTTCCCGGAGCAACGCTCTTGCTGCAGTCAGAATACCGGTTCGGCGCATTTCTTTCAGGTTGAACAGAAGCACACCGGCATTGATATAATCCGGACGGATCAGATATTTCCCGTAATGATCGCGCGCGGCTGCATACTCATATCCATCCACGTCAGTATCATACAGCAGGCTGATATCCCGGTTAAAGAGAATATCCGCATCGAGATAAAGAATCTTGTCCGGAAGCATCGGAAGACGGTCGGCAAACAGTCTGATCAGAGTATAGGGAGAACAGTACGCCCCCTCATTCGGGCAGGAAGCAAACTCCTCACGGTATAGTTCGGTCACATCCACGCGTTCGAAGCTGTTTTCAGGGTGATAACGCTTGGCTACACGGTCAAGAAAAGCTATCTGCTGTTCGGTTATCGGGGTATATTCCGGCTTGAGATAGCTGACATCCATGGTCAGAACAAAGAACCGGATTCCTTCCTTCTGCTCGCTGCGCCGGAAAATCGACAGGGCGCAGGTCAGTATTCCGTCAAACACCTTACAGTTTCCTGCGAACAGGACATTCATCATCGATCTTTTTCCTCCTTGCGATATTCAATCCGTACAACGTCGGAGTTCCGGCTGCGATCGCACATACATGCATACACCCGGTCGCGCAGATCCTTTCTGCGCTCCCGCGGGGGAAGAGACTCATCCGGGTAAAAGGGACCGTCCACATAAGTCACCAGCTTCGGTCGGTCCGAAAAACGCCGGCGCTGATAGGTATTCGTAAAGCAGAAAACCGGTGTGTTGTACTTCACGGGATAGAAAAAGGATTGCTCCGAAAAAGGACGGATTCCCGTGTAATACGGCCAGATATGCGCCTCCGGGTAAAGGTAAACCGGTGCGTTCTCCTGTACACGCTTCTGCAGAATCGCCTGAAAATTTCTTGTCGCCGCCAGGTCGTCCGGAAGCGGGATCGCCCCGAGATACGGCGTGATTCTTCCCAGATACGGCATGGATACATTGTTCGCATGAACAATCACATAGGCATCGTGCGGATGCGAAAGAAAGGTAGGAATCAAGGCATCAGCCGTCGGCTGGGTATGGTTCCCGTAAAGGAAGCACGCCTTTTTGCCAAACGAAGAGAGCACCTTCCGATTGACTATCCGATGGAAAAAGAAAAGCTTCAGATAGCAGAAGGCCAGCGGTACGGCGACCATCCGATACCAGAAAAAATGCGCAAGACGCCCCCAAAAAGTATCCCTGTCATACCGATAGCTGCCGTCAATTTTTTTCGGGATGATTTCGGCTGAGGAGAATTCGTCTGTGCATTCGTCCCGGTAATATACAATTTTAATGGGATTCCCGTGTTTCTTCATATTTCCTCCGAAACAATCCTGCAAGCCGCCGTTGCAGTGCTTTTTGCGCCGGCGGAGCGGAGAAAAAGCGCTTGCGGTCCCCAATACCCCGATGACGTTTTATCCTAAGGCGACATCCAAAATCATCATCACGCTGAATCCGACGGCGAAAAAAACCGTTCCGACATTGGAATGACTTCCCGCTGACATTTCCGGTATCAGCTCCTCCACCACAACATACAGCATGGCACCCGCCGCAAAACTGAGCAGAAACGGCAGTGCCGGCACTACAAAAGAAGCTGCTGCAATGGTGATCAGTGCACCGATCGGCTCCACAAACCCGGATGCGGCACCCTGGAAAAATGCTTTGGACTTTTTGATACCCTCCGCCCGCAGAGGCATGGAGATAATTGCTCCTTCCGGAAAATTCTGAATCGCAATCCCGAGAGAGAGCGCAAGCGCACCCATAGCAGAGATCGTGGAATTCCCCGTCAGATAACCGGCATATACCACACCGACCGCCATTCCCTCCGGAATATTATGGAGTGTGACAGCCAAAACAAGCATGGTCGTTTTCTGTAAACGGCTTTTGGGGCCTTCTGCCTGCTCGGCATTCCGATGAAGGTGAGGAATCCAATGGTCCAGAAGAAGCAGAAACAGGATTCCCGCCCAGAAGCCGGCTGCCGCCGGAACAAAAGACCATTTTCCGAGTGAATCTGCCTGTTCCAGTGCAGGAATCAAAAGGCTCCAGACAGATGCCGCAACCATAACCCCCGCAGCAAATCCGGACAAGCATCTTTGCAGGCGGTCACTCATCGACTTTTTCAAAAAAAATACGCAGGCAGAACCGAATAGAGTTCCGAGAAAAGGAATCATGATACCATAAAAGGCATAGGATAACATTTCATCGCCACCTTTCCGTAAATACCGACAGCAATGCCGAAAGCAGATCCGGCATTCTGAAGATTTCTTTTCCGGAGAATCAATCCTCGCCCGGTCGCTTCTGCGATTCCGGGAAGCCAACACATCCGGAATCCGGACCGCATTCACCGATCGAACACGGCCGATCCTTTGCTTAGATCCGCTGTTATTGTATTCCTTTGCTTCTGCCCTGTCAAGGACCAATTGATTTTGTAATCCTAATTCTCTTCCCTCACCGGCAGATCGCAAGCGTTTTTTTGCTCAAGATAAACCTTCCCGTTATAGGCAAAAGCGGATTCGAGGAAGACCGGAACTCTGCCTTCATAACCATCCGCCCCTGTTTTTTACACAAGGGAATACAGCAGCACACCGGCCGCGCCGGCGCCGACCATCACAGCGATCGGATTTACCTTCCATTTACGGAGGATCAGCAATCCCGCCGTAAAAATGAATACGGAAATATAGTTGATGCCGCTCAGATCGGCAGGCAAAGAGCGTTGACCGAAAAAGGACAGAATAACCAAAGAAAGACCCGCTGAGGCAATCATCGCTACTACGGCCGGACGCAGCCCTGCCAATACTCCCTGTATCATGGTCAAGCCGCGAAACCGGTAGTACACAGAGGCAAGAGTCATAACAATCACACAGGAAGGGAAAATACATCCGACGGTGGCAATGATGGCCCCGGGGATTCCCGCTACCTGAATACCGACAAAGGATGCGGAGTTAATGGCAATCGGACCGGGTGTCATCTCTGCAATTGTCATAATATCCGCAAATTGTGTCATAGTCAGCCAAGGATGAATATCCACCACCTGCCGTTGAATCAAAGGCATGGCAGCATAGCCGCCTCCGATACTGAAAAGCCCGATTTGAAAGAAACTCCAAAACAACTCCAGATAGATCATTTTTATTTGTTCTGCCCCTTTCCGGATTTTCCTCGGAGGAAAGTATCGATTGCTCCTACGACACCGCAAATCAACAGAATCAGAATAATATTGATATTGAAAAAACGAACCGCAATAAAAGAAAGCAGCAAGACAACAACTGGAAGAAGCCTCTTTCGTCTGATTATTTCTGTCCCCATTGTAATAACTACGTCACAGATCACAGCGGCTACCCCCGCAAGCATACCGGCCATGACCATGTTGACAATCCTGTTGTCGCGAAATGCCTGATAGAAAAATGAGATTACCGAAATTATAACAAGCGGCGGGAGAATCGTACCCAAAACTGTCAGCAGCGCGCCGGGAATACCCGCAACACGGTATCCGATAAGAATGGACGCATTTACCGCAATCGCTCCCGGTGAAGATTGAGCAATGGCTGTCAAATCCATCATTTCCTCTTCATCGATCCAATGCAGTTCTTCCACGAATTTTTTTCGCATCAGCGGAATGATGACAAAACCTCCGCCGAAGGTACAAGCGCTGAGCTGAAAAGTCGAAAAGAACAGCTTAGCGTATTTTCGTGTCTTTTCGTTCAATTTTTCCCCTCCTCTCCATGGATTTTGGTATCACACTGCACTTCGGAAGAAAACCGAAAAGTGAACCGGTAGTATCGGTTAAACCCTGAAAGATCATAATAAAAGAGCAAGCAGACTATCGGATTTTTCAAGGGTTTCCTTGATTTTCGGGAAGCAATTGCAGCACTGCAATCACATGATCCACGTTTTCGTCCGTGGATTTCAATCCGTCAAGGCGAACAATCGGCACGGAAAGAGTATCCAGCCATTTTTCCGTCTCCTGTTCGGATCGGCGTTCCACCATGTTGAAAAAACGGTTTTCCTCTTCGTATAAATCCCCGCCTTGCCGCATTCTGTCTCCGAATTGCCGATAGGAGCGCGCTTTCACCCGACGGATTCGGATCTCCTTGGGAACATCGATATAGACAACATGGGTAATCAGAGAAACAAGCCTGTCTCCGTAGTCCCCCTTGACTGCGGCAACCACAAGGTTTTCCCGATTTTCCATATCATGAAGCAGCAAGGCGCTGACCTCTTGCTTTGTTCTTGAAATTTTGTACGGATATTCTGAATCGGTCTTCTGAAAACAGTAATCCTCGATATCGGCAAACGGATAATGTAGTTTTATCGCAAGCCGCCTGCCGAGGGTGCTTTTCCCCGCTCCGTTGCCTCCGCAAACAAAGATTCTGTTTGCCACTTTCGCCCTCCTGCAATTACTGTAACCGATTATAATAATACCATATTCTCCTCCGTTTTTCAACCATAATACTTGTCACCCTGCCGGGAAAAGTCTGCCCTTCTTCAAGCCGGATTGTCAGGAAAAGCACAGTCGAAAAATACCCTAACAACTGACGGTGACCGTACCGCCCAGCTCCACGGTTGCCGGAATGGTAACGGTGTAAGTCGGGGCGGTGCCGCCAAGTGCCCAGCGGGCGGTAAAGCTCCTGTTGCCCCAATCGGTATCGCTGATGGCGGTGACCTGCTCACCGGTCATATCCTTGTACCAGCCGATGAAGCCATAGCCCCTGCGCGTCATGTCTGTGGGCAGAGCGGCACCCGCGCCGTCCAAGTTAACTGCGGCTGTTTGATTTTTCCCCGAAACATCCGTTGTAAGATCTTGCAGAACTACCGTCACGCTGACGTTGCCGGTCACGGTGATGTTGTTTGCTGTGGTGGTTCCGGTGACGGTGATGGGTTGGGAGGGATCTATGTTATCCTTCACTGCCCCGGTGCCATAGGTAACCTTGACGGTGCCAACATTTGTGCCGTTTCCAATGGTTACGCTGCCCTCGGAGATGTCAAAAAGAAAATTCTCCGGGACGATGTCCGCCCACACTGTGACGGGCAGCATTGTCATCACCATGGCCACGCACAGGAGCAGCGAGAGCCATTTTTGTTTCATCATACAATTTTCACCTCCTGTTTACTGCACAATCAGCACGGTTTCCACATTGGCACCGTTCATGGCGCTACCGTCCTCCAATGAAGCGGTGGAAATCCGTATGACCGCGTTATATTCCCCGGCGGACAAAGCCCGCGATAGGGTGATGCTGGAAATGACCTGTCCCGGAGGCACCAGTTTGGAGGTGTACAGCACCTCGCCGGTGTCCTTTAAGAGCAGTACAAAGGTGAAGTAACAGGGGTTTCCCTCCGGGTTTAAGAGCGCAACCGTCACCTCCTGCTGATTTGCGGGAATGGTGATGGACGGGTAGCCGGGGATTTTGATGCCCACGGCCTCCCCGCCGGTCTTATCCGGCAGCTCGTCACCTTTCCAGTCGCCTGCGTCGGGGTCAATGTCCGGGGTGAACGGCTGGGTATCCGGTGTGTCCGGGCCAAACCAGCGGTTCCAGTTCAGCCCCAGCGTGACGCCGCCTGCCACCAGCACTACCACTGCTGCCAGCAAAATGACCAGCGTGCGCAGGGAAATGGTCACGCTCTGACTGATTTTCTTGTTTTTTCCGTTGCTCATTCGGTTGATACCTCCTTGTGATTCTATTTATCGCATTTCCGGATAAAGGTTCAACCGGATTCGCGTTGTAAAGGTTTTCTCTGTTTCGTCAAAACGAAATGTGGCGTCGCCGCCGTATCTTCGCGCGGTTTGCTCCAGGCTTTTCAAACCGCACCCACCGCCTGCGCGCGGGCTGCGAACCGCCGCCGCAGGGAGGAAGCCGCCGTTCATCCGATAGCCTCCGGATGGGTGTATACTTTTGCAGGGGTTCATGATCTGCACCATCAACGAGCCGGCTATGATTCCCACCTGCACAATAATAAATCGGTTCTCCGTAAATTCCCGACAGGCGTGGATAGCATTCTCCATAGCATTTCCGAACAGTACAGTCAGATCCAATGGGGATACAGTCAAATCTCCGCAGTCAGCCTGCGCCTCACAACGGATATCTTCTTCGCGGGCGATCCCTACATAGTATTGCAACAGACCGTTCACCGTTATGTTGCGGCAATAGACCTTATTTTCACGCTTGGATGTCCTTTCTATAACTTCGGAAAGATAGCGTTTCATTTCTTCCCTTTTGCCCTGTTCCAGCATATCGGAAAGACTTGCCAGATAATGCCGCATATCGTGGCGCATCCGTTTGGCGTTATCCATTTCCTGCGTGATCTTCTCATACTGCAACTGCTGAATTTCCAACGCCTTCTGCTGTTCGCTGTCGCGCTTTCGCCGAACCGATTCTCGGAACAGCGTCCAGTAGAAGATGCACAGAATGGCTACCGCCAGCAAAAACGGAGGCGTTACCCACCACCAAAAATCCCGGATGTTGGAATCGGGCCGGAAGCTGTAAAGGAACAGCATGACAAAATATAATGCCGTAACCGACAGGACAACGCTGAACTCCCGCTTGATGTTCCGCAATTCGATTTCGGCCAGGTAATCGCCTACAGCCCGCTTCATCAGCAATGCCGCAAGGGGGAACATGACCAGCGCCGTGACAGCGTAAAGCGTCAAGGTCAGGGGGGATAGGTGTCCGGCAGATTCCCCTGCGGAAACAGCGGGGAGGTCAGGTTGACCAGCAAATACTGTGTCGCCGCGTAGAAAATCACCAGCACCAGCACAATGAGCTTTTTGACGACTTCGGTACGCACCACCCAAAAATACAGGGCGATGAAAAATACCAGCACGGTCAGCATATATAAATTGGAAAGGATTGTGGGCTGGTCAAGGGGCATATATGGCATCAGCCCCTTGGCAAGTGGGAAACAGGCCGAAACCACCATCGCCAGAATGCTGTACCCGGTCAGCACCCATTTCCTCGGGTAGCGGAAATCTGCTTTTCGGAAAGGAATCAGACACAGCAGCATGGAGGCCCCGATCTGAATCAGAAAACCGGCAAAATGCCGCAGGAAAAAGTTCATTCTCTCCCCTCCGTTCCAAAGGGATGTCTGTCGGAAAGGCGGGCAAACAAGAAATTATCATAAGCGGTACGGATGGCGGCTCGGTCACGCCGGGTAAATTCCAGCCGGGCGCCGTCGCGCATGATACAGCCCATTATCCCCATCTGCTCAATCTGCTCCATGTTGACAATCGTACTTCGGATTAATCTTAAAAAGCTATCATTTAGTTTCTGTTCCAAAGTAGACAACGGAGCTCATACGCGTAGCTGTCTGCCGCCGGTCAGATAAACATCCACAGCGTGATTCATACTTTGCAGATAATGGATTTCGTCTAAATAGACCGTAGAGGTGCCGCGTCCCGTGGAAAAGGTCGCCATAGGGCGCTGTGTGCCATGAAGCTGTGTCCAACGCCGGAACGCCTCCACAACCCTTTCCGTAGTAACAGGCTTGACAAGATAGTGCAGAGCATGGAGAGAAAAAGCGTCCACCGCATGTTCCTCGCTGGTGGTGACAAACGCAATCCCTGTTTTGGGAGATATTTTTTGCAGTTCCCTGGCAAGCTCCACACCGTTCTCACCGGGCATATATATATCCAGAAATACAATGTCAAAGGGTGGCTCCTGTTTGGCTGCTTCCAGCAAAGCAACACCGGTCAAAAAACACTCCGGCTGGCGCGTCGGGTCCCAGCCGTGCAGGGCTTTTATAAACTCCCCCTGTTCTCTTTTGCTGTCATCACAAATGGCAATGCGCAATCGTTTTCCCCTGCCTTTCCCATAATAATACCGAACGAAAAGGCAGCAAGCCGCGGCGCGGTCTTTCGCGCGCCTGACTCGCCGCCGAAATTGCAACATGAGCAAAAGGCAGAACCATGCCACCGTATATTTGATTGTTCCATTGCTTCAGAACACCGATACGATTCTGCATAGACCGAAATCTCTTCTGTCCGTTAAGTCCCAACTTGCCCTTCCCTAATATAGTTATTATACCATATTATTTTTTGTATTTTGGGATGACCGTTCGCGAGTTGAACCGATACCATTCACGTAATTTACCGGTTTTGACGGCGCTTGCGGTAAATGCTGTTCTGCCGTAACAACCTGTAACCTGACGGGTTGGGTCTCAGGATGGGGATATCCTGTCGTTTTCTTAGGGATACCTGCTGTTTTAAAGTGTATTAAATTCAGAATACTTTGCAACATGCTTCGGTTTTTTGAGAAGATTTGTGAAGGAGCAGACAGGATTGCAAACAGTAGTCTGGACGAAATCATGGTGACAGTCGGCATGATATTGTGTATAGTCAGTATATCCGCAGCCTATTTGACATACACCAAGAAAGATATTCACTAATAAAAACCAAATGGCATCGCACATTGTGCGGCGCCATTTGCATTTTATCTCAATATAATCAGAGACTGAAATCATCAATTATGTCAAGACCGGCCAAGATTAAAGGTTTTTTACGCCATACCCATTCTAATACTCAAAAAAATTTAAAAAAGAATTGACAAATTATAATAATTAATATATAATGTTAATAAACACTAAATCGCAATAAGGATAACCAATATGAACCGTAACACGATCCAGCGTTCTTTGGTTTTGGAAGCTGTAAACAAACTGCGTTGCCATGCCACCGCTGACGAGATATACAAAGAGATCATCAAAGCGCATCCCCACATAAGCCGAGCGACCGTATACCGCAATCTCAATCTGCTTTCCGATAGGGGCGAGATACGCAAAGTGGAGATCCCCGGCGGTGCTGACTGCTTTGACCACAACCTGCACGACCACTTTCATGTAAAATGCGAGAGGTGCGGCAGGGTTTTCGATGTTGATATGGAGTATGTTTCCGGCTTAGAACAGAACATCAAAGATTCGCACGGATTTGATTTTACCGGATACGATATTGTTTTCCGCGGTATCTGTCCGGAATGTAAAAAATCCTCCGGAAAGCAATGAAACCGGGTTGTATTCCCCACAAATAAATTAAAAATAAGAAAGGAGACCAGCTATGAGAAGCATTACAAAATTAGACCTGCAATATGCACACAGATTCTACGGATTCAAAGGAGAAGCCCAGTATCTGCACGGACACACCGGAGTCCTGACCCTTGAGGTCGAGGACAGCGTTGAGCCGGGTGTGAATATGGTTTTCCCCTGCAACGAAATTCAAAAGACCGCATGGGAGGTTTTGAAAAACTTTGACCACGCGCTGATTTTGAGAGAAGATGACCCGTTGCTGCCCGCTATCCTCGGTGTGTACGAGGAACAGGGTATCAGAAACGGTGCTCCGAGCAATAAGATGAAAGGCCCTGCCTTCAAGACCGAGCTTGCCACCGCGTATCCCGAGTGCCGCCTTGTTGTCACCAAGGAGACAATGACCGTTGAGGGAATGATCAAAATCGTTTACGATCTGCTGAAGGATAAACTCAATATCGCCAAAATCACATTCACCAGCGGAGTAAACGCCGCCTCTCAGGAATACGAGGTAAACAAGACTGTCGACCGTTGCCCGCTGTGCGGCATCGCACTGAATGAAAACGGTGTCTGCCCGAAGTGCGGATACCGCAAGAAATAAAACATCACACCAAAAAATCGGGATGGATTTGTTTCAACCATCTCGATTTTTTCAGGTTACATACAAAATGTTCGGTGCGAGCAATGTCACTTGGGGGATCGGGCAAAAAAACATTCGCGTATCCTTCAAGACGGATATTTTCTCCGAGCGTGTAGCCGCAGAGAATTCCGAAGATCCGCTGAAAATGATAGCTTGACGAAAAGCTCTGTTTTGCGACCTCCTCGTAATCGATCTTATCGGTCAGATGATTTCCGATATCGTCGATCGCATTTTGTATTCCGCATATCCGGCCCATTTCTATCCCTCCTGTCAAGCGCATTATATCACGGTGCGGTGTATCTTTCCCGGTATTCCGTGCGAAACGCTCATGTACGGTAAAGAAGCAACAACAATACAGACAACAAGGACAGCCGCTCCGCTGCCGGCGTCCGGCACATAACTTCATTTTGTCGGAGACCCACTTGCGAAAAACTGTTGACAGGATTCAGTACTCCAAACCAACCACACTTCTCCACTGTTACGATTATCTCTTACCGATTCCTTTCCCAATGACCGAGTGAATAGTGAAGATCGAAAGCAAAAAGTAACACTCCCGAACGCTGTCGCATTCGGGAGTGTTTAGCAGAGCTTGACAGAAAAGATACCGTTACACTTTATATTCAAAAAACTCGGTGTTATATGCCATAACAATATTGCAGGAAATTTTATTTATCACAACAATAAAAATGTCTCCCCGGTGCGAGCTTTGAAAAATTGCAAGATCCGACATTTCATGCTCTTTGCTCCAAGTATAATTATGCTTCGGTACTCTCCAACTTCTTTTATTTTCAAACCATAGTGTATAGTTATTTACCTTTCTACCCCGTCTTACTCTTACGCCCCTGCTCTGCTTGTAATGTTCTTCTTCCGTATGAGAGAGTGCGGCGATTGCTACTTCATAATCGTCAATACAAAAGCTTTTTCTTTTGTGTTTGAGAACCAATGCTTCAATGATGATGGCGACAACAGCAACGATGATAACGATAAATAATCCAAGCAGTGCGATTTTAAGTTGAAAGATCGATAAGATAGCCATTAACACACCCCAAATCCCACCCGGTATCGCCCATTTTCTATAGGATGATTCCGGAATCTCCTGAGATGTTTTCAGACTTTTTTTGATGTCGTGTTCTATCTCTTTTAAAGTTACTATTTCCTTTGTTGACATAGAAATCCCTCTACCCTCTGTTTTTCATATGGACAGCGTAAAAAATATTTTACCTTATTTTTAGGCGAATTGCAATAGCAAGTTGCAATTCGCCTAAATCCTTTTGGCAATTCGCCTAAATCCTTTTCAAGTAGGTTTTTAAAGATTTCCTTATTTTTACAACCACCTATTATAAGCGGAATAGAATCCCCTGAGAAAAACACTCAGTAACTTACAACAACACAGCACACATCACTGCAAACCGGAAAATCATCAACATATCCGACAAAGGAAAGAATGTACGTCTCGCCCGATACAGCATCGAATCCATTGCCGAAGTCAACCGTGAAAGGACTGTTGTCAGTCGGCAAATTGATGTTTACGTCTCTGACCACAACACTATAACTTCCGTCACCGTTTTTTCTGCTTACTGTCAGACGAACACCGTTAATTGCCTCATACTTCAGCGTGATTTCCGTTCCGTTGATATATCCGGGGGTAAGAAGCTTATCTGAAGTATCAGCGTCAATTGCACATTCCTGAGCATCAATACCGTTGAACACGACCGTTGCGCTCTTCACATCGGACCCCGGCATAGAGGACGAAACCGCCGGCAACAGGGTTGCCGCAAGTGTTGCTTTGCCATTGGTAAGCGCAATCGGCAACGGAGAATCAAGCTCCAGCGTAAATTCTCCGCTTGCTAAAGGGGAAAGCGTAATGCATCCGTTGTTGCTGTAATACCGGATTCCGTCAACCTCAGCATAGGAGCCGTCAGGAAATTCGCCGTCAAACGACAGCTTGATTGCGTACATGTCCTCTTCATATGCCGTATTGACAGTAGGCGTACTGCTGTTGAGAGTAATATTCAGCGAAAACGGTCCGATGTTTGTCACACGTCCTTCGTATACTGCCGTAACAGTCAGCTGGGTAGCGTCTGCCCCAATATTTACAATTTTCTTTACAGGATTTATGACTGTTCCGAGCTCTTGATTCGCGTCATCATAAACGAGTGATATTTTTCCGCTTTCTGCTGAATTCTCTGTTCCCACGTAATCGACCAGAAACACCAGTCTTTCGAGAATTGTGCCATCCCCGGTTTCATTTCTCTCGTAACAATCGGATGAACCAAGTTCTGTGAACTGTTCGAGCCTGACGGTGTCTATGGGATCGGAAGAATCAGATACCACGTATGAATAATACCGCGGGTTGTTTGCATCCGTGAAATCCATCATAAGAATTCTCGTGCCGACGGCGAACATCTTTGCCGTACCTGCCGAATCAAAGAAACAAAGCGAAACATTCAGATCGTTATATATTGTGGGATTATATTGAGTCGAAACATCAACGGTATAACTGCTGTTCCCTGTAATATATATCGCATCCGGGTTCATATCCGAAACGATACCCGCATAGTGCTTTCCTGCCGCAATCATTACAGATTGCGTTACATGATAATATATCAGATTCACTGTTTCTTCCTCTGACAGAACCTTATCGAAAGCTTCCCCGCGGACAATGTATCCGTCATCACTGTAATCATCGGAATTCACGGAATAAGCACAGTTTTCGGGCAAAAATACAAAGTTGGCAGAATCGCCGTGCTTCATATATATGGTAACAGTTGCATTACCGGCTTCGTCAGCCTTGATTCTGCTTGGGTTTGTGACTTTTTCACCGTTTACAGTTATACTATCGGCAAACAACCCAGATATTGTATATACTTTATTTTCACGTAAATTTGAAAAAGTACAACGGATTGCAAAACACCTTGTAGAATCGATATCTCCTTCAACGTTGCAGTTTATAGTGATATCATAGCCAAGAGGCTCAAAGTAAGCATATAATTCCACAACTTTACCGGCCGTGACTTTATAGGTATAACTGATACTGTTTGAAACCAGATTGCCGGATGCATCATACCAGCCATTAAACGTATAGCCCGTTTTTTGATGAGCAGATACATTAATATACGTGCTATCAGAGGAATAGAGCTCTTGCCCTACCGGGTCCAAACCAACGAAATAATCAGATTGATCGGACCCCTCGCCTGATATTACGGTGATTTCAGCAGTACCGCCTTCTGTGCTTATATCGTATTCCGACGAGGAGTTATTAAATGTTTTGGAAATGACCCTTTGTCGGTATTGCCATTCCGCAACAAATGTAATGCCTTCGTCATACGGTATATCAGCAACAATGCACTCGGTTTCACCACCGGACAGGATTCTGTATATTGCAAAAGTTGACTTGTTAATATCTGTTGTATTTTGAACAAATATAACTTTATGTACAGCATCCAACAGATTGACCCTGCTGTCAGCCGTGCTGATATACTTCCAACCCACAAATTTCCAACCGTCATCCGCTTCGGGAGCATGAGAAACATATTCCTGAAAAGAAGGTCCCAATGCAAACTCGCAACCACCATCAATTCCGTCGTACTGATATCCATAATCGTTACGGGAATCATAAACAACGGTATTTGCAACATATATTACTTCTACTTTAATTGAAGAGGTAATATTTTCAATCCTATAAATGTATTCCTCGGTTTCTTCGTTATAATCCCAGTCACCTATCGGAACAAAAGTATTGTTAATATATGCACCGATAATCTTTCTTTCACCTTCCTTCAGGTGAATGGAAATATCACTGCCGGCAAAAGCCCAACCGGAATTGAAGCTATCTGGGCTATCTGGCATAAATGTACCATCGTCATTGACGATCCGCAAAGTGCTGCCACCGCTGTTTGTGGCGTTGTTCACACTCACATAGTAATATTCCTTGAATGAAATGTTATCCAACAAGTTACCAAATGTACTATTTTTTGTACCGTCAGCTTTGGTTGAGTTGTGTGAGACGAATCCGAATATAGACTGATCATGTCCCTCGGGAACGATATATTCATAGTTATAAGACGCTTCACTATCCAGTTCGCCGTAATCGTGCCAGGTATCATTGCTTGAAGAAATGATCCACACAGACCATTCTTCGGTATGCTCGGAATCCTTCCGCCAGCTAAAACTATTACTGCTTTGCTCCCACCCGCCGGTTGCATTGAATTTGGGAGAATATAGTGTTATTTTCTGACTGCAACCTTGTTCCGGAATGTCCAATGCCACATCGGTTTGTGAATAAAGCCAGTCCACAATTTGCATCAGCTGGTCTCTTGATTTGCTGGTTACTTTTGTCGGAGCATACTCCTGATTTGGGCCAATGATCAGAGCCATGGTGTCCAGTCCTTCACGGCCCCTGTGAGATAAGCTCCATCGATACATTTTCCCGGATTCTGTGGTGACGACTTGGTATAAAGAACTCTCTTGTTCGGCGTTTAACTCAACAAATTGATTCCCCTCTCTTATGGAAGGCGCGTTGAATACGGTTGTTTCGATGGTTACAGGCAGGCTATACGCATTTCCTTTCTCCAAATTACCAACTTCCATATTATAACTGGAAGCAGTGGTACACCACCCAATCCCGGCTTTCGGGTTTGACGAATTTGCTGCTTTGAGAAACGAATAGGCCGCCGTTATTTTGACGTCATCGAAACCGGCATTTACCAGCAGGTTATTACCATCACGATCAGAGAAGCTGAGATTATCTATTAAATTTCCTGAAGTTGAAGGATTCTTGGTAGCTGAAGAAGCAAAAGGAGTCAGTACAAACAGAATATCCTTTTGGGTTTCCGATAAGTAAGAGCCTGTGTATTCCCCCCAATTTTCTGCGCCTGTGCTCATTAACTGTATCTCGAATTTGACGGTATGTTCCTCGTCCGGAGTAAATGAGAAATAAGAACCTGTTGAAGACTCCTCAAAAGAAGCGGACGCTTTGAGCTCTGTGGTGTAAACGGTGTACGCGGTCATAGCACCCGCTTCCGGTGCAGTTACACCGTTTTCTTTCATCCAGTTGATGATCTGATAAAAGTGATCGGAACCGGTCTTACTTGATTTTACATAGTCAATATGAGCATCGTCTGTAATGAAAAGGGCTAAAGTATCAACCCCTGTTCTGCCTCGGTGATGTACAGTCCAATTGTAATTGTAGCCCGCATTTAAGGACAAGCTTTGATATAGACTGCTTGCCTCATCGGCCACTGTTTCGGCGAATTGTGCACCGTCCGAAGCACCCACTCCTTCGGTGATTTTCGTTATTGTGGTCGGAACCATATGCGCCGAAGCGCCGTTCCGCATCCAACCAAACTCAATTTTTCCGTCTGTAGATGTGGTTTTCCATCCGGATACCGAATCCATTGTTGCATTTTTCCAGTCTAAACTCGGATTTGCGGTTTTTAAGTCGGGGTCTTCAAAACCGCCGTTGACGATATTTGACTGTCCTCCCGACAGCTCGCCGTCTTCG
>JAXFQY010000065.1:0-61622 GCA_034178705.1 Eubacteriales bacterium | reverse complement strand
GGGTAAATTCTCCGCCATTGTCTGTCTGGATCATGTCAGGTGCATAGCCAAAGTAGATGATTGCACGCTGCACAAAGTTTACCGTGCTGTAGCTGCTGGCTTCCTTGTAAGCATAGATGAACCGTTCCCGACTGGCTTCTTCTATCATGGTGGATTGGTAGAATTTCTCACCATCCGTGCCCACGTAACAGGCTGCAGGCACATATTTCGCATCAATTTGCCACTTTTTTCCTAATTCCGTTGGCGTATCATAGTGACCCAAATGATTGGATTTCTTCTTGGTGGATTTCACCTTCTTGCGGTATCCGAGCCGGACAAACACGCGATACAATGACCCCGGGTGTCGGCTGTAGCCCTTCTTCTGACGAAGCTTACCGTACAACTCGCAAATGCTGATGTTAGGATTACGGTGATGATAGTTCCGTATCCAGTTCAATTCTTTCTCTGTATGGGCGGTAGGATGTTCGCTGTGTGGGCGGTGGGACTTGAGCATTAGGGATTCTTTCGTGCCGTCATACTGCTTATTCCACCGCATGAGAGAGGACTTTGAAATGTGATATCGGCGAAGTACAAAGTCAATATCCTTTGTCTGACGGTACTGTTTCACGGCACCTTCCTTTGTATTTACCGTATGGGGCAAATACCGCTTGTTATTTTTCTTTTCCTGTGCTACAATATCCATGGCGATTGAGACCTTTCGTTAGGGTTTGTTGTGGTGACTCTATTCTAACGAACTCAATCGCCTTTTTCTGCCCCATTTGGTCTCACATCAATTGTAACGCTACACATTCCGTTCATGAAGACATATGAGAATAACCCGAAGATTCTCTGACTTGGCAAACCGTTCGGATCTTTGTCGGATCTTTGGTTTTTAAGTGTCCGAATTGTCATAGAAGGAAATCCCTCCTGTCAGATACCTTGTACCCAATAGGAGGGATATTGTGAATGCACACAGCACGCGCACCGCGTGTTATCTTGTTATTTCTTTCTTGTAAAACCGTCTCCCATACCCGATACTTACGCAGATCCCCTGTCCTGCTATTTTTCTGACCGATCAAACCTCTTGTCAAAGCTGCTCCCTGTCTGCTTCCTTGCAGCAGACCACATTGAGATTGCCGTTCCGGCAGCGAATCTGATCAAGGAATTCCTTCGGTGTCTGTTTTCCCTTCAAGGTAACCTGATAGTGCAGTTCGTAGAGTGTTCCCATATTTGCGGTTTTGATCTTATCCAGAGAATAATTCTTCAGATAGGTTTGAAACAAATCATCGAACAGTCCGTCGTAATCCAGATTCTCGGGAATCGTGATTTTCAGAACCCGACGGTCAGAAGACTGCTGACCGAAGTCAATAGCAGTCAACAGCATCAGCACAAGGGCAATAACAACGAAGAAAATCACAGCCAATACCACGTACCCCATACCGGTAGCCAGCCCAATTGCCATTGCAAGAAAAATCAATCCGATTTCCTTTGCGGTTCCGGGCGCAGACCGGAATCGGACAAGACCGAAAGCACCGGCAACCGCGACTCCGGCTCCGATATTGCCGTTCACAAGCATAATAACAACCTGAACCACGGCAGGGAGAATGGCAAGAGCCATGGCCAGGCTATGGGTTGATCTGCTTTTGAACAGACCGAGAAGCGCCGTGCCGATCCCGAGCAACAGAGAAACACCGGTACAAACAAAAAAGACCGGCAGTGTTATTTCCGTTCCGATAATTGAGTTAAGCACAAACAAAAACCTCCTTATTGCATTTGCTGAATACTGTTTTCAGAATATTCTCCCGATAGCATGTTCCGTATTTGGAAAATGAGGTTGGAAAGATTGACAACTCGGAAAGAAGGTGGCTGAGCCATAACGGACAGACAGCCGGTATTTTGATCTCCATCAAAACCTGATCGGTGGGTAGAATCGGTTTTCCGAAGTCACCGGAACGCAGATCAAGATCGGTATCTCTCCACCGTATGTTCGTATCAAAGGTAATACGAAGTTCCGGATCTTCCGTTCCCGAAAAAGCAACGCGGTCATAGGCGATGAATACTTTCGGTTCAGTCTGATAGCGTTTTTGGAACCACGCAATCTCCTGCCCGATCTGCCCATAGCGAGCTGGCGGCTGCAGCCCCATGAGAAATGGTTCTGTCATGGAAATCTCAGTGGTGATTCTGCGTTTATAAACAACTCCGGCACACTTTTTCTTCAGTTCCACGAATACAGTTCCGTCCTCGGCAGGAATCCCGTAACTGCGCACTCTCAGCTTTTCCTTGTAAAATGGATTATCCATAGATGCCCGAATGATCTGCCAATCCTCGGTATCATAATAGAGATTACAGATTGTATACTTTCCGTAATCGTCAGCCGTAATGCGGGAGCCGATCGAGGCAAGAAGGGCATCCATTCGACACGGTGAAAGAAAATACTTTTTTTCGTAACGTTCGAAGCTGTACTGAATTTTTCTTGCCATGACATCCCCTCCTTTTTGATTATTTTATACAGGGAACCTTAAGGTAACCTAAAGAAAAACAGAGTTCGTTCCCGATGCTCGCAAACTGTTTCACACAGGACGATAAAAATCATATGCTTCACCCCTGTTTCTCTTTCCTGTCCGAGTTCAGGTAATTTTTCAAAGAACCGGACATCAAAACCGGATATATACATAAACAAAATCCCCGCCAAAGGACTGTCTCAATCCTTTGACGGGGATCCTGCTATACGTGTAGAACGGTCTTTATGAAAACCGACTTCTCCGCTCCCCTGACCTTCTTTCACTGAGAAACCCGCCCAATAACGATGCGGCAAGCTTCCCGATTTTCAGAAAACTATTCCGCCGCTTTCAGACGCGCCACAGACCAACCGTCCGCATTCGTATTGCTCGCGCGCGGATTGCTATCGTCCTGTGCGGTTTTTCCGGTTTTTGTATCCCGGTTTACCAGCTTCATACGGAAATATACCTCTCCGTTCCGAGCAAGCGATTTCGGAAACGCAATCTCATAAATAACACCGCGGTCAGTATCGTCCACCTGATTGTATGTTCCGTCGCTCAGAACTGCAGTGCGGATACCGACAGACGCAGCATCACAGCTCACTGAACTGTCTGATGCGCTTTTTTTATATTCGACCCTGCAATCCTGCTCGGACAGTGTGAGCTGATACCATCCGGTGTCCCCTTCCTTGATGAAAAAGAGAATCTTATCCGTGTCAGTCAAATAAAAGTCCAGGCGCTCAACAAGAAAGTAAAGATAATCGTCATCATACGCGGCCCGTACGGATGCCTGGGCCTGCGACTCGCTCCCGACAAAAACGGCATCCGTATTACCGTCCCATTCGGTTGTATCACAAACGAGAGTCGGTGTCATATAGGCCGCGTTAATCGGGTGGTTCAGTATCATTTCCGCAACCAGAAGATCGTAATCCTCGGTTCCGATTGTCATAACCGCGCTGTGAGAAGTGAGAACGGAAACGCTTCCCCACATACCGGTTTTGTCAAAAACCGTGACTTCCTCCCCGAATGTGCGGGCACTTGCATCCCCTATCCGGTAACGCATCGTGTTTGACCAATGGTAGGTCAGGAGCGTCTCCCCCGACGGGAACTGCGCAAGATACGGTCCCGCAAGAGGAAAGAGATTGGATTGCCTGTCCGCTGGACCGGTTTTTTCCATTCCCACATCGTTAGCAAAACCGTCCGTATTGTAGCTGATGGAAAAACGGTAGGTCTTGTTTATGGCATTGTAGCTTTCAACAGCAAGGGCCACGGTTCCGTTATTCAAACGGAGGGCAACCGGCATCTGATCATTGTATCGCTTCACCCCGTCAGCATCGATTCCCATATACTGGCGCATAACATACTGCGGCTGAAAAGGAGCTTCTGTCACAAGGGGAGTCCAGGTTTTTCCGGCATCCGTTGATCTGACAAAGCCGACACCGCTTGAGCGATGATCATAGTCGTGCGCTTCGATTGACGGTGCTGAACAGGAGAAGAAAAGATAGATTTCTCCGTTTTCCGCTTCCAGCGCGGAGGGCTCCCAGTTGACACCGGTATATACACGCTGCTCCTCGGACCAGGTTTTTCCGTTATCTGAAGAAAACTTAACAGCGACTCCGTCCTGCGTCTGATCGTTATAATAGGTATGTTCCGCACGATAGGAAGTAACACAAAGAATCCTGCCGTCGGAAAGCACACAGGTATCAGGCGTCATATATTTCAGGTTGTCACTCGTACCGTTTACCGTAATCTTTTGCTGAGCAAAAACCTTTACGGGAACACTCCAGTTAATACAGTCGGTACTGGTCGTGCAATAAACGGTTCCGCCGTAAGTTCCGGTATGATAGGTGAGAAGAAAGGTGCCATCCTTCAGCTTGCGTATCCGCGGATAATACGGTTTCACCGAGCCAAGCTCAGAGGAGGTCAGGGTATAGCTTCGCCGCGCATTCTTTTCAAGGGTGCTCAGTCCCTCCTCCCCCGCGGCGCTGTCCAGTGAATAAACTGTCGTGTTCAGCTCCCCAATCTCATGAAGAACCGGGGTCACCGTCCGGGGTATTTCGGTTGTGACCAATTCTGTACTTTGAACGGAAGGGGCAGTGTTCGCCGGGTTTCCAGCGCAGGAAGACAGAATCAGAAGAACGGCGGGAAGAAGTGCCCATTTGTGTTTCATACGACTTACCTTTCCAATATGGACTAATGGACTATATAAATATTGTAACACCGGGCGGCGCACTTTGCAACGTCTACCCGGTGTTACGGCAGTACAGTATCTCAGAAAAGCAGGATTCTTCAGAACAGTGCGGAACAGGCACTGATATCGACCCGGAATACCATATCCGACTCCGGAAGCCGCAGATACGCCGTTCTTGTACCGTCCGCTTCCTCTATGAAACCAAAAGAAAGGGTATAAGAAACTTCGGTTTTTACCGTTCCTGTTGTGGCGCTTTCGGAGGAAGCCGCCTGCTCAACGGTATAATAAATTGTAACGGTTGTCGCCGCATCAAGGCCGTATGCAGCAAGCTCCGCGCTCTCTGCATAATAATCCGCGCAGGAAACAATCACGGGAGAAAGGATTCCCTTGAGAACCGCAGAACCGGAAGTCTCGTCCAATTCCGACTCGTTCTCTGCCTCATTTTTCAGGGTATAATAAACCTCCTGCGATGAGGTTTCATTTCCCTCTTCATCGGTTTCCGTTACGGTGCGTTCTCCGGGGGTAAAAGTAATCGTCCCCGTCGGAGTTTCGGAGATAATCTTTGTAACGGCTTCCGCGTCAATCTCACGAATCTTGTCAAGAGAAAGCAGCTCGTCATACGTACGGTCACAGTAACCGAGCAGCGCGGCATTGACCATATAAACGGAACTGTTTCCCTCCACCGCAAAATAATAATCCGAAGTGTGAATGTTCTTATCCCCTATTTTATAGGAGACAGAGCTTCCGTCCGTATAGGTCAGGACAATACGGTATCCGGGCTCATCCAAACCGTATTCCTCACCGTCTGCCCCGCTGTCGGAAACAAAGCGGTTACAAGCAACTGTTGTCAAAGCAGACGCTGTGTACCCGAGCTCCGTCTGATCAAGCGGCATATGAAGATCCGCCGGATTGACCCATTTCCCGTTTGTATAGGCGAACCGATAAGTCTCTCCCCCAAAGGAATACTCCATGGTACTCAGCAGCGCCGGATCGGTTTTGACAACATAAATCAGCTCTGTCGTTGCCGCCGGCTCCTGATCCGAGTCGGGAATTCTGCGGACAAGAAGCCATGCACCGACAAGAACGCAAAGTGCAACAGCCGCCAGAATAAGCTTGATTCCCTTTTTCAATTTATCTTGCCCTCCTGCGCATCCAGATCACAAGCCCGATTCCGACTGCGGAAAGCGGAATAAGAATGCAGACAATGATAAGCCAGGTATTGGCGCTTGACTCGGTAACGGTAAGCGGCTCAACCGAAAGGCTGATGGTACGGACCGAAACGGAGCTGGTCTTCTCACAGCACCAGCCGAAAGCATTCAGAAAAGTATTGGAGTTTCCTCCGCTGACAATCTGGTCGGCACTGTCTTCACAGATATAGCCGGATGCAAACCATACCGCTTTTCCCTCTCCCGCTGTAACAGCAGCGGCAGAAAGAAAGGGGCCCTTCCGGTCATCGCTTTCATAAGAAATATTCTCGAAATCTGTATTTTTCTTTGCATAGGCGCTGTCTGTGGTTGTAAAGAGAGGCGTGACCGTAACGCCTTCCGGAATATTCTCCGATTTAAGAAGAGCATGAGAATTGGCAAACAGGACGTATTTCCCGTTGTTTATGATCGGATCGGTAATAGTGTGACTCTGGGCATCCGGCAGCAAATAATACGCACGGGAATAGTAATGTCCCTGCGAGCCTTCCACAACGAGGCTGCCGCACAGATCCAACCCCAGCTGCTCCGCAAGACGAACCATATTCGGAAGAGAAACCGTGCGCCAGTCGCCTGTTACAATAACCGTTCCACCGTTCATGATATAGGAGATAAGGGCGGTCAGCTCCTCATCGGAAATGTCCGAAGTCGGAGTATTGATGAAAATGCAGGACGCATCCTCAGGTACAGAAACCTCACCGGTGACAAGAGAGGAGGAAAAGCCGTCGTCAAGCCCGGAAGAGGCAATGAGGGAAAGCGTATCTGTTTCAAAATTTTCATCCTTCAAATAGCCTTGCACGGTCTCCGACAGAGCGGTCTCCCCGTGTCCGGAGAGAGAATAAATCTTCGGTATTTTCGTTGCCGTGACAAAATCGATGGCGCCGGTCAGTGCATTTTCCCCGGCAAAGACGGTTTCCCCCTGCGGAGTAATGCCGTAATAGTAGTAATTATAATAATCTTCTTCGGTCAGATTGGAATAGTCTGTTTTGTAAATTTCCGAGTACGGAACAAGCTTGCTGCGTCTGCCGCTCTCAACAATCAGGGAATTATTAGAAACCGAATCCTCTGTGTATTCCAACAGAAACGCCGGAGAAACAGCAGGATCCACCGTCTTGATCCGGATATATCCGCTCTCCGATGCGTACCGATCAAGCAGCTCGGTTACTACGCTGTCCTCCGTTCCGCGCTCCGCCACAAGATAAATTGTAATATCCTCCGAAACAGAAGCAAGGATTTCTTTCGTTTGCTCATCGAACGTATACAGCTTTTTGGTGGAAGTATCGAACTTCACATATTTTGCCGGAAGCGAGGAAACAATCAAATTGACAAAAATAAGGGCGGCAAGCAGAATCAGTGCGGCAAGGACACTGTATCCCCCCGCACGGAGAGAGCGCGTCAAAACCGTGTTTTTCATACTATTTTTTTCTTTAGACATGAAAAAGCCCTCCTCTCAATTCCATCTCTTCTTCTCAAGCGACTGAACGCAAAGGAAGAGACAGAAGACAACGATCGACAGATAATAAACCACGGCAGTCAGATCAAACAACCCGCCGACAAAGGTCGTGAAGCGGTCGAAAACCGAAAGCTTCTCGAGAACAGAGGAAAACAGCCCCGCAAAGCTGTCCTTTGCACGGAAATAGAAGAACAGCAAAACCGCCTCCGAAAGAACGGCAGCCGTCACGCCTACCCACGGATCCTTCGTCATATACCAGACAAGCAGCCCGAGCAGCAAGCAGCAGACACTGAAAGCAATCAGAGAAGCCCCGGCAGTAGAAGGAATCAAAGAGGAAAGTGATCCCATGAGATAGAGCAAAAGCAGCACGCCGAAGCTGAGAACCGCGGCAATCACCTGACTTTCGGTCAGGGAGGAAAGAACCATACCGATCGCAAGCAGCGCGCACCCGAGCAGTACAAAACCGACAAGCGCACTGTACGCCGACAGCAGCGACACATTCCCGTAAAAAGACAGAACAATCGGATAAAGTCCCATCACGGCAACCGGAACCAGGAAAACGGTGACAAGTGCAAAATACTTTCCGAGGATAATATCCGTCACGCTTATCGGGAGTGCGTAAAGGAGCTTATCGGTCCGACCGTGCTTCTCTTCCGCGATTACACGCATTGTCAGGATCGGCACAATCAGAAGAAAAATGAATCCGGTATCCGACAGGGTATATTCAAAATTCGGGTACAACCCTTTGAAATTGTACAAGACCGTCATAATACCGGAAATCAACAGCAGAAATCCGGTGAAAACCGCTCCCTGCATATTGCAGAAATAGGAGCGCAGCTCTTTTTTATAAACAGATCCCATTTCTTGTCTCCTTTCAGCCAAACAGGGGCTTGTAATCGTCCCCGCCCTCACCGGTGTCTGTTTCTGAATCCGTCCCGTCCGTATCGTGCGAATCAACCGATGCGGTAAAGCGCTCCTCTTCGGAATCGGCATTCTCCGCAGCAGTCAATTCAAGGAAAATGTCCTCCAGCGTCTTGATACGGGGGATCATAGAGAGAAGTGTCAGTCCGGATTTTTGTACCTGACCGTAAACTGCGGCACGGATATCCCGTCCCTTTTCGTAGCGCAGGGAGAGAAGTACCGTTCCCTGCTCGGAAGAAGGAAGAAGCTCCGCTTCCGCACAGAGGGGAGAAAGGCGGGATAGGAGACTCCGTCCCTCCGCCTCGGATGCCCGCAGGAGAAGCTCCAGGCGGCAGTCGGAACTGTATCGCGATTCCAGACGGTCAAGCATATCGTCTGCAACAATCCTTCCCTTGGCAATGATGATGACATGATCGCAAACCGCGCTGATTTCCGACAGAATATGGCTTGAAAGAATCACGGTATGCTTTTTGCCGAGCGAACGAATCAACTCGCGGATCTCGATGATCTGCTTCGGATCCAGTCCGACTGTCGGCTCATCAAGAATGATGATTTCGGGATCCCCGAGCATGGCCTGAGCAATTCCGACGCGCTGCCGGTAACCTTTGGAAAGATTACGGATCATTCTCCGACGCACATCGGTAAGACCGGTAAGCTCCATAACCTCCTCGATCTGTGCAGCAAGCTCGGAACCGCGCAGGCCCTTGGCGGAACCTACAAAGGAAAGGTACTCCTCAGGATCCATATCCGGATAAAGCGGTGGAATCTCCGGAAGATATCCGATGCATTTTTTCGCAGCCAGCGGATCCCCGTAAATGTCATGCCCATTGATCGTTACACTGCCGCTTGTCGCCGCGAGCGTCCCGGTGATGATGTTCATCGTTGTGGATTTTCCCGCGCCGTTCGGGCCGAGAAACCCATAGATATGTCCCGGCTCAACGGTAAAGCTTACGTTTCGCACTGCGCGATGGGAACCGTAGTTCTTGACCAGATCTTTGACCTCTATCAAAGAAGAGCACCTCGTTTCTTTTTTATTTCGATTGCACGGTCTGCCAAAAGACAGACTGCCTGACTTTTTTATCATAACCTCACAATATGAACAGATTATGAACAAACCGTGTTTTTTTCAAATTTACCCGGACAATTCGTCTATACTTCGTATCCCTCCCGCTTTTGTTCCTCCCCAGTCTTGCAATTCGACATGGCACATTGTATAATAATTAAAAATTATCTTTTTTGATTTTTTCTTAATCATAAGGAGAATCCGGATGAACCGTGTGATTCTTGAGCTTCGTGCTCTTTCAAAATATTATATTTCCGAACACGCGGTGGTCGTAGGGCTGAATTCAGTGGACCTCTCCTTCCGTGTCGGAGAGTTCGTGGCCGTTACCGGAGAAAGCGGAAGCGGAAAATCGACGCTCGCTCATGTTCTTGCGGGAATCCTTCCCTACGAAAACGGAGAACTGCTGATCGACGGAAGCCCGACATCCCATTATGACGGCGCAGACTGGGAAGCATACCGCCGCGACAAAATCAGCTTTATTTCGCAGAACTACGGGATTCTTGAGGGACTTTCCGTCGGAGAAAACGTGACAAGCGCGCTGCGGATTCTCGGCTTCTCTCCCGAAGAGGCAAAAAAGCAGGCGGAGGAAATTCTGCACCGGGTCGATTTGTTTGAACTGCGTCATCGGCTCGCCGCAAAGCTGTCAAGCGGTCAGAAGCAACGGCTTTCCATCGCCCGGGCCTTGGCAAAGCCTGCCTCTGTGCTGATCGCGGATGAACCGACCGGAAATCTTGACAGAGAAAACAGTGAAAAGGTTATCCGTCTTCTGGCCGATGCCGCGCGCGACCGACTCGTCATACTGATCACGCATGAGTTTGAGGAGGTTGCCGCATATGCCACCCGCCGTCTGACCCTGAGCGACGGAAAGGTCATCACCGATGCCCCCCTGCGTGAACCGAACGTCCCCGAGAAAAGGAAAACGGATACAAAACGGCGCCCCCCGAAGCATCTCTCTTTCTTTACCGCCCGTCTTCAGCTTTCCATGCGTCCGGTCTGGTGTACGGTCATGCTTCTCTTTCTCACGCTGACCGCATTCGCTGTTTTTGCTTTCTGGGGAACCTTTATTACCCATCTTGACGATACCTATACCTATTACTATAACAATACTGCTTTCCGCAACGGTAACGAGTTGCGTGTTGTCGTCATGCGCAGCGACAAAGGCGATATGACAGACGAGGACGCCGCCCAGCTTGCCGCGCTTTCCCATGTGGAACAGGTGGAACGCTACGGCTACGTCACCGATATTACCCTTGCCTACCGCGAGGATATGGATTATGAAATCCGATATACCGTTATCAACATCGCTCCGCCGTCCTCCCTTTCGCCGATCTATGAAACAAAAAAAAGCATTACGCTTCTGGGAGATCATGCTTTTCTGCAAACGGTACCTTATCCGGTAAGCGCAGAGTTTCTTACAGCAGGGCGTATGCCGGAAAATTTTTTCGAATGTGTTGTCTCCGACTCTTCATATAGTTTGGGTGATACCGTTACCGTCTTTTTGCAGGACAGCAAGAACTGGCGCTCTGAGGAATACATCGAAGCGGAGCTGACTGTTGTCGGGCTGACGGAAACCGGAAGCGGACTGTATGTTTCCGATACGTTGGCAGCAGCTGTGACAACCGCGGTCCGGGACGGAGCAAGTTATCTCTGCGTTCCCAACCCGGAAATACCGTATTCCGACAGCAGCACCCCGTTTTTCCGTTATCCGGAAAGATGTGCAAATAAGTATTATTCCTTCAACGATCCTTCTCCCCTGATTTCTTTCTATCCGACCGCGGACAAGTCCTCATCGTTCCGGCTTACCCCTGATCCCGTTTCTCCCTTTACCGAAACCCTTTCAACAGCAGACAAATATATTGAGGTCGCTCCCGAAATCTTTGAGACAATGGTCCGCAGCGGTTACGGAGATCAGATGTCTCTTACGGTGACCGCCTATGCCTATGCGGAGCGTGTCATCAATGCCGCTCAGAGGGCAGGCTATATTGCAGTCTCGCCTTACATACTCGGGGCCACGCGCCAGAATCCGGAACTGGCAGAGGAACGGATGAACACGCTGACCATCTGCATGCTTGCCGCCGCTGTCATCCTGCTCCTGGAAATTCTGCTTCTGCGTGTGCTTTTCGGCGCCGAAAGCAACAGCTTCCGACTGCTTTCCAACATCGGGTTAACAAGCAATCCCGCCGTCCGCTCCGTGTGGCTGCAGACCTTCTTCTTCGCTTTTCTCGGACAGCTGCTCGCGGCGGGAATCGTCGCCCTTTGCTGGGCCGCAGGGGTGGATCGCATCATTTATGTCGTGCAGTATCTTCCGCCGCGTTTTATCGCACTGCTTTCGCTTCTGCATTTTCTTCAGGCAGCGATCGGTGCCGCATGGGCGGCCCATGCATTGCGCCGCACAGTCTTCCCGTTCGCCGCAGGCTATTCAGATATTGACTCCGCCGATAAGGAGGCGTGATGTATGCTGGAAATCAAACACCTGACAAAAACCTACGACGCACGCAGCGCACAGGCCAACACCGTACTTCATGATATTACGCTCTCTTTACCGGATAAGGGCTTCGTCTGCATTGTGGGCGCCTCAGGATGCGGAAAAACCACTCTTCTCAATGCAGCAGGGGGACTGGACACCTTCGACTCCGGTACCATCACAATCGATAACAGTACCATCACAAAATGCGGCACACGCTCATCGGAAACGGTCCGCTGCGAAAACTTCGGGTATATTTTTCAGAATTATCATCTCCTTGCCGACCGGAGTGTTCTTTATAATCTATATATTGCCATGCATTCCCTCGCCCTGACACACAGGGAAAAGATTTCCCGGGCACGAAGCGTTCTGCGCACTGTCGGCATGGAGCGCTACGAAAAGCGCATCGTGCGTGAGCTGTCCGGTGGACAGCAACAGCGCGTTTCCATTGCACGCGCCCTTGCCCTCCGCCCGCGCGTGATTTTTGCGGACGAGCCGACAGGAAATCTGGACGAAGCCAATACCGTAAACATCTGCACGCTGCTTCGCCGCGTATCCAGGACAAGCCTTGTCGTAATGGTAACGCACGAAGAAAAAACCGCCCGTTTTTTTGCAGACAGGATTATCCGCATTGCGGACGGACGGATTGTCGAGGACCTTTCCGGCTGGAACCGTGAGGACTACGCCGCGCTCGGCGGTGATAGAATCTACGCAGGCGACTGCACAGAAGAAATTGCGGAAGCCGAGGGCTTCTCCGTTCGTCTGCTTCGCGCGCCCGGTGCCGCTCCGGTGACACTGACCGTCGCCGCCCTTCCCAACCGTATCGTAATCAAGCTGAACGACCGTCGGATTGTTTCCACAGGTAGCACATCCGAGCTTCCGGAAATTCTGGAAGGCAGCCCTCCTTCCCTTTCTGCGGAGCACCTGGATACCGAGGGCGGAATCGAACCGGTCTCCCCTGTCCGGCGGACAAGGCCGGGCACCGGATTCGGTGCAAAAATGATTTCAGCTGAAGCGCAGCGCCTGCTGCGCTCCGGCGGAGCAAAGAAGACGGTCACGCGTATTTTTCTCTTTCTCATTACAGCATTAACGGTTTTTTCCCTTGCAGACTTTCTGTCTGTCGCACAGCTTGACCCCCATGATTTCATTACTACCGATCCCCATCTTCTGCGGATTACGATTCAGCGGAATGCCGGAATGGGCGAGGATCCGGATGAATTGCTGACAGCCGCGGATGCCGCCATTGCCTATATCCGGGAAAATGGTCCGGACTGTACCGTGTATCCGTATATCACAACACAGCTGAGCTATACGGAGCAGACCTTTCCGCAGGTCAACGCCTCCTACGTTTCCTTCTCCGGTTATTCCTACCTTCCCCTCGAAAAACTGGACAGCACAAAATTGATTGCCGGAAGAATGCCCGAGAACAGCTACGAAATTGTTGTCGACCGTTGGGTTCTGGACAAGCTGCTCGGAACCAGCGGAATCGTTCAGAACGGAATCGGAAGCATCGACTACTTTCTCGGGAAAAGTCTTAGGATAACCCGCCAAAGCTATATGCCGCAAATCGTCGGCATCTGCGACTGCGGCAGTCCTGCTGTCTATCTGAATGAAACCGGAATGCTCGGTGCTTTTATCCGCCCGCTTGACGTACTTTCCCTGTCAGAGCTGAAACGCCTTTATCCCGGAACTTACGACGATGTCACGCTCTCCTCAGGTGAGGTCATTGTCTTTCCCGTATTCGCGGGCAGATCTTACGCAGCCCGCGTCGGAAAAAACATTGCGCTCAATTCCCGTTTTTTGGCAACAATCAAAGAAAGCTGGGAAGAATCCCCAAACAGAAAAACCGTCTGTGCGCTTGCAGATGAAGATATTCCGCGGGCCCTTGACAGCCTGCTGGGAAGCGAATTTACCGTCTGGTGTGAGGATAAGGATGCCATGCTTTTCTTTCTGTCAGAGGGAATTCCGGAGCTTGAGGGCATCGCAAAGCTGAAGATCACCGATTCCTATACCGAAGCTTGGCAGGAACAGCGTGAGGCAGCACTGGCCCGTGTCGGTACACGGCTGATTGTTACCTCAACGATAACTGTCGTTTCGGTCGTTCTGCTTTGTCTCCTGCTTCAGGCAACCGTCCGGGAACGGATCGGCATGATTGCTGTCTGCCGTCTGCTCTGCCTGCCGCGCCGCAAGCTGCTTGCGGTTTTTGCTCTGGAAGCACTCTCCCTGTCCCTGCTTTGCTCCCTGCCCGCCGCTGCTTTGACCTACGGCACGATCACCCTGCTCTCCTCACTTCCGTCGATCGGATATGCCGTTTCCATGCCGTGGTATGCGGCTCTTGCCGCCTATCTCTGCATTCTGTTCATTCAATTCTGCGCCTCGCTGCTGCCCGTGCTTCGCATCTCCCGCCTTCCCGCTGCACGGATTGCCGCAAAGTACGAGCCGTAACGCTTGACAAAATGAGCTGTCAATGATAGAATCAAAAAAGTATCGAAAGAACCGACAAAACGAGGTATCATCATGATTCAGAAAATGCGCGGTACACTGGATCTGCTTCCCGAGGAGCTTCCGGCGTTCCGTTTAATCGAGGAAAAGGCGCGCGCCGTCTGCGAACGCTACGGCTATCGCGAAATCCGCACCCCGACCTTCGAGGCGACCGAGCTGTTTTCCCGCGGGGTTGGCTCCACCTCCGATGTTGTACAGAAGGAAATGTACACTTTCGAAGACAAGGAGGGGAGATCCCTGACGCTGAGACCGGAAGGAACGGCCGGCGTCGCCCGTGCCATGATTGAGCACGGTCGCTGCGGCGGCGTTCTCCCCGAAAAGCTCTTCTACTTTATCAATTGTTTCCGCTACGAGGCCCCTCAAGCCGGGCGCAGCCGTGAGTTTTTCCAGTTCGGCACGGAACTGTTCGGTGCCGCCGGTCCGCATGCGGACGCAGCAGTGATTTCTCTTGCGGCGGATGTCCTGCAGGAACTTGGACTGTCCCCGGAGCTGCATATCAATTCCATCGGCTGCCCCTCCTGCCGTCCCGCATACCGGGACGCGCTCCGTACCTATTTCCGCAAATACGAAAAGGAACTTTGTCCGACCTGCCGCGGCAGACTTGAAACAAACCCCATGCGGATTCTGGACTGCAAAAGCCCGATCTGCGGAAAAATTGCGGACGGTGCTCCGCACACACTGGACTATCTCTGCGGGGAATGTGCCGATCACTTTGCTGCGCTCCGGGCGGATCTTGATGCCATGGGCATTTCCTACACGGTAAACCCCAGACTGGTACGCGGACTCGACTACTATACCAAAACGGTTTTCGAATTCATCTGCCCCGGTATCGGGGCACAATCGACTGTCTGCGGCGGTGGGCGCTACGATGGGCTGATCCAAGAGCTCGGCGGTCCGCATCTTCCTGCAGCGGGCTTTGCCATGGGGCTTACCCGACTGGTTCTTGCTATGCAACAGGCTGGAACCGATATTCCGACTCCCGCAGGACCGCAGATTTATCTTGCCCCGCTCGGTGATGCTGCCGCCGCACGTGCCACCGTGCTCTGTCATGAGCTCCGCCAGCTCGGAGTTCGGGCAGAGGCAGACATTATCGGCAGAAGCCTGAAGAGCCAGATGAAATACGCCGACAAAATCGGAGCTGTCTATACCCTGATTCTCGGTGACAGCGAGCTGGATTCCGGTCGCGCTCAGCTCCGCAAAATGGCAACGAGTGAACAACGGGAGGTATCCTTTGCCTCCGCAGAAGCACTCGCAGCAGAGCTGAAATAACCAATATTGATACCGGGGGAAGCGTGTCTTCCCCCTTTTCAGGAGGAAAAAATGGGAGCATCCAAAGTCTTTTTTACCGATTTTCGTACAATCCCCGGCGGGGACTGTCTTCCCGATAAGCTGAAGAAACTGATCCGTGCCGCCGGGATCGGAACCATTGACATGGACGGCAAATTTGTGGCAATCAAAATGCATTTCGGTGAGCTGGGGAACGTCGCATTTCTTCGGCCGAACTATGCCCGCGCCGTAGTCGATGTCGTCAAGGACCTCGGCGGAAAGCCTTTTCTGACCGACTGCAACACCATGTATGTCGGAAGCAGGAAAAACGCTCTGGAGCATCTTGAGTGTGCCTGGCAGAACGGTTTTTCTCCCCTTTCCGTCAACTGCCCGATTCTGATCGGGGACGGACTGAAAGGAACGGATGATATCGAGGTTCCGGTAGAGGGCGGAGAATACGTGAAAAAGGCAAAAATCGGTCGTGCCGTCATGGATGCGGATGTCTTCATTTCCCTCAACCATTTCAAGGGACATGAAACGGCAGGCTTCGGCGGTGCCATCAAAAACATCGGCATGGGCTGCGGCTCACGCGCCGGAAAAACCGAGCAGCACAGCAGCGGGAAACCGAGGATCAACGAGAAAAGATGCCGCGGCTGCGGTCGTTGCCGCCGTGAATGCGCCAACAACGGACTGATTTTTGATTCTGCAACGAAAAAAATGCGTGTCAATTATGACAGCTGTGTCGGCTGTGGGAGATGTCTCGGAGCCTGCGGGTTCGACGCGATTTCCTTTGCCTACAATAACGCGGCGCAAGAGCTGAACCGCCGCATGGCAGAGTATGCCAAGGCGGTTATCTGGAACCGTCCGAATTTTCATATCTCCCTCGTTATGGACATTTCGCCAAACTGCGACTGTCATCCCGAAAACGATGCCCCGATTCTGCCGGACATCGGAATGTTCGCCTCCTTCGATCCGCTTGCCCTGGATCAGGCGTGCGTGGATGCCTGCCTGCGTCAGACACCGCTCCCGCACTCCCAGCTTGCCGACCAGCTGACCCGTCCGGACTTTTGCGATCGTCACGACCACTTTTCCAACTCCTCTCCGGAGTCGGAGTGGCAGACCTGCCTTGCGCACGCGGAGCATATCGGACTCGGAAGCAGAAAATATGAGTTGATACGGATATGAAACATCACAATATTCCACCGGTTGTCAATGCAGATTGCGACAAGCTGATTCTCGGTTCCTTCCCGTCCGTTCGTTCCCGGGAGGCGGGATTCTACTACGCCCATCCCCAGAACCGCTTCTGGCAGGTCCTTGCCGCTCTCTGTGAAACCCCTGTTCCGGAAAGCACCGAAGGAAAAACGGATTTGCTCCTTTCCCACCATATTGCACTCTGGGATGTTGCCGCTTGCTGTGAAATCGACGGAAGTGCAGACAGCAGCATTGCTGCAGTAACGCCAAACGACATTACCGGACTGATCCGTGGTACGAAAATCCGGCGCATCTATACAAACGGCAGCACGGCAGACACCCTATACCGACGGTTTTCCGCGCGGGAAACTATGATTCCCGCGATTTCTCTTCCCTCCACAAGCGCGGCAAATGCCCGTTTCAATTTGACAGAGCTGATCGGTCGCTGGCGCAGACTTCCTGTGTTCTCTTGTCCCCCTGTCTTTGAGCCGGTAACAGACAATGTCCTGCGCCTGCGGGTTCCTTTTGAAAACAACTTCACAACCGTCTATCTGGTTCTGACACCGAACGGAGCGGCACTGATAGACAGCGCCACCTATCCGGAGGATGTACGGGACTATATTCTTCCCGCGCTTGCCGCCCTCGGGGTAACCCCTTCCCTCCTGCTGTCCACACATGCACACGGAGATCATATCGGCGGTCACGCGGCACTGTGTCAGTCCTTCCCAGAGATTCGGATTCTCGCCTCCAAGCCGGAGATTCTCCCACAATCCGTCCGAAATGCGGCAACCGCTCTCAGGGACGGAGAACTTCTTCTCGGTTCTCTCCGCGTTGTCTTTCTTCCCGGACACTCAAGGGACTCCGCCGCCTATCTTGATGAGCGCACAGGAACCCTTCTCTGCGGGGATTGTTTACAACAGCACGGAATCGGGCGCTTTGGGGTCGGAATTTTTTCTCCCTCCGATTATCGCGCTTCCCTGCTGCGCATCCGTGAACTGGCACCGCAGCGCATCGTTATGAGCCACGATTACACGCCGTTCGGGTACCTTGCCGAAGGGACAGACGCGATTTATGCGCTGCTCGATGACTGTTCCGCATATTTACAGGAAACGCACCGATGAACAGTATCGTATGGAACCCGTGGCACGGATGCGAAAAATATTCGGAGGGCTGTCTGAACTGTTATGTTTACCGGCGGGACGGAAGCGTCGGTCGGGACGCCACCCGCGTCGAAAAGAATGCCGATTTTGACCTCCCGCTTCGCCGTACCCGGAGCGGGAACTGGAAGCTGCCGGACGGAACCGATGTTTACTGCTGTATGACCAGCGACTTCTTTCTGCCCGCGGCGGATGAATGGCGCGGCGCACTTTGGCATATCTTCCGCGAAAGGCCGGGCCTCCGCTTCACAATTATTACAAAACGGATTACAAGATTTCCGGAGGTCATGCCGGAAAACTGGGGAAACGGCTATCCGAATGTTCGGTTTTTCGCAACCGTGGAAAGTCAGCGGCAAGCGGAAATCCGCATGCCTGTTTTCGATCGCGTCCCGGCGGCGGAAAAAGGGATCGTCTGTGAGCCTTTACTGACAAAAATCGATCTTTCCCCGTGGCTCTCGCCTGCTTACAGTCAACTGATCTGCGGAGGTGAAAGCGGCATCGCAGCGCGACCGTGCGACTATGACTGGATCCTCTCCCTGCGGGAGCAATGTGCTGCCGCCCGTGTCTCTTTCCACTTCAAGCAAACCGGCGCGCTATTTCTGAAGGGCGGAAGAGCCTACCGGATTCCGCGGCCGGAGCAGCACCGACAGGCGCGTGCAGCAGGCATTGATCTTTCCTTTCCGGCTCACCGCAGAGCTTCCGTGAAAATCGCCGGCACGGCGGAGCAGATGACAATCAGTGATACCTCATTCTGAAAACGAGCACCCCATACAAAGCGCCGGCGCATTTATCTGCGCCGGCGCTCTTTCCTTAGTTTTCCTTGCTCGGATCCTTAGTATCTTCTTTTTTTGTCTTTCCTGCATGTTTCAAACAAATCTGATTATAAACGAACAGACCGACACCGCTGACAGCAAGCGTTACCGCAAAAACCAGGATGGCATAGGTGTAATTCCCCTCTCCGAGCGCGTCTCCGCCCACGATGGAGGTAATAATCGACGGAATTCTTCCGAACGAGCAGATCAGAAGCCAGACGGGAAACCGGATATCCGTCAAACCGGCAAAATAGGAAAGAAGATCCTTCGGCGTTCCGGGAAGCATAAAAATCAGAAGAAACAGGAAATCCCGTTTCGGGGTACTGCGGAGGAACCGAAGAGAATTCAGCTTGTCCCGGGAAAAGAAAACCCCGACGAGACGCATGCCAAATCTGCGTACAAGAAGAAAGACCAGTATACTGCCGGCGGTGGAAGCGGCAAGGCAAAGAAGTGTCCCTTCCACGGCCCCGAAGGCATAGCCGCCGACGATTTCAAAAGGCTCCCCCGGAATCAATGCAATCAGAATCTGGAACAGAACCATGCCGATATAGGCCAGCCGGCCCCAGATTCCTCGGGCGTCAACCCAATCTCTGAAATGCTCAGGCTCCGAAGCAAAGCGTACAAGCGGGACACCGACAAGCACACCGAGCGCGGCGATCAAAAGCAGAGCGGCTATCAATGCTGCCGCAAAAAGAACCTTCCGTTTTTTTGCGGACCATTCCTGTTTTTCCATAAGTCAGATCATTTTCTCCGGATGGAAAACCTCGTCGAAGCGCGCCTCGCTCAGATAGCCGAGCTTGACACAGGCCTCCCGTAGTGTGATCCCCTCACGATAGGCCGTTTTGGCGACACGGGCTGCGTTTTCGTAGCCGATAACCGGGTTCAGTGCCGTAACAAGCATCAACGATCTGCGGAGATTCTCTTCCATTTTGGCACGGTTCGCCCGAATTCCGGAGGCACAATGCGCGTTAAAGGAATGCATCGCTTCGGAAAGCAGTCGTGCGGACTGAAGAAAATTATAAGCGATCACAGGAAGAAAAACGTTCAGCTCGAAGTTTCCCTGTGACGCGGCGAAGGAGACTGAGGCATCGTTTCCCATCACCTGCACGGCGACCATGGTCAACGCCTCGCACTGCGTCGGGTTCACCTTTCCGGGCATAATCGAGGAACCGGGTTCATTTTCCGGGATTGTAATCTCTCCGAGTCCGAGCCGGGGACCGCTTGCCATCCAGCGGACATCGTTTGCAATCTTCATCAGGTCACAGGCAAGCGCCTTAAGTGCGCCGTGGGCAAAGACAAGCTCATCCCGAGAAGTGAGTGCGTGAAACTTGTTTCCTGCCGTAACAAACGAAAGCCCGGTAAGTGCCGACACACGCGCGGCAGCCAGACGGTCGAAGCCCGCAGGGCAGTTCAGTCCTGTGCCGACCGCCGTTCCTCCGAGGGCAAGCTCCGAAAGCGGTGGAACGGCAAGCCGGATAAGCTCCGCGTCCTTTTCAAGGGAGGAGCGCCAACCGGAGATTTCCTGGGGGAAAGCAATCGGTGTCGCATCCTGCAAATGGGTTCTGCCGCATTTCACCACACCCTCATTCTCTTTTTCCAGGCGGAGCAGCGTCTCTGTCAACTCTCTGACTGCCGGCAGAACATCGCGGGACAGGGAAAGCACCGCGGCAATGTGGAGCGCCGCGGGGAAGGTATCATTCGAGGACTGACTGCGGTTGACATCATCGTTCGGGTGAAGAAGCGGACGACCCGCAAGGCGATTCGCGCGGTTTGCTATCACTTCATTGACATTCATATTTGTCTGCGTTCCGCTCCCCGTCTGCCAGACGACAAGGGGAAACT
This sequence comes from Eubacteriales bacterium, assembly GCA_034178705.1. Lineage (GTDB taxonomy): Bacteria > Bacillota > Clostridia > Oscillospirales > CAG-272 > RUG12395. The sequence goes on along the minus strand of JAXFQY010000065.1, from coordinate 41,081 downwards.
CCGAGTCCAGCGTCCCCGAAAGGATTTCCTCGCACACAGAGGAGATTGCTTCACATTTTTCAGAGGTGATTACAGACGGCACCAGCTCGGCATTAGCCTCCGCCGCCGCCTTTTTCAGGACGGCAAAAGCGCGGATGATTTCCTGCGGCATGGGCTCTCTTCCGACACCAATGCGGAAATTGTTCCGGCTTCTCTCTGTCTGTGCCCCCCAGAGTGCTTCTGCGGGAACGCGCACCTCACCCATGGAGTCATGCTCAATACGGTATTCTTTCTTCATTTGACATCCCTTATCTTCCGCTGTCGCCGTCTTCATTTTTATGCTCAAACTGATTCATCAGACGTTTATTGAATTCGACCGCAGTATCGTAGCCCATTTTTTTCTGACGGTGATTCATCGCCGCAATCTCAAGAATAACGGCAAGGTTCCGTCCCGGGCGAACCGGGAGCGTGAGTGTGGGTATTTCGATCCCGAGGATTTCCGTTGTCTCGCTGTCGAGGCCGAAGCGGTCATACATTTTTCCCTGCTCCCAATGCTCCAGCTTGATTACAAGGTCAATCTTCTCGGTCATTTTGACCGCTCCCATACCGAATATGCGTCGGACATCAACAATACCGATTCCGCGCAGCTCCACATAATGCCGGATAATCTCCGGAGCAGTACCGACCAGGGTTTTCGCGGAAACCCGCTTGATTTCGACCGCATCATCCGCAATCAGCCGATGGCCGCGCTTGACAAGCTCTATCGCCGTTTCGCTTTTACCGATTCCGCTGTCTCCGAGTATAAGAATACCCTCTCCGTAAACCTCTACAAGCACGCCGTGACGTGTAATGCGCGGCGCAAGCTGAACATCCAGATAGGCAATCAAAGCTGCCATAAAACGGCTTGTCGTATCGGCCGTACGCATGACGGGAACACGGTACTTTTCCGCGGTTTGGAGCAGTTCAGGAAAGACCGAAAGTTCCGTTGTAACAATGATAGCGGCAGGACCGTGAGCGAAGAACTCATCCAGATGCTGACGACGCACCTCCGGCTCCATCGTTTCCAGATAATCATGCTCAACTTTACCGATAATCTGAATTCTTTCTTTCTCAAAATGGTCGAAATATCCTACGATCTGCAATCCGGGGCGGTTCACTGCGGGACACTCAATTTTGATTTCCGGTGCCGGACACGGAAGAAAAATTTCCTCAAGCGCGAATTCCGAAATAATTTTCTCTAATCCGACGGTAATTTTCTCCATATCACACCTCCCTGTAAACATGTGTATTCTATCATTTTCCTATCTTCTTGTCAACAGCGGAACAAGCCCTTTTTCTTTGCTTTTTCCCTTGCAAAACACAGAGAAATGTAATATAATACAGATATTGTATCCGAAAAGGAGAATACCATGAAAATTGCCCGTAAACTTATCGTGTTTCTGTTGCTTCTGCCCATCGTTTTTTCTTCGGTCGGATGCGGCTCTTCCTCAAAACCGGAAGAGGATACACGTGTCGTCGCTGTCGCTGACGGGAAATACAATATCAGCTATGATCTTTATCTCTATTTTTACCGCAACTATCTTACTGCCTTCTCTGACAAGGACTTTGAAGACGGAAACGCAGCAGCAACAGAGGCAAAGCTGCGGGAACAGTGTCTCTCCGCCCTGAAAAATGTTTTCGGAACCGTTTCCGCCTGTGAAGCATACGGAGTCACAATGGAAGACCCTACGGTATTGGAGGCTGCCGAGATCCAGCTCCGTGAAGCAATAGAAAGTCTCGGCGGAGAATCCGATTACTACGATGCCTTGAAAAGCAATTATATGACCGATTCGGTCTTTCGTTTCATGATGCAGCTGGAAGCCGCAGAGGACAAGCTTTACAATGAACTTCTCCTGCGCGGTGTCATCGACAATTCGGATGAAACGGTCATGGCAGCAATCAAAGGGAAAGACTTTGTTCGCGTCGTACAGGTTCTGATTGCGAACAACAACGGTTTCTCTGACGAAAAGAACAGAGAAACCGCGGAAAAGGTTCTCGCGCTTGCCAAAGAAGGAACGGATTTTGACAAACTGATCGCCAATTATTCAAACGACTATTCCATGACAAGCGACGGCTATTATTTTACATACAATTACATGCTGAAGGAAATTGAGGATGCAGCCTTTGCCTTGGAAGTCGGCGAGATTTCCGATATTATTGAAACAAAGAACGGCTATCATATTCTGAAGCGGCTCCCGAAGGAGGACAGCTATATGACAAAGAACTACACCACGCTGAAGGCACAGTATGAAAGCTGCAGATTCTATTCCATCATTGATGCGGCATCCGAAAAAATAACAATTGTCGGAAACGATCTGCTTGATACCATCAGCCGTGAAGCTCTCACGGAGCAAAAATGAAACTGAAGAAAAACCGACTCGGCTCTCTTTATAAAAAGCCGAAGGATAAACGCAGAATCCTGCAGGTGCTCACAGTTGCTGTCGTTTCCGTTGTGACAATCCTTCTGACCGCCGCTTACGGAAATTTTCTGAAAAAAAGAGCGGCGGAGCTCCCGACCGATACCACGCCGACTCTGCCTTCCGCCACAACGCAGACTGAGCCGAACCCGATCGAAAAGGAACGGGGTGATCTTGCATCCCTTCCCCTTCCGAAAGCAGCATTTTCGGATAAGGACTCTTTCTGTGCAGCGCTTGACACACTTCAAGACTGTGAAGCCGTCACACTTCAGCTCCGCACGGCAGATGCCGTACGCTGGAACAGTGAAACGGCGAAAGCGGTTTTCGGTATTCAAACAGACGGCATTCTCACGGGTCAGGAGCTTCTCTCAGAGGTAAAATCCCGCGGGAAATATGCCTCTGTCATTTTCGAGACACTTGCCTTTTCCCGTGCCGACTCTACCTCCACCGTTGCCGCAGCAGAAAAGGCGGCCATTCGATCCTATGAGCAGCTTCTGATTGCAGAGCTATACGAAGCCGGAGCAGATGAAATCATTCTGACCGGCATTCCGCTCTCAGATGCGTTGCTTCCCTCCCTTACCGATTACTGCGCTGAACTGCGCGCTTTCTGCCCGGATATCACACTCGGGCTGTGCGTTCCGCGCGGAACCGGAAGCACCGACACCGGCCTTGCGCTTCTCGCGCGTGTAGACGGGTTGTTCGATGTACTCTGTCTTGACCTCTCAGCAGCGCTGACAGCCGATCTTGAATCGTCGGCAGCGCCGCTTCCCGTTCCCATGGTTGCTGGGGACGAGACCGCAGCAGCTTTACCTGAGTTTCCCTCATTGAAGGAGGCCTGCCTTGACGAGCTGCTCTTCATCTCCCGGTTCGGGATGAGTGTTTTGCTGCGTATTCCAGACACCGTATCTCCGGAAGCCTGCAGCAAACTGCTGCTTCCCTTTCTCGCGGAACTCTCCATCCGCTCCGTATCTCTCCTTTACGAATAGAGGTGTTCCGACCGTTACCCGGACACCGCGACCCGAATTTTATTAGGTAATATGCAAAAGAAAAAAGAAAAAAAACTCACGAAAATCGGGATGATTCTCGACTTTCTCCGCGGAAGCAAGCGTTGGTTCGTTGTTTCAACGGTCTCCGCGCTCTGCGTTTCGCTCTGTGATCTGCTTACACCGCAGATTGTCCGATTTACAGTGGACGCCGTTATCGGAAAAGAAAATCCGAATCTGCCGGCATTCCTTCTCCCTCTGCTTGAGCGGATCGGCGGAGCGGATAAAATCCGTAGCCATTTCTGGCTGATTCCCGCCTCCGTTCTTCTTGTTGCTCTTTTTACAATCCTTTTCAAGTATCTGTTTACCGTATGTAACACACACGGCGCAGAAACACTTGTAAAACAGATGCGCGACATGCTTTTTTCGCACATCGAGCATCTTCCCTTCTCCTGGCATATGAGAAACCAGACAGGAGACATTATTCAGCGCTGCACCTCCGACGTCGAAACCGTGAAGCGCTTTCTTTCCGAGCAGCTGACACAGGTCTTCCGGACGGTTGCCATGCTTGTGCTTTCCCTGTTTTTCCTGTTTCAGATGAACACGACGCTTGCCATTGTTGCTGCCGCTGCAATTCCGGTGATTTTTATCTATTCACTGCTGTTTCACAAACGGATTGCGGGGGCTTTTGCCGAATGCGACGAAAACGAGGGCGCCCTCTCCGCTATCGCCCAGGAAAACCTTACGGGCGTCCGCGTTGTGCGCGCTTTCGGGCGGGAAAAATATGAACGGGATCGCTTTGAGGCGCAGAATCAAAAATACTGCACCCTTTGGGTGCGGCTTTCCAGAACCTTCTCCGTTTTCTGGGGATCGGCAGATCTGATTTCGGGGATTCAGCAGATGCTGATTCTTGTTATCGGAGCGGCTATCGCCGTTCGCGGAGAATTGACAGCAGGCGAATACATTGCCTTTCTCTCCTATAACTCCATGCTTATCTGGCCTGTGCGAAACCTCGGTCGAATGATTGCCAATCTTTCCAAAGCAAGCGTCTCTCTCGGCCGCATATACCAGATCCTGTCCGTACCTGCGGAAACGGATAAGCCGAATGCTCTCACACCGGATCTTCACGGTAAGGATATCCGTTTTGAACATGTCAGTTTTGCCTATGACGGCTGTCCGGAGCTACTGCACGATATCAATGTGGAAATCAAAGCCGGTTCAACCGTGGGCATTCTCGGCGGTACCGGCAGCGGTAAGTCGACGCTGATCCATCTTCTTGACCGTCTCTATCCGATTTCTCCGGATTGCGGACGAATCACCATCGGGGGGATCGATATTGCCGATATGAAGGCGGACTGGATCAGACGGAATATCGGAATTGTCCTTCAGGAACCGTACCTGTTTTCCCGTTCCCTTGCCGATAATATCGCAATAACCGAAAAAAATGCCGGGATTGAAAAAATCCGCGCCGCAAGCGCAACCGCCGCTCTTGAAGAAACAATCGACGGCTTTACGGACGGTTTTGATACCTTTGTCGGAGAGCGTGGCGTCACCCTCTCAGGCGGTCAGAAGCAGCGCGCTGCCATTGCACGGATGCTGATGCAGGAAACGCCGATTATGGTTTTTGACGATTCCATGAGCGCGCTTGACACCGAAACAGACGCCAAAATCCGCCACGCACTTCGGGAAAAGCTTGGCGATGCCACGGTGATTCTCGTGTCACACCGCATTACAACTCTGATGCAGGCGGATAAGATTTTAGTTCTTGAAAACGGCAGACTTACCGAGGAAGGCACCCACGCAGAGCTGATTCGCAGCGGCGGGCTTTATGCGAAGGTCTACGAGCTGCAAAGCAGCCGGGACAAAGAAACGGAAAGCGGGGTGACGGCATGAAAAGAAATGAAAAACAGGAGTATGTCAAGCTGCCGTGGTTCGGTATTCCCAAACTGATTCCCTACCTTGCTCCGTACAAAAAAATTCTGCTTATTATGATTCTTTGCGGGCTTGGCAGCACCCTTACGGATTTGTTTATTCCCTTTTTCCAGAAATACGCGCTCAATCATTTCATTGAGCTCGGTACACTTGACACGCTTATCCCCTTTATCCTGCTCTACCTTCTTTTTTTGGCAGGGCAAACGGCATTCAACTTTATCTCCACCTACTTTGCCGCCCGGATTGAGCACAGTGTCGGAAGGGATATGCGTCGGGCTGCCTTCAATCATCTGCAGACGCTCTCCTTTTCCTATTTCAATCAGAACAGCGTCGGTTATATTCACGCACGCGTCATGAGCGACACCAGCAGAATCGGCGAGCTTGTCTCCTGGTCCCTCATGGACTGTGTCTGGCACCTGTCATATATTCTCGGTGTCATTATCGTGATGTTTACGCTGAATGCCGGGCTGGCACTGATTATCCTTGCTGTTGTCCCGTTCACTGCGCTTTGTATTATCTTTTTCCAGAGAAAGCTTTCCGCTTTTCATCGCCGGATCCGGGAAATCAACTCCAAAATCACCGGCGACTTCAACGAAGGGATCACCGGAGCAAAAACCATCAAAACCCTGGTTATCGAAGACAAAATGACGGATGACTTCCGTGCGGATTCCGGGGAAATGAAGCATACGGCAATCCGTGCGGCTCATACAAGTGCCGCCTTCGGCTCCATGATTACCTTTGCCTCCTCTCTGCTGCTTTCCCTTGTCCTGTGGCGCGGCGGAAAGCTGACAATGGAAAACGCGATGCTGATCGGTACGCTGTCTGTCTTCATGTCCTATGTAATCGGGCTGATGGAGCCGATCCGGTGGTCCATTGACGCGCTCTCAACGCTGATCAATGTTCAGGTCAATATCGAACGCTTCACCAAGCTGACAGAAACGGCATCCGATGTCAGCGACACACCGGAGGTTATCGCAAAATACGGAGATACCTTTGAACCGAAAAAAGAAAACTGGGAGCCTCTTCACGGAGATATTGAGTTCCGCGATGTATCCTTCAAGTACCCGGACGGTGAGGAATACATTCTGGAGCATTTCAATCTGAAGCTCCCTCAGGGGACCAGTGTTGCAATCGTCGGAGAAACCGGAGCAGGAAAAAGCACCCTTATCAATTTGGTATGCCGTTTCTTCGAGCCGACCGAAGGTCAGGTTCTGATCGATGGCCGAGATGCGCGGGAGCGTTCCCAGCTCTGGCTTCATTCCAACATCGGCTATGTTCTCCAGACGCCTCACCTTTTCTCCGGTACGGTAGCGGAAAACCTTCGCTATGGGAAGCCGGATGCAACCGAAGAGGAAATCCGCGAGGCGCTTCGGCGCGTAAGTGCCGAGGACGTGGTCGCGCGAATGGATAAGGGGCTGGAAAGCGAGGTCGGAGAAGGAGGAGACCTTCTTTCAACCGGTGAAAAACAGTTGCTTTCCTTTGCACGCGCCATTCTTGCGGACCCGCGGATTCTCGTGCTGGATGAAGCAACCGCCTCTGTTGACACCATCACGGAAGGAAAGATCCAGTCGGCAATCAAGGAAATTACCCGAGGCAGAAGCTCTATTGTTGTGGCACACCGCCTCTCAACCATCCGCGCGTCTGACCTGATTCTGGTCGTCAGTGCAGGAAAAATCATTGAACGCGGCACGCATGAGGAACTGATGCATGCACGCGGTCAGTACTACAATCTCTACACCAAGCAGTATGAAGAGGAAGGAACGAAAAACCTACTCAGATAACGGAAAGCCCCGGAACTCCGCGTTCCGGGGCTTTCTGCTATGGATCGGCGGGGACGACTCTGCCCGTCCCCGCGCGCAGGGATCCGTCAACCGCAGCCGCAGCCGCAGCCACAGCCGCTACGATTGCAAATGCAGCTGAAGAAAAGGAGCAGGAGAATGGCGATAATGAGCCAGGTGCAGGCGCAATTTCCGCCGAAAATGTTGCTAAGGCATTCCATAATGGTACCTCCGAATTTGATATCATGAATGGAGCTTTTCGGCTCCCGATATCATCTTATGACGGAGGCAGGGATTTGTTACGGCATTTACCGTCCGAAGGAAAGAATCTCCCGGAGCGCTTCCGCTCCGCGGTCATACTGCTCTCCCGACTCTGTCTGTCCCATCAGCGCAGTGTAATTTGAGCTGCGACGCATACAAAGCAACGTATCCTCCGGCAAATAGGAGAAATAGAGCTTACCGAATGCAGTTTCCGAAAGGCGGATACTGTACTGATCAAAGGCACCGTCAGGAAGTTCCGCAGTCAAGGAACGCCACAGCTCGGCGTCAACAACCTCCAGCATGGAAACCCAATCGTCGGTTTTGGCAAAACGGTCATATAACGCAGGATCAACCAGCCAGATTACGGTGTCTCCTGCCGCAAATTCGCGATCAAAGCTTTCAAGGTTTGTTTTAAGCACCTCGTCTTTGACAACGAAGTTTGGGTTTTTCGTCAGCGCGGCACGAATCTGGTCCGCTGTCATGTAATAAATATTGTTGAAACTCACCTGTACCTTTCCGTCTCCCGTGAGATCCCGTCCGAGCGCAGAGGCGCAGTCGTAGGAGGCCGCATCCAGTTCCGCGTCGGACATGCTGTAGGGTCCGGCATAGGTAATGCAGAGATCATACTCATCAGCGGAGGCACACTGTACAAGCGCAGCAATGGAGATAATCAGGACAAGGAGACCGAGCAGGGTGGGATATTTATAATAATACCAGTAATTTTCAAATTTTTCTTTGATTTTTCCCATTTCGATTCCCGCCTTTTTACGTTTGATTTCATTATAGTGAATTATTCCCCCGATGTCAAGAGGGGGAAAAGAACGCCGCCGAAAATCCCTTCCGGAGGCGTTCTTCACAAATCGCACGGATCAGGCGCTTTTTTCGATTATTTTTATGTTGGCAGGCTCCGTACCTGTCGTTTCATAGACGATTTCCTTAATCTGTGCCACCTCGCTCGGAAGCAAGCCGTCGCTTTTCACAATCACATTCACGGTTTTCCCGGAAATCACTGCGATACAATCCGAGAAGCCTTTGGATTTCACAAGCGTTTCAATATTCGCTTCCATTTCGATTCCCGCCGCAATTGCCGAAATATCGGCAAGCGCCTGCTCTTTTGTTGTTTCCAGGGCGTCCGCGCTGGCAACAACCGTCTGCAGAACCTCGATAGCCTCATCCCTTGCTCTCTGACGGTCGAGCACAGTGGAAGCAAAGTACTCCGCTGCCGTCTGGGCACTCGTTTTTGCCAGCTGCTCATCGTCTGCGGTGTAATGGTCCGCCATGTTGGAATTACCGTAATCCACTGTATCATCCCCCCCGGCGAAAAGGACGAAATTCAGATAAACGGCAAGCCCGACCGCAAAGACGCAGAGAATGATGATCCAATTCCTTTTTCCGACCGTCGCGCAAACCTTTTTTGTTCCTTCCCAAAGCTTCGTGAAAAACTCTTTCATCACAGCACCCGCTTTCTTTCTCTTTCAACCGCTCTGCGGTTTTTCGTTAATATCTATGCGGCACACAGCGCCGTTATGCCTACTATTTTCCGGAAACGGAAATCTGATTGCTGGAAATCCCGAGAGCACAGGACAGAAGATCGACCAGTTCCTTTTCTATCTGCGGGATATCCCCGCCGCGGCAGACAACCGCTGCTCCGCGCGGTACAGGATACTGCACCGCGCGGATCTGCGAGCTGCTTCCGTATTCGTAGACAAAACCGGAAGAAAATGTCAGCAAAACCTCCGCGTCCCGCACCCCGGAAACGGAATTACAAAGAGCGGTCGCTCGCTCCGTCAGTTCCGCACGATAGTTCTCCTCCCATTCGCTGCGCTGCTGCTGAACCGACTTCTGCGTTTCTGTCCCTCCGAAAGAGCGGGAGCCGATTAAAAGTAACCCGATTGCAGCCAAGGCAAGAGCGACAAGAACGCCGTTCTTTCTTAAAAATAATTCGACAGTTTTTTTGTTCATATATCTCTACCTCACAAGAACGGTCGTTTCACAGCTGAGAAGGGAGGACAGCTCCTTTTGAAGCTCTTCTGCACCGTAAAGCACCGTGCAGGCCCGCAGATCAACCGTGACCCGCACAATCCGGACGGCACCCGGATCCGTACGATCCAGCGTCAGCATGATCTTCATTCCTTTTGTATCTCCCCCATAATGGAGAGCGATATATTCGGAAATTCTCCGGCCGATCTCATCCGAAGATACCCCGAGCACCCAATTCTGCATTGCATCACTTTTCTCCAGACTGACGGAAGAAGAAAAGTCCTGCGGAAACAGTTCCCTCACCTTTCCGATCAGGTTCGGAAGGGGGGATAGGAGCACGGTGAGCATAAGAAGCGATGCGGTAAAGGAAACACCCTTTCCGACACCGCCCTCCCGCCTCGGCTTCAGGGCGACAAGCAACCCGCATCCGACGGCGGTGACGCAGAGCGCCGTTATCCACGCCGTCATGCCACACCTGCCGTTGCAGAGAGCACAAATACCGTCACGGCAATGAGAAACAAAGCCGCAACTGCAGCTAACGCCGCCGTCAGCAGGCCGCAGACCTGTGCAGCCCCGTCGAGCAGGCGCGCCTCTGTCTCCAGCCCTGCCATTCTGGCCTCCGCCGCGCAGAAGCCGATCGCCATACGGTAAAGCAGCAAACGGATCACGGGAGGCACCAAAAGAAGCAAAAGCGCAGCGAATGCAATCCATCCGACAGCGGAACGGACCAGCTTCAGGCTCCCGGAAACCGTCCGGATCGCCTCACTGACGGCGCCGCCCACAACCGGAATAAAGTTTCCTGCAGCAAAGCGGACCGCCCGCAGCGCAATGCTGTCCCGTGCCGCGGCAACGCTGCTTCCGAAGGAATATACAGCGGTAACCAACATAACGGAAAAACCGATTGCCCAGCTGTATGCGTCCCGAAGAAGCTTGACAGCACCGGAAAGATCAATACCGGAAACAGCCGCTGCCACAATCAGGCAGAATAATACGCTGCAGACAGGAAGAAGCGCATCCGCGCAGATATGCTCGCTGAGCGCAGTAAAAAGATATAGACCAGCGTTTGTCACCGCCGCCACGGCGGATCCCCCTCCCGCAGCGGAGAGCGAGGTAAAAATCGGAAGCAAGGCGATAAGAAAAGTATCCAGTTCATGCACAAGTTCGGTAACGCCCTGTAGAAGACCTTTCATCGTAGGAAAAAGCGCAAGGGAAAAAACGGCAGCCCGGCAAAGCTTCCCCGCCAGTTCAGTTCCTTTACCGAGGGAAAGAACCGCAGAAAGAAGGGTGGACAGAATAATCAGCGCCGTGAGTCTGACAGCAAGCTGAAGGGGTCTATCCAGTTCATCCGGAAAAGCACCCAACAGATCCCCGAGGATCTTGAAGGGATTCTGCACATCTCCGTGAAGCAATTCAGCCGCTGTCGGGGAGAGTCGTTCCCGAACCGCTTCCGGAAGAGCCTCCTTCAACGCGCTTTCCGTTTTTGCACTGTCGTTTTCTTCTTCTCCCGGGATATAAGTATAGGTAATCTCCTCTGCTCTCACATTGATTGCCGGCAGAAAAGCAAGCATCAGAAATACAAGAAACGGAAGGAAGACACGTTTTATCATGGCAGAAGCTCCCGCAGGTCGGAAAGTAGGCGGCTGACAAGCGGCAGGGCAAGGGCAAGAACCTCCAGCTTTCCGCAAAGTTCCACACGAGAAGCACATGCGGTCTCTCCGAGATCGCGGCAAACATCCCCAACCGTTTCGCAAAGCAATGCTACTCCGATCGTCTTCAGGAGAACCCGCGCGACCTCCCCGATTCCCCCATCTTCCAGGAGGGAAACAGTGCCTTCCAAAACCTCTGAGTAGGTGGAAAGAAGGCGAACGGTTACAAGAACGGCACAGACCACACAAAGGAGTCTCGCAAGCGGGCTGTGCGCTTCTCGGAGCAGAAAAGCAAGCAAGGCGCCGCACAGCAAAGCGCCGCAAAACGCAAGAAAGGTCATAGTCCGAAGACGGTCCGGACCGTCTCAAAAAGCTCCGCAATATAGCCCATCAGGACCAGGAGAACACAAACAACACCTGCAATTGTCACGAACATCACCTGCTCGTCCCGTCCCGCCTTGGAGAGTATTGAATTGATCACTGCCACAAGCAGGGCAACCCCGGCAATCTTCATGATAATACCAATATCCATATTCACCTCAGAGAAAGAGCAGAAGGATGAGTGTCCCGACCGTCAGCGGAAGCAGAAGGGCAAGCCGAAGTTCAGACATAAGCCTTCCCTCAAGGGGATCGATCCGTTCGGAAAGCGCCCGAAGGAAGGTGTCACACAGCGTGGTCACAGTCCCGCGATAACCGGTTTTGCAGGCGGAAAAAAATTCAAGAACCGCTTTCCGATCCTCTTCGTCTATGGCGAGTGTATCGCCATACCGGTCAAGCGCCGTCTTCACGCCGTTTGCGGATAACTCAGAGAGAAAAGCACGTTCCTCTTCTCCGCATTCCGAAAAGGAGGAAAAAATACGGGGGAGCGGCGTGCAGTAATCCGCGACGCCGGTACGCACCGAACGGACAAGGCGGGACAGGAAGCGGAGTGTTTCCACCCGTCTTCGTTTCTTTTCCCACCGAGAAAGGGAAAAGAGCAGCATGGCAAAGGTGCAGAGAAGCACACCGAAAGTCAATATCACGGCACGCCTCCGGAGGGGGTAAGTTCAATACTGAATTCCGTAGCTCCGACAGGACGGCGAAGTGCTGCAAGATAAGGAAACGCGCGGCAGAAGACAGGATCCGAACAGAGCATCAGTTCCTCCGGCACCGCAGCATGGCAGGTTGCAATTACAGGTATGCCGCGGCACGCGGCATAGAGCACCGCCTCCCGCTCCCCGGAATCTCCGAGCTCGTCCGTCAAAATGACCTCGGGCGCAAGCGTGCGAGCCGCACATTCAATTCCCTCCGCACAGGTATACCCGGACAAAACATCAATCAGAGAATCGCGCGGCAGCCTGCCGTCATCCAGCTCACACCGGCAATCAATAAGAGCAACACGAAGCGGATCGTTACCGCGTGACAGCAGAGTGGCCAGATCGCGAAGATAGGTCGTTTTCCCGACCGCCGGCGGAGCATAGAGAAGAATTCCGCACCGCTTCTCTCGAAAAAACCGTGCAAGCTCCGCGCTTTTCCCCTCCGTATGGCAAGAGACGCGGAAAACAAGAGCGTCAAAGCTGAGCTCCGCGACACTTTTCCCCTCAGAAACGCGGTGCCGACAGACAACGGCAGCCCGACAGCCACCGGGAAGCGGCAGGACACCCCGGCGAAGCGCATCCTCTGACGCGTACAGAGAACCGCCACACAAACGGGTAACAAGCTCATGGAGCTCTTCCGGTGCAGCACAGTAATCGAAGGGGAGATTCACCCGATCCAGCGAAAGCGAACCGATCCGTCCGGAGCGCAGCCTCAGCTCGCTCACTTCTTCCGGGGTCCGGTGCGCTGCCGTCAGCGCTGCAAAAGCAGCATCCGCCGCTTTCAGAGGCAGATATCCGAAAATCCGTTGTGCCGCTTGTGGCTGGAGACAGGAAACCATGCGCATCACCTCACGCGATTATCTATATGGTCGTCCTGCACCTTTTATGACAGATCCGGCAGGGGACAGGCCGTTTGTAATTTTCTCCGTTTCTTCCGGAAACCGTGGAAAAACAGGCGAAACCCGTAACTTTTTTTGCAAAACATGCTTTTATCTTCACAGAGATCCTGAAAAAAAGCATTGTGTTTTACCACAGGATATGATAAAATATTATAAATTACCACGTTAAATCATTTTGATCGATAATAGGAGCATGCCGTGATAGCGTATTTTCCGACCGTAATCGGGAGTGAGCGGCTGAAAAAAACAATCGCTGAGGAAATTCTCAGCGGCAGATTTCCGCATGCCTGTATTCTGGAGGCGCCGGCAGGCGCGGGAAAATACAGCTTTGCCCGTTCCGTTGCCGCTGCACTTGCCTGTACCCGCAGAGAAGACAGAACGGCTTCCCTGCCCTGCGGCACTTGCGATTCCTGCCGGAGAATTCTCTCGGGAAACTGCATCGATGTGCTGACTTTTGATACAGAGGGTGGGGCAAGCGTAAAAATTCAAACAATCCGCCGGCTGAAGGAGAACGTAATTCTTTCCCCGTCCGAACTTTCGGTTAAAGTGTATATCATACGCGACGCGGACAAAATGACCGCAGAAGCGCAAAATGCATTGCTGAAAATGTTGGAGGAGCCTCCTGTGCCGGGAACCTACTATTTTCTGCTTTCAGAAAACGCAGAAGCGCTGCTTCCCACTGTCCGCAGCCGTGCTCCGGTATTTCGTCTTTCCCCGCCGAGCCGGGATCAAGTCGCGCACCTTATGCAAGAAACCGGTCGATATCCGGACCGCATCTCTGTTCTTCGCGCATCAGCGGCAGCGCATAACAGCGCTGAGCTGACGCAAGCCGTTCTGGACGGCACGGAAGAAGGAAAAAAACTGCTCTCAAACTACGAAACAGCAGAACGCGCACTGACCCTTCTGGCAGGAAACGGCTCAAAAGCAGATTTTATCCTTTTTTTCACAGGGCTGAATCTTCAGAAGGCAGAGGCCTCCTCAATCTTCCGGTTGATTTATTCAGGACTGCGTGATATAATCACGGTAAAGCGCTCCGCAAAAGTCGCTCCGGATTTTTTTGCGGAAACGGAGAATGTACAACTCATATCCGGCGGTTTTACTCTGCGTACCGCTCTGAAGGTAAGCGAAGCAGTTGAGGACTCCCTCTCCTCGCTTGAAAAAAATACTGCTCCGAAAACGGTTCTGCTTGCATTCGGCGTAAAGGCGTACAATGCAATGCGTTCACGATAGAAAGGAAGTTTCATGCAAAACGAATTTGATACCAAGCCGCTTCCCGAGGAAGATTCCGAAAAGCAGGACGAGCTGGCAGAAGCGCCGCGCGACCCAAACGCACCGGTTGAAGTGGTCGGTTTACGCTTCCGCCTGACCGGAAAAACCTACTATTTCGATCCCGGCGACCTGAAAATTGCCCCAGGACAGTTTGCGATTGTCGAAACCGCACGCGGCGTTGAAATCGGAGAAGCCAGCTGCGGCAATCACACAGTTTCAGAGCGCGAGGTGGTCCGCCCGCTGCGTCCCGTGATTCGTATCGCAACGGATGCGGATCTTCGCCACGATGCGGAAAACCGGGAAAAAGAAGCACGCGCCTGTGAAATCTGCCGCAAGAAAATTGACGCACTCGGACTTGAAATGAATCTCATCAACGCGGAATACACCTTTGACAACAACAAGTTGCTTTTCTACTTCACGGCGGAGGGTCGGGTCGATTTCCGCGATCTTGTCAAGGAGCTTGCCGCTGTTTTCCGCACCCGTATCGAACTGCGGCAGATCGGTATCCGGGATGAAGCCAAGCTCATGGGAGGGCTTGGCGTCTGCGGCAGACCCTTTTGCTGTCATAGTTTTCTCAATGATTTTGTTCAGGTCTCCATCAAAATGGCAAAGGAACAGAACTTCTCCCTGAACAGTTCAAAGATTTCCGGCGCCTGCGGCAGACTGATGTGCTGTCTGCGCTATGAACACGAAACCTATGAGGAAGAAATCAAAAACACCCCTGCCGTGGGCTCTCTTGTCGAAACCTCAGGCGGACAAGGAGTGATTACCGAGATCAATCCTCTTGCCGGACTTGTTCGCGTCAAGCTTACCGACAAGCCGGATGCACCGAAGTTCTATCCGCGGGGGGAAATCAGAGTTCTGATGACGGCAAAGCAACGGAAGGCGGAAAATGCCGCACGCAACGGTGCGAAAGCGAAGGCAAAACCGGAGGAAGAAGAGGAGACTCTCCTTCCAGCGGAGGAAGAAGAAATTGCGGTGACAGAAACGGAGGTATCCGTCATAGCATCCCCCACCCCCACGGGAGACACCGACAAAAAGAATCCGCGACGCGAAGGCGGGAAACGCCATAACCGTCGTCGCGGGCACCGGCCGGAGCATGAGCGGGAAAACAAAGGCAACACACCGGCCAAAACAGCAGAAAAAAAAGATCCCTCCTGAAAAATTTTTTCCTTTTTATCGAAAACTCTTGATTTTTTCCTAAAGTATGATAGAATAATTTCAAATTGATACGGAGGTGTACAGATATGGCTTATAAGATTTCCGATGACTGCATTTCCTGCGGCGCATGCGCTGCTGAGTGTCCTGTCAGTGCGATTTCCGAGGGTGACGGTAAATACGTAATTAACCCCGACGAGTGCATCGAGTGCGGCGCCTGCGAGGGTGTCTGCCCGGTCGGAGCTCCTGCCAAGGACGAATAATTCAACATATGTAAATGAAAAGGCGGAGCGCCCGGAACCGGACCCTCCGCTTTTTCCGTTCGGAGATTATGAACAATTTGCTTGAGGATCTACCTGCTGACACGGTTATAAACCGCGTCAATGACGGTCTGACCATTACACAACGCCGGCAAGGTTTGAAATTCGGCACAGATGCCCTTCTTCTGGCCGCGTATGTGCCGGAAACCCGCCCCCCGCGCCGTGCGGCGGAGCTCGGAAGCGGAACGGGAATTGTTTCCCTGCTTCTTTTGGCGCGGAAAAAGGCTGCGCAGATTTATGCCTATGAGGTACAGAAGGATTATGCCGCGCTGACGGAAAAAAACGCCTGTGACAACAGTTATTCCGATCGGATAACGGTTCTTTGCCGGGATATCCGGGATGCCTCTCCCTCCGACTGCGGCGGCGAAGTCGATCTTGTTGTTTCCAATCCTCCCTATCTCGCCGCAAACGCCGGACTGCGCAGCGCTGCCCCGGAAATGGACGCAGCACGTCGCGAGCTGAACGGAACCATAGCGGACTTCGCGTGTGCCGCATCCCGGCTTCTGCGCTCCGGCGGTTCCTTTTACACCGTCTACCGTCCGGAAAGGCTGGTTTCTCTGCTTTCCGCACTCCGGGAAGCCGCTTTGGAACCGAAACAGCTTACTTTTGTCCATGAATATCCGGGCGCGTCCCCTTCTCTTCTGCTCTGCCATGCCAGAAAAGACGCAGGAGAGGAGCTTAAAATAACCCGTCCGCTCTTTCTGAGAAATACGCGCGGCAGCGAAACCTATTCTGCCGATGCCGATGCCGTTTACTCCGGAAAACCGCTCGCTTTTTAGGAGATACGCTATGCAGAATTCTGAAAAAAACGCCGTTCTCGGCGGAACGCTTTATCTGGTCGGAACACCGATCGGCAATCTGTCCGATCTGTCCGACCGTGCAAAGAAGGTACTCTCCGAAGTTGACTTCATCGCCGCCGAAGATACCCGCGTCACCGGGAAACTGCTGTCCTTTCTCGGCGTACGCCGCGAGACCCTTTCTTATTATGAACATAACCGCGCAGAGCGCGGGGAGGAGATTCTCCGCCGTCTCCTCGCAGGAGAAAGTTGCGCGCTTGTCACTGACGCCGGGATGCCGGCAATCAGCGACCCCGGGCAGGATCTTGTTTCTCTCTGTGCCGACCATAATGTGCCGGTCACGGTGATCCCGGGCCCTTGCGCCGCCGTGTGCGCCGTCGCTCTTTCCGGACTTCCCGTTGATCATTTTTATTTTGAAGGTTTTCTTCCCCGTACAAACCGGGAGCGGCAGGAACGTCTGTCCTTGCTCTGCCAGATTCCTGCTGCACTGATCCTGTATG
Source organism: Eubacteriales bacterium (assembly GCA_034178705.1). Lineage (GTDB taxonomy): Bacteria > Bacillota > Clostridia > Oscillospirales > CAG-272 > RUG12395. Next base: position 24,047 of record JAXFQY010000065.1, on the reverse strand, counting down.
AGGCGCCTCACCGAATCCCCGAAACCCTTGCAGATCTTGCAGCTGCGCTCGGAGACCGTCGCTGTACCATCTGCCGGGAATTGACCAAACTGAATGAAGAAATCCTCCGTACGACTCTCTCCCGAGCCGCGGCCCTCTGCACGGAATCGGAGCCGCGCGGAGAATATGTCATTGTGATCGACGGAAGCGACGCCGTTCCATTCCGCAAGCAGAACACACCGGATCTCAACTTACTCTCCCCCGGGGATCACGTCGCCTTCTATGAGGCGCAGGGAAAGAAAAGAATGGATGCGATCAAAGCGGCTGCCGCAGACCGCGGGATGACGAAAAGTGAATTCTACCGTCTGACAGTGGAGAAAAAAGATGAATAAGCAAAAAAGAATCCTGCCGGAGCGCAAAGAAGCCCTCTTTTCCCGTGTTTTCCGGTACTCCGTACCGCGCGCGGTAGCTCCTGCCCTGCTTTCCGTAATCGGCGCGCTGATCACAGGGATCGCCTCTCTGTTTTTCCCCGGCAGTGATACGATTTATTTTTCCGTTTTTCTTCCCTGCTCTCTGCTGGGCATTATTTTGTCAGAAAGTATCCTTCTTTCCCATCTTTATCGTGCCTTTCCGCGCGCGCAGGACGGAAACGGCTCGGTCATCTCCGCCGCTCTGCTGACAAGCGGTGCACTTTCTGTCTTTGCCGCTCTTTTTCTGCCGCTTCTTTCTGCTGCTCTGCTCAGTGCAGCAACCCGCATTCCGGAAGCCGATCGTTTTGCCGAGCTTCTGTCCGGACACTTTGCCGCCGTTTTTGTTTCTTTTTTTACTCTTTTTGCCTTTGATTTCTCAATTCTGATAGCTGTTATGCTGACAGTTCTGCTGGCAAAGGGAATGAGAAAGAGAGCCGGGATATCCCGTACCTGTCTCTGCGCTCTCCCTGTTTTCACCGGGCTCGCGCTTTATTATACCGGGGTATTCTTTTTTTCCAGTTTTACGTCCATCAACGGTCTCGAGAACCTTGCATCGGATTATCTCCTGACCGACAACGTTCTGTGGATTCTTCTGACCCTGGGAGCGGGTGGTCTGCTTCTCTCCCTGCTCCTGGCTCCTGCGGTTCTTCTGCGATCCAACAGACTCCGGGCACCGGACTCCGAAAAGTAAAAAAAGCAAGATGCATTTCCTTCCGATCCGCAGGAGACCAGTGCCGGATATTTTGACTTTTTTCTTCTGTCTCCACAAAAAAGCAAGAAGGGTACCCCTTCCTGCCTCATCAACAGAGCGATAGTCTTTCGGAAAACCGCTCCTGTATCGACGGGCAAGGCCCTCCCTCCGCTCTCCCTGAACTCCCCGATTGGATCTATGAAGGACCTTCCGCCGAACGCCTCTGACAAAGATCAAAACGGCTCTCTTCTTTTTGGGGCGATTATATAATCGGATTCCTTTTTTCGTTCTTTCGGTTTCTCCGTTCCAATTTTCACCCGGTCGATTTTTCCTGTTTTCCCGTTTTGCTGTCGCTTTTTTCAAGAAGGAAAAAGCGGCGTTTCTCTTTTTGAGGATTGCATATTATTGAAGATAGTGCTACAATATGGGATAATCATATTTTCATGAAAATCGGAGATGATAGAATTGAATTACAGCATCACTTCAGCGTCCGCACTGACGGCTGACGGTGCAATCATCGCTTTTGCAGTCTTCAATTTACGCAACGAACGGGTATATCGAATCGCCCGTGCCATCCGCGCAGAGCAGATTCTTCCCTCCGGAGCCGTAACACCGGAGGCGGCGGAGCTTTATGCGGCCGCCGAAGCTCTTTCCTATTTTTCGCATTTTATCCGACACCGTTATTACGATGAACACTTCGCTACCATTCTTGATGAGGACTATGTCCTTCTGCGTACCCGAACCCCTCTCCCGATGCCCGATACATTTCCTGCCGGCAGTGCGCTTCGTTCCCTTGCCGACCGGCTGACCGAGTACCGCGAACGCGAAACCGTCAGTTTTGCCACCGCCGAAAAAAATGATTCCGATATGGTGTACACGGTCTCACTTCTAAAGGAAAAACAGTAAGAATATGAAAAATGATACGCGCCGCAGCGGTGTTCTGCTGCATATTTCCTCGCTTCCAGGCGATTACGGCTGTGGGAGCTTCGGGCGCTCTGCGCTTGCTTTTATCGACCTTCTCTCCGACTGCGGCTTTTCCCTATGGCAAACACTTCCCTTTTGCCTGCCGGACGGCTTCGGTTCTCCCTATAAAACCGTGTCGGCTTTCAGTACAAACCCATTTTTTATCGATCTTCCGACGCTGTTTGAAGAGGGCTTGCTGACCCGGGAAGAGCTTGACGGCGCACGCCAGAAAACTCCCTTCGCCGTTGAGTTCGACCGTTTCCGGACGGAGCGGCTCCCGCTCCTCGCACGGGCGGCAAGCCGGGCAGATCCTTCTCTGCGCCGTGCCGTGAACGCCTACGTTGACACCCACCCTCGGATCGCTGAATATTGCGAATTTGCCGAGCACCATCTCCCCCCTGTATCGGGGTGCGAAGATGCTGTTTTCTTTCAGAGGTTCTGTGAATACGAATTCGACCGTCAGTGGCAGAGCATCCGCACCTATGCAAAACAAAAAGGGGTCCGCATTATCGGAGATATTCCGATCTATGTTGACGGAAACAGCTGCGATGCGCTTCTCCACCCGGAGCTTTTTCTTCCCAAGGAGGTCGCGGGGTGTCCACCTGATAATTTTTCCCCCGACGGGCAACTCTGGGGGAATCCGATCTACAATTGGGATGCTATGGCGAAAAACGGCTTCTCTTGGTGGCGGGATCGCGTTTCCTTTTGCTTTCGCTTCTTTGACATTCTCCGTATTGACCACTTTCGTGCGATCGAAGCCTACTGGAGCATCCCCGCAGATGCCGAAACAGCAGCCGAAGGCAGATGGGTTAAAGGTCCCGGTATGCCCTTTGTCCATGCGCTCCGTTCGGCATCCGGAGTCGGTGAGATCATCGCCGAGGATCTCGGTGCATATACTCCCGGCCTCGCTGCGTTCATGAAGCAGTCTCAGCTTCCCGGAATGCGGCTGATGCAGTTCGGGGGGTACAACGGGAATCCTGAGGATGAGCACATGCCGTACAATTATCCGCACCGCTGCGTCGCCTATACGGGTACCCATGACAACAATACACTTCTCGGCTGGGTTTATGAATGTACGCCGGAACTTCGCCGCCGTTTTTTTGATTTCTGCGGCTATGAAGGTGATGATATCAATGCCGGCTGCCGTGCGGCAATCCGGACGCTTTTCGTTTCCTCTGCCGGAACAACGATTCTTCCTTTCCAGGACCTTCTGCTTTACGGAAAAGACACCCGCATGAATACCCCGGGAACCGCCGGCGGAAACTGGACCTACCGGGCAACAGACACCGCGGTTGCCGCGGTTGACCGTGCTTATTTTCATAAACTGAATACCGTATCGGCACGACTTCTACACGGGTAAGCGGCTGCCATACCCCTTCCGTAATTATCATAAAAATGTTCCTTGTCCTTCCCGATTCTCAACAAAAGCAGCGGTCTCTTCGACCGCTGCTTTTCATTTTTCCCGTCGGATCCGGTATCTTCTTTTCTCTCATTTAGAAATGCAGGCTTCATACAACCGCATTCGGAATCATTCAGCGCCTGCCTGTCACAAATCAACCGGACGGGTAATATCAATGGTTTTACTTCTGGTCTCCTTGCCCGGTCGCAGCGTGAACTCAAATTCGCAATACTTGCCCGCTTCACTCCGGGCAACAATGGTACCTCCGTGCGCCTCAATCACAGAGCGGCAAATATAGAGACCAAGACCGACACCGGTACGATCCAGGCTCCTGCTTTTATCGCTCTTGTAGAACCGGTCGAAAACAAACGGCAGATCCTCCTTGGGGATTCCGACACCTTCATTGTACACGGAAACATGGATTTGCTTGTCGTACAGGTAGATTTTTATCCTGAGCAGTCCCTCATCACAGGAAAACTTCACGGCATTGTCTGTGATGTTGTAAAGAACCTGATGGATGGCATCCCGGTCGGCATATGCCATCATGGAATCGCGCTCGGCTTCGAAGGAAACGTCCAGCCGCTTATCCTCAATCAACTGTTCAAAAGACAGCACAATCTGCCGCGCCATTTCGCAGATATCAAAATTTTCCGGGTGGAACTTTCGCTCCCCCGCCTGGAGACGGGAAATATCCAGAAGGGCGCTGACAAGGCGAGAAAGGCGTTTTACCTCCGAGCTGACGATTTTCAGGTAATACTCCTGATCTTCCGGAGGAATCGTCCCATCAAGAATTCCGTCAATAAAACCGCTGATCGTTGTCATCGGGGTCCGAAGATCGTGAGAAACATTTCCAAGGAAGCTGGAACGGGTTTTTTCAGAATTGGCAAGCGATTCCGCCATATTGTTAAAAGCGGAAGCCAGCTCGGCAATCTCATCATGCCCGGTAACGGGGACTCGGACATCAAGCCGACCGCCGGCAAACTGCTTTGCCGCCCGGCTCATTGTTTTCAAAGGCCCGATCGTGCGTTCGCTGACAAAAAAGATAGCAAGAAGCATGGCGATCAGCACCCACATAGTGGAAAGGACAATCGTCCGGATCAGCAAGTTGAGCATGGCTGTTTCCGCCCTGCTCTCGGCATAAACAACAACAATTCCGTCCGGACTGTCTCCGATCATACGCGCGGCAACCAGACTGGTATGCGGCAAAACTCCACCGAGATCGGAACTGGCACAATAGGTTTCTCCCGTACGTACACCGGACAGCAACGCATCATCGGCAATTCTGGCTCCGGTGAGATCCTGCTTCATTCCTGTATCGCAGAATAAAACCATGCCGTCCGGATCGGCGATAAAGGCGTTGACACCGTCAGCAGAAGCCGAAACGGTAATTATGGCTCGGTAGGTATCCACACTCAGATCTTGTGTTTCTCCGTTTTGATCCAGATCCGCAGAGGTTACACGGATGATGTTTGAAATTGCCTCTGCCGTTTTAATAATATTATCGGTTTTTTCGGTGCGGGCATAATCACCGGTAATGGAAATCACAATATAAGCAATCAGCGAGAAGCTGATCACAACAATCAACACAAAAATCGCGGCAAGGCGCGAAAAAACGGAACGGAACAGACCGCGTCTCCCCCCTTCTGCAAACGGTTCCGACAAAACGGTGCTCAGGCAGGAACAGTTTCAAACTTGTAGCCGACTCCCCAGACTGTTTTCAGAGTCCACTTATCGGAAACCCCCTCCAGTTTTTCTCTCAGCCGTTTGATGTGAACATCAACCGTGCGGGAATCTCCGAGATAGTCAAAGCCCCATACCTTATCAAGCAGCTGATCCCGCGTAAAAACGCGATTGGCGTTGGATGCCAGAAAATAAAGCAACTCAAGCTCCTTCGGAGGAACGTCAACGCTTTTTCCGCGGATTTTCAGCTCAAAACGGCGGCGGCTGATCTCAATATTATCAAAGCGAAGCGTTTCATCCTGCTCCTCATCCCTCGATCCGGTACGGCGGAGAACGGCCTTGACGCGCGCGGTTACCTCCTTGGTATCAAAAGGTTTGACAATAAAATCATCGGCACCGAGTTCCAGCCCGAGAACCTTATCAAACACCTCTCCCTTGGCCGTAATCATGATAATCGGCTTGGGGGAAATCTCACGGATCTCGCGGCACACCTGCCAGCCGTCTTTTTTGGGAAGCATGATATCAAGCAAAACAAGATCCGGATCAAATTCCCGGAACTGCTGCACACCGGCCTCGCCGTCATAGGCAACCTTTACCTCGTAGCCCTCGCGTTCCAGATACATGCGAAGAATATCACAAATATTGACATCATCGTCCACAACCAATATTCTTGTTGTCACAGCGGTCCTCCGTTACAATTACAAATTGTTCTTTGGCATCCTCAAAACCGTAAAAAATGCGGATTCCTCTGCTCTTTTACGTTTTTTTGTTTGATTATTTTTATTATAACGTAAGAATACGCTTTTTTCAACGGTCCTTCAAAAAAACTTCCTGCGTTCGCCGTATAATTCCGACGTTTCAGAAAAAAAGCCGGATAGGAGGTTTTTCTAAAAAAACAATTGAAAATTGCGCGCGGGAACTGTATAATAAACAGGAAAATATATACTTAAAGGGACAAAGATATGAAACTTGGTATCGTCGGCTTACCCAACGTCGGAAAAAGCACTCTTTTCAACGCACTGACAAATGCAGGTGCGCAGTCGGCAAACTACCCATTCTGCACCATCGAACCGAATGTCGGAGTGGTTGCCGTTCCTGATCCGCGTCTGGACGTACTTGCAAAAATGTATAATCCTCAGAAATACACTCCTGCCATCATTGAGTTTGTTGATATTGCGGGGCTTGTCCGCGGCGCACACGAGGGCGAAGGATTAGGGAACAAATTTCTTTCTCATATCCGGGAGGTAGATGCAGTCGTCCATGTGGTCCGCTGCTTTGAAAACGGGGACATTATTCATGTCGACGGCACTGTTGACCCTGCGCGCGATGTGGAAACAATCAACCTGGAGCTGATTTACTCCGATCTTGAGTTGCTTCAGCGAAAGGCAGACCGCCTGCGCAAAGCCCTCAAAGGAGACAAGGGGCTTGCCCATGAGCTTGAGACAACCGAAAAACTCATCGCCGCACTGGATTCCGGAAAAACAGCACGTTCCCTCTCTTTGGATGAGGATGAGCTTGCGTATTTCTCCGATTCCCCGCTTCTGACGCTCAAACCGACCATTTATGTTGCCAATGTCAGTGAGGAACAGCTTGCCTCCCCCGACAAAGGTGCAGGCTACGAAGCCCTGAAAAAAATAGCTGCCGAGGAAGGTGCGGAGCTGATTGACGTTTGTGCGGAAACTGAAGCGGAACTTGCCGAGCTTGAACCCGATGAAAAAAAAGAGTTTCTTGACAGTCTCGGGATTCAGCAAAGCGGCCTTGATAAGCTGATTGTTGCAAGCTACCGTCTTCTCGGGCTGATCAGTTTTCTGACGGCCGGACCGACTGAAGTGCGTGCATGGACGATCAGAAAAGGGACCAAGGCTCCTGCTGCGGCAGGAAAAATCCATTCGGATTTCGAACGCGGTTTCATCCGTGCCGAAACGGTCGCCTTCGACGATCTCGCGCGGGAAGGCAGCATGGCCGCCGCAAAAGAAAAAGGGTTGGTTCGTAGCGAAGGCAAGGACTATGTTGTTTCCGACGGAGATGTCATTGTCTTCCGTTTCAATGTCTGATCCGATTCTTTTTCCCTTCTCCCCGTCCTCGGAGCCTTCCGAAGACGGGGCTTTACTATTTTCCCTGCCGTTTCCTGTATCATCAGATGGGTTTTCTGTATTGCTTTCAAATGGCTTCGGAAGTATCATTATTATGCACTCCGCAAAATCATATTCTGAGAAATGGAGAAAAAATCATGAAAAAAATCCTTTGTGCAGCTCTTGCAGCGCTCCTGCTTCTCTGTGCCGTGCCGTTTGCGGCAAGCGCCGAGGAGGTCGAGTACGTCGTTTACGAGAACGACTTTTCAGACCCTTCTACTCTCAGCCAGTTCAACCAGTACCGTATCGGTTGGGAAATCCGTGACGGTGCTCTTTGGGTGACCGGCGGAGATGATGACCATCCGGACTCCGGTTCTACCTTCGGACACATCATTCTGAATCAGCCGGAAAAATGGAAGAACTACATTGTTGAGGTCGATGTAAAAAATGTTCAGACCTCTACCGGTGTTATCGCGCGTTCCGATGTTTCCCGCGCCACGGACGAAACCGATAACAGCTTCTGCGGCTATCTCGGTTTTCTTTCCAATGATGCCACCAAAGGTGCAATGGGTAAGACCGCTGAAGACGGTACCTCCTATGGCAATAACTACGGCGGTTCTGTAATCTCTGCCGGAACTACCGTCGGCAGCGATGTACACTTTGTAATCACTGTTGATGGCGACGACTTTACCTGCGAAATCTATGACCTTGACACCAGCGTTCTGCTTTACAGCTACACGGTTACGGACACCGTGTGGACCGAAGGAACCGTCGGTCTCCGCTGCCGTCTCTCCAATGCCGCCGTTGCCGGTGACTCTGTAGGAAATGTTTCCTTCGATAACCTGAAGGTTACCCTGATCGGCGAAGAAGCAAAAGCCAAGCTCGCTGCATCTACATCCTCCGTTGTTACCGAAGCTCCTGCAACCGAAGCTCCTGCAACCGATGCCCCCGCAACCGATGCCCCTGTAACTCCCGAAGGAACCCCCGAGACCGGTGATTCTCTTCTCTTCGTTGCCGGTACCGCTCTTATCGCAGGGCTGGCTGTAGCGTTGATTGCCAAGAGAAAAGTCAGAAACTAAACCTCTATAGTAAATCCTATCGGGGATACAATTACGTATAAGCAGTTTTCTTTAATAAAGCAGCAGGGCTGACTCACAGTACAGCGAGACAGCCCTGCTGCCTTATATCAGAGCATCAGGATCCTTTCCCGATTTTATTAAAATCAAGAAACAGCCGAGGCACTCTGAAAACAGATCCGCCAAAGACGGCTCAGACAATCTGTCGCCGTTTGAAAACCGTAACCGTTTGCCCGCCGGCTTCGATCTCCGTGCAACAGAAAGCTTTCCCCTCAAGAAATTTCGGACAACCTTCTGTTCAGGAGATCGACTGCCTGCTCAGCAGAGGGGGCGACCTGACGGTAAAAATCAGGGAAATCGCCGATCCGGCGGCTGAAAACCATTTCCGCAAGCTTCGGCTCTAAATTTTCGATTCGAAAATAGACACCGATATCAAACACCCGGGAGGAAAAAATCAGATCCAGCATATCGGTGCTTTCCTCCTTTCCGCTTTCACTCCCGCAAAGCACCTGAGAATAATAGGCAGGTGTCAAAAGCTTTTCGGAAACGTAGGCAAGCAATTCGGAAATCACGCCGGTACGTTCCCTGTTTTCCGTAAAGTGAGGAACACAGTACAGCTGACCGTAATAGGAGGATACCGGATTTCCGTAGGTTTCCTGATCTTCCGTAAGTTTCGGATATGGCAGGATTCCGAAGTCCGTGTCCGCCTCACGATGCTTCGGGACGGTATTCATTGTCGTCATATAATAACAGGCGCGCGCTTCGTCAAATACGGAAAAACGGATGGAATCCCAAGCGGAAGGGTCGCTTCGCTCCTGATACCGAAAACAGGATTCGGAAAACGCAAAATCCGTGTACTGCTCCAAAGCCAAAATCGTACGCTCACTGTTCAGCGTAAGAGCGATTCTCCCATCCTCTCCCACCTCACAGAGGCGACAGGAGGAAGAATTCAGCACGGCAACTGCGGCATCCTTCCAGGTCAGAAGTCCATAACAGTCTTTCCCGTCCATAACGCCGTCCCGGTTCAGATCCTCCCTGATTTTCTTAACCTCCGAACCGAAGACAGTATAGGTCCACTTGTTTTCCTGCACAAGCGAATAGGGATCGAAAAGATCCTCTCTGCTTTGCAGGAGCGTTTTATTGACAAGGATGCAGTGCGTAACGATATTATCGGTCAGACCGATCGCTCCGGTCGTGGCGTAAAGCGCGTTGTTCACGCATAGATCGCGATTGGCACACGCATCCCACCAAAAGTTTTCCAGATCAAGATACGGAAGATTCTTCAAATCAGTCAGATAACCACCTGCTGCAAGCGCGCAGGCATCCTCGCTGCCGATCATGCCGGCATCATAATCGAAAGCGGAAGAGGCATAGGCTTTTTTCATCTCGGCATAACCGGGACCTGATCCGTTCGTTGTTCCCGGCTGAAGAATATCCCGGTTTATCAGAGAGATTCCGAGGGTATCCTCAACAGACTGATTTTTCCTATAACGCGCCTCTTCCAGGATACCGGTATCTGTTTCACTTGCTGCAAAATCGTTATTCCGATAATTGCCGGAAACAAGCACGCGGAATTCATATCCTTCATAGCGGGGATTCTCCGGAAGCAAAGGCCTGTCATCTTCATCCGCCATAGGATCAAAAAAGGTAACGACTGCCGGCGTAGTCACATCCGGGCGCTCTGTATCACTGCAGGAGGTAAGCATGGGAAAAGACATGAGCACAAGCAGGAAAAAAACTGTGATTTTCTTCATGACATTTTTCCATATCCTTTTAGAAAGGCAGATACCCCGGCGCCGCAGGGCGCCGGGGTTCAGCTGATTTTACTTCGTCAGAAGGCGGAAAACGGAAAGCTCAAAATTGGTCGGATCAAGCTCTTCCGCCGCGGCCGCAGCCCGTTTGGCACCTTCCGTGTCACCGAGTCCGAGCTTGCCGAACGCAATGAGAAGCTGTCCTTTCACCGTGTGCCGCTCAGCAAAATTATACTCAAACGGACACGGGCAGGGAGAACCAACCCCGTAATACGCAGGAATATCACGGTTACGGATCTCGGTTTCTCCGCAGGCAATCATTTCGTGAAGCAAAGATTTCCCTTCCTCCTCCTTGCCGTCCGCAAAGAAAGCAAGAGCGCGATAATAGGAAATATCGGTCGGGGCAGCGTGATCAATCTCTGCTGCCTTCAGGTATTCTTCGTATTTTTCCGTATCCCCGCAAGCCTTCGCTGCAAGTGCGGCACCGTAATTCAAATGCGATTCCTGCGCGAAGTAGTTTTTCTCTTCTCCATAGCAGAAGGGGAAGGTAAAGCCCTGTTCAAACTCCGATAACGCCTTTTCCGCATCCCCCTGCTCCAGAGCGGCAAAGCCGCGCAGGGCATAGAGCCAGGCGTGATGGCGGGTCAGATTTCCTTCTCCGCCTTCATAGGTATGGAACCGATGCGAAAGAAGGATGTCACGCGCCTCGTCATATCTGCCGAGCTGCGTCAAAAGGATCGAATGATCCAGCGTGCAGTCATCCCGCTCGGCGGAAAGCTGCGGATAGGTCTCATGAAGGGCAAGACGCTCGTCAAGACTTCTGCCACCGTTCTTCTTCAGCTGGCAAAGCTCGTAGAAGATCCGTGCCTCTGTCGGAGCGTATTTCAATGCCTTTTCCAGAGCGGAAAGTGCCTTATCATAATCATGTCTCTTGTCATAGTAGGCAAGACCCAGATTACGCCATGCCGGGGCAAGAGTCGGTATGCCGGCAACGGCGGTTTCCCATTCCGTAACCGCATCGTCATAACGGCGGCGGTCATAATAGAGGCAGCCGAGATAATAGTGAGCCATCGGTGTGTCCGCATATTTCAGAACCGCAATATCCTCAAGACGCGCCGGGAAGCAGAGTGCCCAATCCAGACGATCCGCTGCTTCCGCATAGCCCCGATCTCCGAGAATATACGCCTTCCAGTAGAGAACCTCCGGCTTGTTCTGATCCGCGCGGTCAAGCTCCGCAAGAGCAGCATCGCGGAGTCCCGCCCGCAGATAGTCGATGGCACGGTCGATGTAATACTCATGCTTATCCGTCTGCGTATCGTACAGCGGATCCAGCTCTGCAATGCGTTCTTCAATCGCCTTATCCCCTGTCAGCTGTGCTTTCAGACGAAGCGCATTCAGGTTCATCGTGTTGACGGAAAGTGCACGATCAAGTTTTTCAACTGCCAAGGCGATGTCCCCGCGCTTAGCATCAATTTCCGCAAGGGCAAGATAAGCAGGGCTCATGAACTTGTAGCTCCACGCCGCGCGGTAAAAGGCATCGTAGGCCTCGTCTTCTCTTCCGAGATAACGGCATGCCAATCCTTTGTAGTAGAGGCACTCCGTGTCATCGGGATTGTCATTGCGGAGCGTCAGACGCTGATAGGCGCGCTCTGCATATTCAAGCGCCTCCTCAAACAATCCGCGGCCGAGCATAATCCCCGCCATAGCGGTATTGCAGCGCGCATCTCCCGGATCGCGGGAAAGTGCTTCGCGGTAGTAGTCCTCCGGTTCGTATGCAAAGTGACGGTACTGCTCAAGATGCTTGCCGTTAAGGTAAAGCTCCTCGACGGTTTCAATCTCCTTCGGCGGCAGAGCGGGCTTGCGGACAGGAATCGGTTTTTTGTGTCCGCGCTCAAAGTATTTATAAGAGACAAGCTCCTCTCCCTCTGCGTTAAGAACTTTCGCGCTTACCTTCGAAAAATCCGCTTTCTCTGTAATGGTTTTTTCAAATACCTTCTCGGGAGAAAGGTCACAACGCTCGTCGAGAAGAACACGCTCCCCCTCGCAAACAAGCACGCGGCTTCCCATGAAAACGCCTGTTGCGTATACACCGACATAAATACCGCCGTTCCGCTCCTCCACATTGATGGCGGCATCAATTGTCGCATTCTTTACCTCACCGATATCGCGCACCGGATACCAGTACTGATCAAAGGTGCGGGTTTCATAGGGCTGAAGCCAGGTAAAGTCAGGCTGGTTATCGGTATAAACTCCGGTCATAAGCTCAACATAGCAGGAACCGTCATCGGTCAGATTGGAGCACCACTTCTTTCCGAAAGGATGGTTTCCCCAGTGCCAGAGCTTTTTGCCGGGAGCAATGTGATGATCCGCAACCGTAACGATACCGCAGTTTTTTCCGTGATCGTAACCGGAAATGAAATCCGCATCACACTGTCCCTTCGAGACAAGATAAGAAGAGGGGACACGCACAGCGGAAAGATCATGGATATCGGTTCCGGAACCGAAATCGAACGGACGGGCGGTATGATAAACGCCTTTTGCAATCGGCCACTCCAGAACTGCGCGGCGGTCATGGTCGTTCACCCACTCCACATCAGGCGGGAAAACGACACGGTAACTGTCGTTGATTTCTACCGCAAGATTTGCCCACCACATAATCGGCTGACGGAACGGCGTGCGGTTATAAAGCTGAACCTTCGCACGGAAATAGGAACGTCCCGGCTCAATTGTGATTCCCGCCATTCCTTTCATCCGGTAAAGCGGATCAACCTCTCCGACCCAGACGGTCTTTTCCCCGTTCTCTCCCTCACGGATCGTTGCCTCAAGCGGCATAAAGGTAGTCGGACGGTGATGCTGCGGCCAGTTGAACTCGATCCCGCCGGATACCCAAGGCCCGGCAAGACCGACCATCGCCGGCTTGATTACCTTGTTGTGATAAACAAAATCATAGCCGGTCGTCTTATCCAGTGCACGCTGGATTTTTCCCCCGATTTCCGGCAGCACTTCCAAATAGATGTACTCGTTTTCAAGAACTGCGGCATTGTATGCCACATCCGTCTTTTCATCGCTGATTTTGGTGGTAAACGGAATCGGATACAACCGTCCGCTCGCCCCCTGATAAGGCTTTTTTTCAAAAAACATCGGCAGATTTTCCGGTGCACCGGGCCGGTACGTCGGAATCGTCAGCTTTTCAAATTTAGCCGTTGCTTTTTTCATAGATGTCTCCTTTTACAAAAAACAAACTAATTTTTTCATTAATTATCATACCATCCCCTTTTACAGGATTCAAGACCAATATTCATCTTACAAAAACCGCCTTTTCAACTTGACAACAGAAAAACCACATGATATAATTAAATATTAAAATACAAAATAACAGGAGGACCATATGACCGTATACGTTCTGATTCAGGCGGGAAATGCGGGTACGCACTGGACCTCCCTTTTTCTTCGCGGCATATCCGGTGAGGCAAAAAGCCGTGGAATGCAGCTCGTTGAGGCAGAAAGCAACGGAGACACGCTTCCGCCGGAATTCCTCGGTGCGGAAACAGTTCTTGCTGTAGGCGCCTCCTTTCTTTGGACTGACCGGACGGCAAAACTGCTGAGAAGCCGGGGAATTCGCCCGATTCTTGTCGGCTGTGCGAATCAGAACGGACTGCTTGCTTCCGGTTTTTCGGTTGCCGATTATGAACGTGCAACAAAGGATCTGCTTGACTATTTCTTCGCACAGGGCAGACGCCGTGTTGCCCTTTTCGGAGTCAGCTCAGACAGCTCTGCCGATCTTCTGAAAATGAAAGCCTTTCTGCGTTACCGCGGCGGCTGCTTTTCTTATAATGATATTTTCTATTTTCGCGGTCAAACCAAAAACCTTTGCGAAAGCATGGTCACCATGGTTTCGCGATATGACGCGGTCATCTGTGCAAACGATGTAACCGGGCTGATGTTGATGCAGACACTGAAGGATGCAGGCATACACATTCCGGATGAGCTTTTTATCGCAGGATTCGGAGATGTCACCTATCGCCGCAATCTTCCCTCCAAGCTGACAATCGCGACTCTTGACTGTGTCTCCGCCGGCCGCAACGCCGTTGATATCTGCTCCCGCATCCGCCGCGATCCTTCCCTCTCCTACATTACCATTAAGATGCGCTGCGCAATCGACGTGCGCGAAAGCACGGCAAATCTCCCCTTTGAAGAAGCCATTGACCCTCCCGAACAGACACCCCGGGAGGAATACGATCTGTTCAGTGACGCGCCGCTCACCTCCATTATGCTTGCAGAGAAAATTATTGCCGAATGTGACGAGCTGGATATAGAGATTCTTCGCATGCTTCGTGCCGGTCGCCGGAACTCCGATATTGCCGAAACGCTCCACGCATCGGAAAGCACAGTGAAATACCGGTTGAAACGTCTTCTTAACTTCGCAGGACTCGCAAGTCGGAGCGAGCTTCTCAGCATATTGTCCTCTCATTTTTGAGAATAGGCTCTGCTTTTTCTTCGTTTTTGAATAATTTTGCATTTAATCTTGCATTTTCCCTTCGGATATGTTATAATGCCGTTATATTTTGAAACGGCTTCCATTATCATATCCGGAGGGGATTTTCTTTGACTTACGATTCAACCATCAATACCGAAATACTTGATCGCAACCACGACATCCTTGCACACCTTGTCGAACAGTGCAAAACGAATGACCGGATTCCGGAAAGCGCATATTCGAAAAGTTACATCAAACGCGGCCTGCGCGAAGCGGACGGTACCGGTGTTATTGCCGGAGTAACCCGGAAGGGGAATGTCCATGGCTATATCATCTCCGACGGTGAGCGCCAACCGGCAAAAGGAGAGCTTTTCTACTGCGGGTACAATGTGGAAGACATTGTCACCTCCTTCATGGAAGAAGGACGCTTCGGGTATGAGGAAACAACCTATCTTCTTCTCTTCGGAAAGCTTCCGACCGCGGAAGAACTGGATATGTTCGACAGCGTCATGGATGCCTGCCGTTTTCTTCCTCCCCGTTTTACAGAGGATATTATTATGAAGGCACCTTCGCCGAATGTCATGAACAAAATGGCAACGGCGACCCTTGCTCTTTATTCTTACGACGAAACCCCGGAGGATCCTTCACTTGCCAACATTCTCCGACAGTCGATCGAGCTGATTGCCCGCCTGCCGATTATCGCCGCCCATTCTTATGCGGTCTACCGCAATGTCTTTAAAAACAAAAGTCTGACACTGCACAATCCCCACAACAACCTCAGTACAGCTGAAAATTTCCTTCGCGTTCTGCGCAGTGATAAAGCCTATACTGAAGAAGAGGCAAGACTACTTGACCTCTGTCTCGTGCTTCATGCGGAGCACGGAGGCGGCAACAACTCCACCTTCACCACCCGCGTCATTTCTTCCACCGGTTCCGACACGTACAGTGCAATTGCCTCTTCCATCTGCTCGCTGAAGGGGCCGCGTCACGGCGGCGCCAATATCAAGGCGCAGGAGATGTTTGACGACATCCGGGAGCATATCCGCAACCGCAACGACGACGGAGAAATCCGAGACTATCTCTGCAAGATTCTCCGTGGTGAAGCAGGTGACGGCAGCGGTTTGATTTACGGAATGGGACATGCCATTTATACTCTTTCCGATCCGCGCGCCGAGATGCTCAAGCATTACGCCGAACGTCTTGCAGCCCAAAAAGGCTATGAAGATGATTTCCGGCTACTGGAAGCCGTAGAGCGCCTGACCCCGGAGGTCTTTGCGGAAATCAAGAAAAATAACAAGCCGATGTGTGCAAATGTCGACCTGTATTCCGGTCTGGTTTACCGGATGCTCGGTATCCCGACCGAGATGTTCACACCGCTTTTCGCCGTTGCACGCTGTGCAGGCTGGTGTGCACACCGCATTGAGGAAGCGATGAACGGTACAAAGATTATCCGCCCCGGCTACAAATGCATCGCGACGGAAAACAAGTTTGTTCCTCTTACCGAAAGAACATAAAGAAAAAGCCGCCCTCAAGCGGCTTTTTCTATTGCATGACCGCGGGGTCACGGGTATAATACAATTATCAAGTCCGGAAAGGAAAGGACAAACATATGCAGAAGGTTCTTTATAAAAAGGAGTTATATTCAGTTTCTGACCTGATTGGAAAAGAGGTAACGGACTACATTGCCGCGGGTGGTATTGAAACCTTTGAAAGTCACGACGGCTTTGATATCATCTCCTTCGATTGGCATAATATTGCAGACCCCGGAGCGGACGCTTCGGAGATTGTCATCTATCTTGACCGGGAAAATCTGTTTCTTTTCTGTGCAGATGAGTCCGGTTATCGGATGGCACAGAGCTGCTTCCGACAGGCAAACGCAAACAGCCGTGCTCTCTATGATTTTTTCTCCCGGATGATGGCGGGAGACATGGCGCATCTGGAAACGCTCGAGCGGAATATTTATGCGATTGAGGACGATCTGATGGAGCGAACCGACCGCGCCGATATCATGGAAATCCTCAATGTCCGCTATGAGCTGTTTGATCTGAAATGCTACTATCAGCAACTGGTATCGATTTTCGAATGCTTCGAAGAAAACGACAACCGTCTCCTGACAGAAAAAAGCCTGCGGTGGTTCTCCATTCTGGAAAACCGGGCCGACCGTTTTTTCGACCGGACGGTCAGCCTGCGCGAAATCGTCTCACAGGTCCGCGAAGCCTATCAGTCGCAGATCGATATCGAGCAAAACAGACTGATGCGGGTTTTCACAGTCGTCACAACCGTTTTTCTTCCGCTCTCCCTCCTTGTCGGATGGTATGGTATGAACTTCCGATACATGCCGGAACTGGAATGGAAATACTCCTATCCGGTTTTCATTGCCGTCTGTCTCGGGATCGCCGGTGCCCTTCTTCTTCTCTTCCGGAAGAAAAAATGGTTCTGATTCCCTACAAAAGGATCCTCCTTTTCTCATTTTTTCTTGCACATCCGACCGGTCTGTGCTATACTGAAATCGATTAATTATTTTTAGGTATAGGACGGTATAAAAATGGAACTGATCATCTCCGGCTACGGAGAAGCCGGAAAAGAAAACCTTGTCAAATGTGATGAAAACGGGCAGGTGGTCTGGTCAGACACCGTGGAATCGCCAAGCTTTGTCACCCTGTCCGGTGAGCGGATGTTCGCCGTGACCGAAAATGATGATTATGCGCTGATCCATTCCTATGTTAAGGACGGAATCGGCTATCGGCGGATGGATACTGCCCGTTTTAAAGGAAACGGGCTTTGCCACATCGCTTATTCTCCGAAGAATCGGATGGTATTCGGTGCATGCTGGGGGAGCGGTCATCTTCTATACGCCGAAATCGATTCCGAGGGAAAGTTTATCTCCGCCCATTCCCTTTATCAATCCCCGGAAAATGCTGCCCCGGAGCTTCGGAGCCGTGTTCACTGGGTCGGAATCAATCGGGCGGAAGACACGCTGATGGCAACAAATGTCGGGCTGGACAGAATCTACTTCTACAAAATCGGAAACGGAACAGTCACAGAATCCGACCGCATTCTGACCGAGGAGGGACAGCATCCCCGTCATGCGGTCTGGACCCGTGACGAAAGACGGCTATATGTGATTACCGAGCTGTCAAACGAGGTTCTGGTCTACGCCATGCCGGAGAAAAAGCTTCTCCAGCGCATTTCCACACTTTCGGAAGGCTTTTCCGGGAAAAGCCACTGCTCTGCAATCTGTCTTTCACCGGACGAAAAAACCCTCTACGGTGCCAACCGTTACAGCGAATCGCTCGTTTTTTTCCGGATCGATTCTGCTGGTATTCTTCACGAAGCGCTCCGGCTTCCCTGTGACGGAGAAAAACCGCGCCATATGATTCTGACCCGCGACGGAAAAACGCTGATCGTCTGCTATCAGGTATCTGGGGAGATCTGCGTCATGCCGATCGGAGATGACGGACTCCCTGTTGCGGGAAAACAGCACAAATTTCCCTTTTCCCAGGCGGCATGTGCCGCCGAAGTTCTTTAACACGGGGGCAAGCGATGATAATTCTTCCTTCGGACGCTTCTTCTATTCCGATATCCGGCAAAAAGGATTTCCGCTGTGCCTTGATCGGGGAACACCTTGGGCACAGCGATTCCCCGATGCTCCATGCGATGATTGCCGACCACAGCTATGAGCTGTGTGAGGTGCCACCGGATCGGCTCGGTGTTTTTCTTCAAAGCGGTGCTTTCGACGCGCTGAACGTGACCATTCCCTATAAGGAAGCTGTTCTTCCCTACCTTTCCCGTCTCACCGACCGCGCAGCACAGATCGGCGCGGTCAACTGCATCAAGCGCACACCGGAAGGACTTATCGGCGACAACACGGACGCCGCCGGCTTTGCAGAAACACTGCGTCGCGCGAGAATAGCTATCAAAGGAAAAAAGGTGCTCCTGCTCGGCACGGGAGGCGCATCCCGCGCTGTACGCTGGGCTCTTGAGCGGGCAGGTGCCTCTGTCTTTACCGTATCCAGAAAAGGGAATCTGAACTACGGAAACTGCACGGAGCTCTGCGAAGATGCGGATCTGATCGTCAATGCCACTCCGGTCGGGATGTATCCGAACAGCGGAACGAGTCCCCTGGATCTTTCCGGTTTTCACAGTCTTTCTGCCGTCATCGACCTGATATATAATCCGCTGCGCACCGCTCTGCTCCTGGATGCGGAGCAGCGTGGCATTCCTGCCTATAACGGAGCGCAGATGCTTGCGGCACAAGCGGTTGCTGCATGTGAGTTTTTCCACGGTGTCTCTCTCGGAGAGGAGCTTTCCTCCCGTCTCTCCGACCGGATCTGCGACTGTCTGACAGCGGAAAAGAAAAACATCCTTCTGATCGGCATGCCGGGCTGCGGAAAATCCACGGTCGGGGCGCTTGCTGCCGAGAGGCTGAACCGTGCTTTTTACGATGCGGATGTAATTCTTGAGAACCGGGTTGGTATGAGCTGTGCCGAAGTAATCACACGGGAGGGCGAAGAGGCCTTCCGAAAGCGGGAAAGCGAGGTGCTGCGGGAGCTCGGAGCAAAGCGGGGATGCGTTATTGCCGCCGGCGGAGGCGCCGTCACCAGACGCGAAAATCTGATACCGATCCGGGAAAACAGTCTTGTTTGCTTTCTAACACGCGAGACCGAAGCGCTGGCAACCGACGGACGACCGCTGAGCCAGCAACGCGGTACCGAGGCGCTCTATCGCGAACGTCTTCCGTTTTATCAGACTTTCGCCGACTGCACAGTGGCAAATAACACACCGGAAAGTGCCGCAGATAAAATCTGTGAGGTATTCCGAAGCCTCCGTTGGTCAAGTGAGGAAAGGTAACCATGAAAGGGCTTGCTCTGTCGCGCGCCTACTATGAGGAGTACGGCGCGCCGATGCTGAAAAAAGAGTTTCCTGAACTTTCCGGACTGATCTGCTGCGGGCTCGCCGGAGACGGTTCCGAATGCTTCGGATTTGACGACGAGGTGTCTCGGGATCACGATTTCGAACCGGGCTTCTGCCTTTTTCTTCCCGAGGAAACAATCGTGGATCGCCGCACCGCCTTCCGACTCGAGCGCGCTTATGCCGCCCTGCCGAAGGAGTTTTCCGGCATACGCCGCAGCCCGGTCAGTCCCGTGGGCGGGAACCGGCACGGCGTTATCCGGATAGGCGATTTTTTTGAGGAACGCACCGGCTTCCGCGACGGAATTCCCTCGGCACGCGCCTGGCTTTCCGTTCCCGATCTCTACCTGGCCTCTGCCGTAAACGGGGAAGTCTTCTATGATGGGCTCGGGCATTTTACGGAACTGCGCAGACAGCTGAAAAACCCACCGGAGGATATACGGCGCAAAAAACTTGCGGCCGCTTTGCTGCTTGCCGGGCAGGCGGGGCAATACAACTATCCCCGCTGTCTTGCACACGGAGAGCCCGGAGCGGCACAGCTTGCCGTCGCAGAATTTGTCCGGCACACCATTCGCGCTGTTTTTCTTCTGAACCGACGCTGGTGTCCCTTTTATAAATGGATGTTCCGGGGAATGCGGGATCTTCCCCGTCTCTCGGAGATCGGCGACTCTCTTGAATATCTTCTGACGACCGACAATCGCGGAGATATCACGGAAGCAAAGAAAGGGATCATCGAAGACATTGCAGCGATTCTCATTGAGACGCTGCGGCAAGACGGACTATCTCATGCTGTCTGTACAGATCTCGAACGGCACGCCGTTTCGGTCAACAACGGAATCGCGGATCCGGAGTTACGCAATCTCCATTTGCTTTCTGCCGAATAACACAAAGCAGCCGGTGTTTATGCACACACCGGCTGCTTCGGTTTTCTGTTATTTCAATCCGGCAAGTCTTCCGAGACAAGGTTCAAGAGCAACTCCTTCACGGTAAGGAGTATCAAAGTGCGTGGAAAAATCAATCACATCCCGCACGAAAGCAGACGCGGTACTGACAGCGGAAGGAAAATCGGATCCCCCGAGCAGCCGTCCCAGTAAAACGGATGCAAAAAGCTCGCCGGTTCCCTGGTATCCCGCCTCAAGACGAGGGAGAGAAACGTAAAAAGGCGCGTGATCCAGCGAGCACGGGGAGCAGTCAAGAGCTGCCGTGCAGATCATTCGGGAGCCTTCCTCCGACAGCGTCGGAATCCCCGTAATCACGACCCGTTCCGCTCCGAGAGCGGAGAGACCGAAAAGCAATCCGGAAATCAGCTCGCGGAGTTCCCCCGCCGGCAGGCGTAGCGTATCCGGATAAGGCACGCCGCAAAGCACACAGGCTTCAGTCAGGTTCGGGGTAATCACGTCGGAGCCGCGGCAAAGCAGCTTCATCTGCTCGGCGATGTCAAGGGTACAGGTAGAATAAAGCTTTCCGTCATCCCCAAAAACCGGATCTGTCAGAATCAAGGTGTCTCCGTCAGAAAAGCGGGAGCGAAAATCGGCAATCACCTCGCATTGCTTCTCTCCAAGGACAAAGCCGCTGTAAATCGCATCAAAGTCAACTCCGAGTTTCTCCCAGTGAGAGTAGATTCCGCGCATCTGCTCGGTCAGGTCAACAGCATATATATCGGTAAATCCGCCGGTATGCGTGCTCATCAGCGCGGTCGGAAGCGGAACAACCTGTACACCCATGGCGGAAAGGGTCGGGATCACAACGGTCAAGGCGCACCGCCCGAAGGCGGAAAGATCGTGAATGGCAGCAACGCGCTTGACACGGGACGGATAGGATGCCATTTTCTCCTCCGAAAAAACCATAATACTTGTATTATAATTGATTGTCTCAAAAAAATCAACCGAAAACGAAAGTTTCCCTTCTCCTTCCTGCATTTTTTCATTGAGCAATCTTTTCTTGAATCAAAAAGCCCCTGCAAGATTCCAAAACATAAAAATACCGTTTCCCGAATCCTATGAGACTGCTAAACCCGAAAATTTTATTCGGTATTTTTCTTGATCTGTCATCAAAGCATGGTGTCCTTTTCGCTGTCTGCGCGTGGGCGCATCCCGTTTTCCCAAGCCCATTTCCTCTGTTTATCTCTTTGCTGAACGGCACCGCAGTAAAATCCACCCCGTCTTTTCTTCTTGACAGAAAAGAAAAATCTTGTTATACTGAATACAAATTCAGAAATAATAGGAAAAGGAGGAGAAACCATGGACACCGACAGTTGTTATAGGCTAATGCGAGGCAGAAGATGTCACCCTGCGCAAGAAAAGTCAGCCCTTCCGCGATCCGGTCCGGGTTTCTGTCTTCTTGCGTCATTTTCTGCCGCCGCCTAAGTCTGTACGACCGCCGATTCCCGTAAAGGAAAGCGGTTGACGAAGGGCAGCGGTATTTTTGTACCCTCCGCAGTCGCTAACGGAAATAACGCCGACCGCCGTTTCACGGCACCCCGGGCGAATCGAAGGAGGTCACAGAATGAATGAACATATTTCCGAAAACACCCCTATCCGGCAGCCGGACCGCAAGCCGGAGCTCCTCGCGCTGATCCAAAGCAGCATTTCCCCGAAAGCTCTTACCGAGCTCCTCTCCGATTATCATGACAATGACATCGCGGATGTTCTCGAACTGCTTTCCGTCCAGGATCGTCAGAAGCTTTATCGGATTCTTGCCCCTGGTGATTTGTCTGAGATTCTATGCTATACGGATCATGCGGGCGACTATCTGAATGAACTGAATCTCCGGAAGCGCGCCGATGTCCTTGCCAAGCTGGATGCTGCCATTGCCGCAGAATATCTGAAGCCGCTCCAAAAGGAAGAACGCGAAACCATTCTCGATTTGCTTCCCGGAGAGGTGGAAAAGGACGTATCCCTGCTTCTCAGCTTTGACGAAGATGAGATCGGCAGCGTCATGAGCACAAACTACATTGAAATTTCCTATCACTCCAGTATTAAAGAAGCCATGAATGAGCTTGTCCGTCAGGCTGCGGACAATGATAATATTTCCACAATCTATACCGTCGATGAAAAACGGATCTATTATGGCGCTATCGCGCTGAAAGATCTCATTGTCGCGCGGGAAGGAACCGCTCTGACCGATATCATAACAACCCATTATCCCTATCTTTACGCCCATGAGCTTATTGAGGACTGCATGGAGCGGATCCGCCGATATTCCGAGGATTCCGTTCCCGTCCTCGATCGGGAAAACCGTCTGCTCGGCGTTATCACCGCCGAGGATTTTATCGAAGTTGTCAATGAAGAGCTGGGAGAGGACCATGCAAAGCTCGCAGGTCTTTCCTCGGTTGAGGATCTGAACGAGTCGGTCGGACAAAGCGTTGCCAAAAGAATTCCCTGGCTTTTTGTGCTTTTGGGACTCAGTTTGATCGTCTCCGCCGTTGTCGGACTCTTCGAAAGCGTCGTCGCCAAGCTCACGCTTGTCATCTGTTTTCAGTCTCTTGTGCTTGACATGGCAGGAAATGCCGGAACGCAATCGCTTGCCGTTACCATCCGCGTTCTGACAGACGAACAGCTTACAGGACGCGAAAAGCTCCGGCTTGTCTGGAAGGAAACTCGCGTCGGGTTCATCAACGGACTTCTGCTCGGTTTTTCCTCCTTTGCCGCAGTCGGACTGTATGTTTACTTTTTTAAGGACGAATCTCTCGGCGGCGCCTTTGCCATCTCCGCCTGCATCGGAGCGGCACTCCTTGTTGCCATGCTGCTTTCCAGTATCATCGGAACTGTCACGCCGTTGTTCTTCAAAAAAATCCATATCGACCCCGCTGTTGCATCCGGTCCGCTGATCACAACGATGAATGATCTTATCGCCGTTATCGCTTATTATGGTCTGACATGGTTGTTTTTGATCTATCTTCTGAAAATGGGATGAAACTCCGATCTGAAAACAACTCCGTTCAGAACGGCAACCTCTTGCAAAAAAGCCGCAACCTCAAAAAGAGGTTGCGGCTTTGATTGTTTCAACAGCACTGTTGGATACAGAAAACGGGAATACGGAACATGCATTCGCAGGAAAAATCAATAATTGTTTTCCTTCAGCTTGAAATATGCCTTCGGATGAGCGCAGACAGGGCAGATTTCAGGAGCATTCTTTCCGACATGAACATGACCGCAGTTGGAGCAGATCCAGATCCGGTCGCCGTCACGGGAGAACACAATGCCCTCTTCGATATTCGCTACCAGTTTGCGGTAACGCTCTTCATGCTCCTTCTCGATCTTACCGACGGCATCAAAAAGATAGGCAAGACGGGTAAATCCCTCTTCCTTGGCAACCTTTGCAAACTCCGCATACATATCAGTCCACTCATAGTTCTCGCCGGCGGCAGCATCCTTCAGATTTTCGACGGTGCCGGGGACTTCTCCGTTATGAAGCTCCTTGAACCAGATCTTGGCATGCTCCATCTCATTCTTTGCGGTCTCCTCGAAGATCGCAGCAATCTGCTCGTAGCCGTCCTTGCGAGCCTTGGAGGCATAGTAGGTGTACTTATTGCGCGCCTGGGATTCTCCGGCAAAAGCTGCCATCAGATTTGCTTCG